>NZ_JBFTKN010000020.1:0-61232 GCF_056395965.1 Dyella sp. 05T440
GACCAAAGGGATCGATGTGGTCCCCGCATGACAGAGCCAGAGCGTTTGCCTGTCGATTCTTCACTTGGGAACCGACCAACTCATCATCGGACCGACGAGCCACTGGCGAAATGACGACTTTTTCAACACCATCGGTCGAAAGCGGACATCCGCACTTTACTGAATTCATCCCAGGATCACGCCTTCGATAAACAGCCGCTGCCACCCCTTTTCTTCCATGCAGAGGGTCAGGTTGGCGTCGGCTGTTTCTTCGTCCGGATACCACCAATGTCCTGTCGGTCGAAGCTTCTCCATGCACTCGTTAAAGGCTGGTGCCGCTGCATCGCTCTGGCAAGCATCGGCCGACTTTCCGGCATTCGACGGCGCCCAGCAGAAAGTTGCCTGATAGTGCCGGAGCATGTGTTTGCTTGCTTCTGTATACGGGTTCATCGATGCGCAGGATGATAATCCCAGCGCCGCAGCGACTCCAAGAATTCGTCTAATCCGCACGATACAAGGCCACTCCGTGGTTTGGTGACAATGCGTGGAAACCAGCCTTAGGCATGTCCGCTTTAGGTTGCGACTTCAGCCGGTTGATCACGTATCGTTTCAGACGCCAGGGCGCCTCGTCACTTGGCGACCAACAGCGCCTTTACCGCGCGCTCCAAAGCGATGTCCCTGCCTCGCTGGATACTTTCCACGGTAGGCGAAACTTCGATGTCCGGGCGCAGGCCCACCCCCTCGAACACGGTCCCATCAGGCGCACGATCATTGCGCGTGCAAACGCGCGCGCTGCCGCCACCGGGTAGTTGGAAGAACAATGGCTGCCCGGTGCTTCCCGCCGTGGTCTCACCCACCGTTATGCCCCGGTGCATGGATTTGAACATCGCCACGAAATCCTCCGCTGCGGAAAAGGTATGTGCGCTGGTCAGCACCGCAACCGGCACATCGATGTGGTGGACCGGGTCGACGGGTGCCTGGAACGCAGGAAGGTCCGTCCAGCCGGGCAGCGCGCCACGCGCGCGGTCGGCGGCGCGATAACTGCGGGTGCGGATTAGGGGGCCGCGGATCGGTTCCTTGGCCAGCACCTGCAGCAGGTCCACGGGCGTGCTGCCGCCGCCATTGGCGCGGACATCGATCACCAGCCCCTTGGCCACCTTGATACTGGGCAGGTTCGCCAGCAACGTCTTGGTGCCTTCCGTGTCCTCGAACTCGTTGATGGTGAGCACGGCGATACCGTCCGGCCTTTGCTGAAACGAAGCGCGCTCTCGCTTGAACGCCGCCCTGTCCGCTAGCGCAAGTCGCGTCAGGCTCCGCGCCTCTAGTTTGCCCGCGGCCGTCTTCACGCTCACATGGATCTGGCTGCCTGCGTGCCCGCTGAGCAAGGCGTAGTCGAACGTACGAACCTGCAAGTCCTGTGGCGTGGACGAGCTCTGGTAAGGCGCAATCTGTCGCTCCGCATAGCGTCGGATGTCTTCCCCGTCGATCGTCAGCAACACGTCACCTACCCGCCACCGCTGCGTGAGCAATGCCGGGTCATCCACGTTCGTCACCACGACCGCGCTCTCTACCAGCTGGGTGTGCAACCCAGGCTTGCCGTAGAAGGCGTCCTGAAGGGCCTCAGGGGGATACACGTTGGTGTGGCCGTCCTTGAGCATGGCGGCGAACCGCATCAGCGTGCGGTAATACTCCTCGGTGGTTGAGGTGGCACGCACCTTGGGCAGGAAGTCCAGATAGGCCTGGTTCCAGTCCAGGCCCGGTTGCCGATCGAAGAAGGCAAAGTTGAAGCGCGCCTCCGACCACACCACGGACAGCCCCGCCACCTTTGCGTCATCGTTCAGATCCGGTACCGCTGGCAGCCCCTGTCCAGGCTCGCGCGCCCACAGATGCTCCTGGTTGCGGGCCGCTTCGACCAGTTGCACGAAGCGAGGGTCTCCATGGAGTGACAAGAGATCCGTATCGGTGGCCAAATGCTCCGCGGACCCACTACCACCCTTGGCCTCCCAGGCCATCAAAGCATCTATCGCCAGCTCCTTGCGACCTGCCAGAGCCTCGAAGCATGCCAGGTCGTACATGGCAAGATTCCAACGCTCATCCATGCCCTCCGCACCGGCCTTGAGAAATGGCTCCAGGATGGCAGCGGCCTCGGCGTATTGCTTAGCTTTGTAGAGTTTGAACGCTTCGGTGTAGCGTGCGGGAAGATTGCCCGGGGACGCGGATAGATCTTCTGCCACAGCCGTAAAAGTGGCTATACATAGCATCAAAGAAAGAGCCTGAATGCACCTGATTGTCCATGCCTTGTGCATATTGTGACTGCTCCCTGTTGAGGTGTCGGAAAGCTGGTTCGTCCTTTCGTCGAGCTCATGTACAGCTTGCTGCTTTGAGCTTGCGGAATCGGAACCCAGCCTGGCAGGTGAACCATCCGTACCCTCCCCGACGAGATCGAGGCCCGGAACTGCTTGAAAGCAGACCCATCAATGCTCGTTCATGGCCCTTGAGGAAGGTCACTTTGGGTCGAAAGCGGACCTTATTCAACCACGAGCTCGCCTGCGGCAACCTTAGATACGATCGCCTCCGCCAAGAGCCGATACACGTCTTCCGGACCCGTGTCATTGGCCACAAACCTTATGTCAGTGGGATGGAGCTCCGTACCAAATGCAGCGTTGGCCGAAGTGACGCCCACTCTCACTGAGTCCTCAATCTTTGCTCGGCCCAGCTTTTCATGCTTGCAACCGCCCGTTGCACGCAGTTCCTCGCAAATCACAAAAGACACAGCGGCTTTGGATAGTCGGAGCTGCAATAGGTTGTGCGTTGGCCCAGTAATGCGGGCTACGTAAAGGAACCCATCTACACTGCCGAATTGCATCTCCATCCCCTCAGATATTGGTCCGTCCATATGTCCGTTTTGGGTCGGAGTGGACGCTTCGCTAGTGCGCTGACTGTGGTTTATACGCAGCCTCCTGACCCTTCGGCACGAGAAGCATCTTCATTTCTTCAACTTGCCCCTGCTTGCGCGGATCAGCCGCGAAATGCGCAATAAAGTAACTCACTGTGTCCTGCAACCCAGGACGTGGCTGATCGCGCTGTATCCGCGCGCGAAGCAACCACCCTTTGGGATCGTTCGGGACATCCTGGATTAACTGATTGGCCAAGGCCCAGCCCTTTTCCCACTGATGAGTCGAGTAGACATACAGCATGCCTAGCGCAAAGCGCGCTTCCTTGTCGGACGCGTTGATCGCAATGGCTCGCAAATAGCCCTTCTCTGCCAGCTTGGCCTCTCCCAGTGACCGATAGGCGTCGCCGTACGCCTTGGCCGTAGTCCCGAGCTGGATGGAGTCAGGCGAACTCTTGCCGGCTTCCTCCCGCGCCCAGGAGCCCTCGTCATAGGCAGCAAGATTGTCTGCCCGCCGAAGTCTCCCGTACTCATTCGCAGGGTTGAATCTGAGCACCTCGGACTGGTAGACCACGGCCAAATTCGCGAAGCCGGTCACTCGCGCTTCTTCTGCCGCACCTTGGAGATAGTCGCTGCCAGTCACCTTGTCGAGCACTATCCTGTACGCCCCCGGGTCCGGAGACCCTTCGCAGTTGCATTCACCAAGGTTCGCGTCGTATAGCCCAGGAAGTGGCAGAAGGAGCTCCAACAATGCATTGTCCTTGGCATGCATTTGCGCAGCGCTGACGATGCTCCTCATTTCCTGGAGAGACCCACCCCATTTCGGTTCTGACATCCAAACCAATTGTTCATAAATCGAATAGTTCGCCGGTTCAATCGCCAGACCCATCCTCATCGCTTCCGCGGCGTATGAGTCATCGCCATTTAGCATGGCTACTCTAATCATGGTCGAATAGGCCGGCATGACGCGGGGGTTCAAGGCAATCGCTTTATCGAGGTCGGCGACTGCCAGTGCCAGCCACCTATGCATTGCTCTGAAGTTCTCTGAGGGCGTGTTGCCGACCGACGCCTCCCCGCGCGCCATCCATGCCATCGCCAGGTAAGAACGACCGCTTGCGGCGTAAGCGAAAGCGCTTTTGGGCGACTGCTCCTTCCATGATTCAGTTGTCGCACGCGTCTGACTGGCATTCGCAGCCTTAAAGACTGTGTCATAGATATGATCCAGCAGTCCCGCGGAACCTGGCTGCGTCAATTGCTTTTCCAACGCATCAGCGAAGTATTGATCCAATTCCGCCACGTGACCGCTCTGTATCAGTGACCTGACTTCCTCATAGCGCTTCATCGTCTGAAAGCTGTAGACGCAATACGCGCGTGTCGCGGCCTGCGACCAATGACTTCCTGGCGGATCTGGATAAGAAAGGCAGCGCTCGAGAGAATCCTTGATGATCTCGGCTTGTTTTGCTTTTTCGAGGAAATGCCGAACTTCGGACATGGTGAAGGTTTGCGCAGCGGGCCCGTCGTACGCGGAGCCTGCTGCGACAAGTGGCGCGTCCGGGCCACCCTTTGCAGCGACGGACTGCACAATGAACGCTGACAACGCTATTCCGGCCAGCAAAAGTTTCCGAGCCCGTGATGCCATTGTCCTTCTCCTGTTGGTTTCCCGACGCGGGACACCCCGCACTGAGCTGTTGTTCATTCCATGCCGGCACCGCCCCGCCCCTCCAGCCGATCCGATAATTCAATGTCAGGGTTGGGTCGCAAGCGGACCTCTCATCAGGCCCATTTCCACTTCATAGATGAGGCAGATCAAACAGACATCGTCCTGTCTTTTTGTCGACCTGAATGTGCTCAGGGATGCCGGCCTGTACGCCGCAGAACTCCGCCATCTCGCTTACGTTGAACGTAGTTACGATTTCTTCGCCGGTGTCATCAACCACAATCTCTATCTCAATCCAGTGCAGGGATTAGTTGTACACATCGCCGGTCTTGAAGATCGGCACCTCGACGATGGTCACACCCGCCTTTGCGGCCAGTGTCTTGGCAACCTGCACGCGGTCGTAGATCTCGCCCGACGGCAGGTTGCTCGCGACCCAGCGCGTGCCGTCCTTGAAGTGAACGACGTAGTCGCGCTCATGGCGGATTCGTCCGTTGGGTGCAATGAACTTCGCCGACGTAGCTATGCCATCGATATCGGCGTAGGGATGCACCTGCTCGCGAAGGGCAAGGAACGGGTGGATGGCAAATCCCGATTCACGGACCTGCACGTACGAATTGAGACCCAGCGGCAGCATCAGGAGGACCAGGACAACCAGCGCGGATCCCAGTCCGCGGCACAGTCGTTCGTAGTCGCACTCATATCGTCGTACGGACACATAAGAGATATACCAACGCGCGTCCTCGCCCCAGCGGCGACGAGCCCAGGCGCAGAAGACCATACAAGCCACGCCGGCTCCGGCGAATAGCGCAGCAAGCACAAGGAAGGCATGTGAGATGGGAAAGGTCATCACGGCCGGCGGAAGCAACATGACCCGCAGGGCATAGATTGCATCGAAGGCAAGATAAGCCATGACGCCAAAGCAGGCAGTAAGTGCCACGAAATTCAGATTGGCCCTGCCGTCCAATTTGGCAAAGCGCTTGTCCGCGTCGACACCGGTCACCTGCCAGGCGGGATCGCTTTTTGCGGGAGCGACCTTCTTCAGATGGGCGATGTAACCAACAAAGCTCGCACCGAAGAGCGCCATGGCGATGACGGCAATGATGATGACTTTCAAACCTTCAGGCTGCATTGATCCCCCTGCTCCCTGGATAGATCTGCTTCCACGCGATGACTACGACCGTCCGCTCCGGGTCGGAAGCCGGCAGCTCACGTCGCACCTTCGCCCACCGGTACCACCTGCCCTTGCTTGAGGACGACGCCGTAGCTTGCGAGGGCGATGGCAACCGCGAGATCGAATGGGAAATCCTGTCACGGCATCCCTGGGTGCGCAATGAGATCGATCAGCCTAGAAGTGCCACCTGGCGCACGTAACGCCGGGGTTGGCTTTCCGTGCCCCCTGGATCCTTTCCCGCCTCGCGATGGGAGCTGCTTCCCGGCGGGCCACTTTTTCAGCCGACCGCCCTCTTCAGCGCTCCGACGCTTTTTCTTTCGCCGGAGCGGACAAGTAGAGCGCAGTGACGGCCGCTATGCCGAAGGCAACCGCGAGTATCACCTTGGGCCAGCTCGTGGACTCGTCGGCAGCACCGACTGTCAGCGCGTGGAAATCCGTGGCCGTGAGGCCGCAGTACAGACACGCGCCGGTGAACATCAGGGCGAGCGCTTTCAGGAGCAATTGCCTGGCCATGCCAAACTCCTTCGTGTGCGTGCGATGGTGGTTTCAGCGAGAGCGGAGCGGTCGGTGACTCATGGACTGGTCGGCAGTCTACTTCAGCTCGGACGCGGCGCCAGCGCTCTCTTCGCCATACGTGTCGGTCGAGCGCCGCCAGGGCTGCCGAGCGCGGTACATGAGCGTTCGCCACAGCCACTCCATCGGGCCAAAACGGTATCGCCTGAGCCACCACCGGCTGGCCATGATCTGGAACACATAGACGGTTACGCCAAGGCACATGGCGTGCGATGGACTCATCTGGCCGAAGCGACCCAATCCATAGCCGAAGAAGATCCAGCCGAAGATCAACGACTGGGCCAGGTAGTTGCTGAAGGCCATGCGACCGAGTGGACCCAGCACACCAAGCACACGGCCGGCCCGGGTGAACATATAAAGCACCGTGATCGCAGCCCCGTAGCCGATCGCCAGCACCAACGGGCCCAGCGTGTTCAGCACCGAGATGACCGGCGCCCAGCTGCGCCAAGCCGAGGATGGATCCAGCAAATTCATAGCGAATCCCAAGACCACACCCACCACGGCCATGCCGACAAGCAGGCGACGATAATGCTCGGGATGTCGCAGCAGACCGCTTCGCCATGCCATCACACCCAGCAGGAACAACGCGAACGTGCGCGGTGCGACGAGCACATGCAGCGGTATCAAATGCGGTATTTCAGCGAGATTGAAGCGGATGACGTCCGCCCATGTGCCGCCTGCATACACCGCCGTAGCCGTTTGCACATACTGCTGGAGCGAGACGCCGCTCGGCCAGAAGAACGTATCCGGCAGCCAGAACGGCAAGGCCGCATAGATCGCGAGGGCGACCGCGGCTGCCACGGCAAGAACGCGGTTTGACGCATAGAGGAAGGGCAAGGCCAGCAAGCCCACCAGCGCGTACTCGGTGAGAATATCGCCGTTCCAGATAAAGCACAGATGGATAAGGCCAAGCCCAAGCAGCACCAGCAGTCGCCGGCTCAGCAGCGGGAGACGGCGCGAGGTCGCTGCCAGTCGTTCGAATTGAATGGCCAGGCCCACACCGAACAGCAGGGAGAACAGCGCGAAGGCCTTCAACTCCATGCCGATGCTCACCGTCGCCTGGACGGCATGATCCAGCCAGGAACCGTCAGTGGATGCGGGAAGAAACTGCTGGAAAATGGACACCCGAAACTCATTAATGAGATTGACGCAGAGCACGCCGAACAGCGCCGCGCCCCGCAACACATCAATGGCGACGATGCGTCGCTCGGGACCCACAGGCCGCGCCTCCTTCATCGATTCGTGATCCGACATGGCTTGCCCCCTGCTCTGATCGTCCCTGAAGACACGATGCCACCACAGGGCGACGCCCCAGCCGGCTGCGAAGACGGGCTCCGCCCGGCACCGCAGCGCCTATAATGGCGCACATCCCTCCCTGGCAACGCTGATGACCGAACCCGAACGCCTCGCCAAACGTGTCGCCGCCCTGACCCAGTGCTCGCGACGCGAGGCGGAAATGTATATCGAAGGCGGCTGGGTGCGCGTAGACGGCGTGACCGTGGAAGAGCCGCAATTCAAGGTGCTGGAACAGCGCATCGAGATTGATCCGCACGCCAAGCTGGAACCCGCCGAACCGGCCACCCTGGTATTGCACAAGCCCGCCGGCGTCACGGTCGATGAGGCTCGCGCGCTGGTCCGCGTGGAAAGCCACGCCGAAGACGACGCCTCGGGCGTGCGCTTGCTGAAGCGTCACTTCGCCCGACTGGAGTCGCCACTGGCCTTGCCCGACGCGGCCAGTGGCCTGCTGGTATTCACGCAGGACTGGCGGGTCAAGCGTCGCCTGGAAGAAGACTTCGACCGCATCGAGCAGGAACTGGTGGTGGAAGTGACCGGCAAGCTGGCGCCCAACGGTCTCGCCTTGCTCAACCATGGGCTCAGCTTCGACAACTACGCGCTGCCGCCGATCAAGGTGAGCTGGCAGAACGAAAACCACCTGCGCTTCGCCTTGAAGCGGATTGCGATCGAGAAAGTCGAGCGCATGTGCAACGCGGTGGGACTGAAAGTGCTGGCGATCAAGCGCCTGCGCATCGGCCGCATCCCGATGTCCCGCCTGCAGCCGGGTCAATGGCGGTATCTGGCGAGCACCGATCGGTTTTGACGGCTTGAAGAGGCAGCGCCAGGTCACGTGACGTGCGTCCTGGACGCAGCAACCAAACAAGCCCGTGAATTTGACGCGTTCTACACGTTTCCTCGACAAACAATGACCACCCAGTCCTACGCGGTACCAAGAGGGGCGCTTGAACACCACGGGACAAAACAAGTACGAGCTGCTGGTCGACTCCGTTGTCGACTACGCCATCTGTTTGATCAATCTGGATGGAACCATTGCCAGCTGGAACATCGGTTCGGAGCGTAGTGCCGGTTACACCGCGTCCGAGGTGCTGGGTGCACATCTGAGCATGTTCTATACCGACGAGGCGCGCGCCGCCGGCGAACCCGAACTGGCGCTGGTCACCGCCTACGAAGAAGGTCGCGTGGAAGCGGAGGGCTGGCGCTGCCGCAAGGATGGCACGCAGTACTGGGCCAATATGGTGCTCGACCTGGTGAAAACCTCGGACGGCACGCCGATCGGCTACGCCTCGGTCACGCGCGACCTCACCGAACGCAAGCAGGCGGAAGACCGCCTGCGCCACAGCGAAGAGCAATTTCGCCTGTTGCTGCAAGGCGTCGGCGATTGCGCCATCTACATGCTCAACCAGGACGGCTTCATCACCAGCTGGAACACCGGCGCGCAGCGCATCAAGGGCTATACGCGCGAGGAAATACTCGGCAAGCATCTGTCGACGTTTTACACGCTGGAGGATCGCGCCGCGGGCGAGCCGCAGCGCGCGCTCGGTGTCGCCGCGAGCACGGGTCGCTTCGAGGCCGAAGGCTGGCGCGTGCGCAAGGATGGCACCTCGTTCTGGGCGCACGTGATCATCGACCGCATCACCGATGACAACGGACGTCACGTGGGTTTTGCCAAGGTCACCCGCGACATCACCGCACGCCGCGATGCCGACGCCGCACTCGCCGACGCACGCGAGGCGCTGTTCCAGTCCCAGAAGCTGGAGGCGATCGGCCAGCTCACCGGTGGCGTGGCGCACGATTTCAACAACCTGCTGATGGCGGTGATCGGCAGCCTGGAGTTGATGGAGCCGCGTCTGACGCATGATCCGCAGGCGCTCAATCTGCTGGGCAATGCCCTGGCCGGTGCGCGTCGCGGTGCCGCCTTGACCAAACGCATGCTGGCGTTCGCGCGCAAGCAGGAGCTCAAGCCCACCGCGATCGATCTGCGCGCACTCGTGCAGGAGATCAGCAGCCTGCTGCAGCGCTCTGCCGGGCCCACCATCACCATCGACACGGTGTTTCCGCTCACGCTGCATCAGACCCTGGTGGACGGCAACCAGTTGGA
This sequence comes from Dyella sp. 05T440, assembly GCF_056395965.1. Taxonomy (NCBI): domain Bacteria; kingdom Pseudomonadati; phylum Pseudomonadota; class Gammaproteobacteria; order Lysobacterales; family Rhodanobacteraceae; genus Dyella; species Dyella sp. 05T440. The sequence goes on from NZ_JBFTKN010000020.1 coordinate 9,668, forward strand.
ACTGGCCCTGCTCAATCTGGTGATGAATGCGCGCGACGCGATGCCCGAGGGTGGGCACATCATCATCACTTCAAGGAACGAGACGATCGAGCAAAGCGGCCATCGCACCGCCCTGCCGCCGGGCAACTATGTGAGCCTCTCCGTGACCGACGACGGCCACGGCATGGACCCCGCCACGCTCGAGCGCGCAGCCGAGCCGTTCTTCACCACCAAGGGCATCGGCAAGGGCACGGGCCTGGGATTGTCCATGGTGCACGGCCTGGCCGAGCAATCCGGCGGACGCCTGCTGCTGCGCAGCCAGGAAGGACGCGGCACCACCGCCGAACTGTGGCTTCCCATGGCCGGGACCTCAGCCACCGCGCCGACACGCGCGCCCGAGCCTGAGCCCGAGGCCAACGCCACCGCGCAAAGCATCCTGGTGGTGGACGACGATCCGCTGATCGCCATGACCATCACCGCGGTGTTGAACGACCTGGGCCACGTCACCGTCGAGGCGCATTCCGCGCGCGAGGCGCTGGAACAGCTGTCGCAGAAAACGTTTTTCGACGTGATGATCACCGACTACGCGATGCCGGTGATGAACGGGCTGCAGTTGATCGAAGAAGTCCAGTCGCGCTGGCCCGGCCTGCCCATCATCCTGGCGTCCGGCTATGCGGAGCTGCCCGAAGGCTCGGCCAGGAACGTGCTGCGTCTGCCCAAGCCATTCGGTCGCGCCGATCTGGTGCGTGTGGTCGAGGCCGCTGTCGCGCGGCCTGCCGCCAAGAACGCGCACGTCTAGCGTGCGCTCTCGCGCGGGGTGAGGTGCGCAGTCACGGGCTGCCGTTCGCCACCCAGCTCTCCAGCCGATACTTGGGATGGCGCGTGCGACTGCGCAGGTCGGCGCGCATCAGGCTTTGGAACAGCTCGGTGGCGCGATCGCCGGTGAGTGGATAGTCGGTCTCGCCCGTCCAATGCGCCACCACGAATTCCGTACCGGGCGTGACCACTTTGGACAGTCGGTCGGCCAGCCGCACCAGGGCGGGTATCGAGAAGTAGTAGAGGACTTCGGACAACACCACCAGGTCGTACGAGCCTCCCCAGTCGCCATCGGGAAGATGGGCTTGCACGAAAGTCACGTTCGGCGCGTCACACAACTGCCTGGCGCGCAGCAGCGCCGTGGCGCTGGTATCGACTGCGGTCACGGCATCGCAGCGGGTGGCAAGCAAGCGCGTCAGCCCACCAATCGAACAACCCAGCTCCAGTGCATGCCGATAGCGCGGCTTGCTCAGCGCCTGCAGCGTTGCCTCGTATTTGTCGCGCTCGTAGGCACTGGTGAGTACCGACCAGGGATCGACCTGGCCGGTATACAAGTGCTCGAAAAACTCATGGTCATAGCTGGGGGCGGAGGAAAACTTCGGTGTCGGCGTGGACATGGCGCAATAACTCCTCGGGTATCTTGAAACCATCGACGTCCAGCGAGAGGCGGCCTTGCTGACTGGCGTAAGCCTCGATCGCCGATGCCTTGATGGCACGATGTGCTTTGATATCGACACGGATGCCGCTGACCGACGCCGGCTCGTCGTGCAGCAGCCAGCTCCAGATCGGATACGTCATCACCTCCACGCCGTGCAGTCCGCGCGTGGCTTCCAGGATCAGGGTGCAGGCCGCGCGGTGATCGCCGTGGGGATCGGTATCGGCGGTGACCACGATCAGGCAGGGGCTGCGTTCGGCGGCGAGATGGCGTAGCCAATGCGTCGCCCACAAGCGCTGCTCGCCGCCCAGGGTCAGCAGGCCGGTATCGGGCAGGCCCATGAAACTCAGATGCGATGGCTTCAGGCCCAGATGCGCCGCCGCAATGATCGCCTCGCCACGGCGGATCGCTCCCATATCGCGCTCGCTATCGGGATGCGAGCACTCACCGTCGGTAAGGAACACCACATGGCGCAACAGATCGCAGCGCGCCGCCCACGCGAGCAGGCCACCGCAACCCAGCGTTTCATCGTCCGGATGCGGCGCCACCACCATCAGCCCGCGCTGCGCCAGCAGGGTTTCTGGCGCCACCAGCGGCAAACGCTGCATCGCCTGGGCATACGTCATGGGCGCACCGCGGAGCTGAGCATGTGCTCGCCGATGCGATCCCTGACCAGATCCGGTACCGGCTGCCGCAGATAGGTTTCCAGGTCGCGCGTGATGCGCTCGATCGGGTTATCCCGCCGGAACGCCGCAAGGCCCACCGACCGGTGCACCCACTGGATAACCTCGAGCAGCTGGCGTTCGACGGCAAGGCGGGCCATGCGCACGATATGGATGATCTCCGCACAAGACGCATCGCTATCGGCCGCCCAGCGTGCGCGCTCCACCCAAAGCGCCGCCGATTCCACGGCTATCGCCACGTCGGCCATGCGTGCACGCTGATGCGGATCGCCATCGCGACCGGCGCGCGTGAGCGCGAGCGCCGCGAGTCGACCGAGGCGCTCTCCCGCGCCGAACTGGGCGGCGAGAAAACGCCAGGCGCCCGCGCTGAACATCGGCTCACGGTGGTAGTCATTGTCGGCGCCGATGATGGCGTCGGGCGCCACGCTGGCCGCGTGGTAGCGAATCGGCAACGTTACTGAAGCACGCATGCCGTGCATCTCCCACTCTTCGCGCGCACCCACCTGGCAGGCGACCGCGGGCCATACCATCACATAGCCAAGCCGCTCATGCTGCGCCGTCACCAGCGGCCGGTTGATCAAGCCCGCACCGGACGCGTAGGCCTTGTGGCCATCGAGCACGTACGTATCGTGGGAACCCGACAGCGTGAGCGGGCCCGTGGGATGGGGCGCATTCCACACGCCGAGCCAGCCACCTTCCGCCACATGGCGACACACGGCATCGCGCTGAGCGCGGTTGCCGTAGGTCCAGATCAGCTGGAAGGCGTTGACGTGGCCCTCATAGAGACGCGCCAGCGAGAGATGCGATGCACCCAGTCGCCTCAGCCATTCGCCAAGACTGGGCGATGCATGCCGTGACCATCCGAACTCCGCACCGCCCAGCGATGCCGGCAGCACGGCCGTGGCGGCACCGCAGTGCACGAGATACTTCAGCGCATCGATGGGGGCGCTGTCGGTGCGGTCGTCTTCCGCCGCGAGCCGATCCAGCGTGGACTCAAGATCGGCCGGCATGGCGAGCATCTGGTCCCGCTGCATCGACGGTCGTTCCATCGCGATGGCATTCATGGCGTGATCCCCGCGAGCTGATCGTGCTGTCGCGCATACGGGATGCGCATGCGCGCAAGCAAGGCCTCGCCGCGCGAACACTGCGCGGAAAGTTGCGACGGGTTCAATGGCCATCTCGCCAGCCGCGGCGAAGCGCTCTCGATCACGCGCCAGGCGGCGCCGAACCCGCCCGTGCGCAAGGCTGCCTGCAGCGTGCGCGTAGTGAGGTGGACGCGTGCAGCCAAGGCTTCCAGCGGCTCGGCGCTGCGGTGTCCTGCGTGGCAATCCCTCAGCAGTCGCCGCGTGCGAGCCCGAAAACAGGCATGTTCGACCGACTCCAGCCGCTCGTCGCACGGCGCATCGGGCTCCAGTATCCGTTTGCGCATGGTATCGGCCATGCCGCCGCGCGCGCGTCCGAACAACCTGCCGGAGGTCAGCACCTGCTGCACGGTGTCATGCCGCACGCGGCCATCGCGCAACTCCAGCGCGTGCACCAGGGATTTGTCCTCACCACAGGCAGGCCACGGTGCGTCTCCCACCAAGTGCATCGCGGCAGCGCTCAAAGCGAGGTTGGCGCCGCTGGCCTGGTAGTGGCGCGGCCATGGATTGTGCGCGACGGGATCCAGCCACGCTTCGAGCGCATCCAGGCAGGCTTCATAACGCGTTTCCGCCATCCGGCGCTGCAGCAGCGAGCGCGGTATGTCTTCCATGTCTTCCGGCAGCAGTCGTGCAAGGCCGGCCACCGCGTCGTATCCCGCATGGATCAGCGCGCTGTACTCGGCAATCCAGCGCGATGGCGGCACGCTGTCGGCGTCGGTGGTGAAGATCGCGCCGCTGCCGCTGGGCAGGCAGCGACCCGCCAGATGCATGGCAACACAACGCGCAGCGCCGGCGTCACAACGCTCCGGCGGAAGCTGCGCCTCCACCACCAGGAGCGGCGACGCCGCATGCCGTCGCGCGCGCGCCACGACTTCGGCGTAGGTGTCGTCGGAGCTGCCATTGACCAGCACGAGTACGCCAAAACGGCGCAGCGTGTCCTGACGTTCCAGACCATCGAGGCAGCGGCCGATGCGGCCCGCTTCGTTGCGAGCCGGAATGGCGACCATGACATCGAGCCGGCGCGAGCCCCAGCTGGCATTGGTCCAGCAGCGACGCAGCGTCACCGCAGGGGGCAGCTGGGCCAGCGTGAATTGAAGCGACATGCAGGAACCTCCACCACGTCACGCCAAAGCGATGTGCCGTGGGGGACGTGTACGGCATCGATCCTGCGTTTCGCGGAGTGAACGACCTGTCGAACCCTTGAGAGTCCAAAGTGATCCGAACGCTGAATCGCTGAAACTGATCAAAAACAAAGACGGCGCACGACGGCGCCGTCTTCGTTCTTACTCTCGCTGCATCGGTGAATCGTCAGATGCGACCCATCAACAGCAGGATCAACAAGATCAGCAGGATCAGGCCCAGGCCGCCGCTGGGGTAATAACCCCACCCGCGGCTATAAGGCCATGACGGCAAGGCGCCAATCACAAGGACGAGGACGATGATCAACAGGATGAGCGACATGGCGTTTCCCTTCGTGGCACCGCAGCGCCAGCAATGATGAGATGTCCCCAGGGCAGCAACCGCCCCGAGTAGAGACTGCGTCACGAAGCGTGGGCGCGAAGAGATAACGGGCGTGTCAACTTTTTAAGCGCAAAATGTATAGAGGCGTGCGGCGTTTGGTTGCCGCTTAGCAAACGGCGCTAGTCGATTTCCACCGCGTGAGCGCTGGGTCGGATCGGTTTGCCAAAGGCGTCTGCCAGTGCGCGTGTCAACGAAGCACCGGTCAAGACCACCACGGCGGAGTAGTACGTCCAGGTGAGCAGCACCACCAGGCCAGCCGCGGAGCCGTAGGCACTGCCGACATTCGCGCGCTGCAGGTAGAAACCGATCACGTACTTGCCGATCTGCAGCAGCGCTCCGGTGATGAAGGCGCCCAGGGTGACGTCGGACCAATCCACCCGGGCATCCGGCAACACCTTGTACATGGCGCAGAACGCGATGAAGAGCACGGCGAAACCGCTGATCGACCCCACCACGTTCCATACCGCGCCTTCTTCGGGTATGGCGTGGCGTATCAGCGTACCGATGATGAAAAAGATCACCAGCAGAAAACCGATGCCGACCAGCAGCGCCACCGCCCGCGCACGTGCGCGCAACCAGGCGCCGATGGCTGCTCCTGGCTCGGGCTTCACGCGCCAGACGCGATTGAGCGTGCCCTGCAACTGGGCAAACACCGCCGTCGCACTGAACAAGGTGATGCCGACGCTCACCGCGCCGGCCACGCTGCCGGTCATGGGGCGATTGCGCACGGCGCCGAGCACCTCATTGATGGCCACCGCGGCCCGTTCGCCCGCAATGGTGGAGATCATCTGGGTCACGCCGTCGGCCCAGTCCGGCCTGACGATGGCCACACTCCACATCAGCAGCAACAGCAAGGGCGCCAGCGACAGCGCGGCGTAGAACGACAACGCCGCTGCCCGCGTCAGCAACTCGTCGTCGCTGAACGCATCGACCGTCGATTTCACCACGATGAAAAGCTTGTTCTTCATCTCGATGGCTCGAATCACGCTGGCGTACGGCCCGGCCTGCAGTCGTCACCAGCGCTTGTCCCAGTGAAAAGCAAACGGCAGCGCCTGCACCGGCGCTGCCGTTACCTCTGCCCCAGCCGCGCACTTACCCGCGGAAAGGACGACCCTCGTAGCGACGCAAGTGGTAGATGCGATGGATATGGCGCGAGCCCATCCAGCCGCCCAGGGCAGCCGCGACCAGACCGGCCAGCCCGCTGAGCAGCAAGGTCAACATGCCCACGGCCGCATAGTGCTTCAAGCGGTCGGCGTCACTCTTGAGCTGGTCGCGCGTGGCGTTGGCCACCGGCAACCAGGTATTGACGCGCATGGTCGCCGCATCCGTGGGCATCTCGGTTTGCGCGATCAGGATGGCGCGCGCCGTGTCGGTATGCCCGGCTACCAGGGCCGCGATCAGCGCCTTCTCCGTCTCGTTGTCGGGACGGGTTTCGCGCTGTGTCGCCAGCGTGCGATGGACATCTGTGCGCAGTACCGCCATCGGCTCGTTGTCGGCCAACGCCATGGTGCCTGCGTGGTCGCCGTGCGGCGACTTGTGCTCATGGCTCACCTGGCCCAGCGTGAGTGCGAGCCACAGCGTGCTCGCAGTCATCGCCACGCCCCATACCGTGATGCCATGCAGGCTGCCCATGGTGTCGTCGGCACGACCGTCGAACCAGCTGGCAAACAGGCCGCCCACGAACAGCGAGGCAGCCCAGGTCAGGATCATCCAGATGATGGTGCCGATGCCCAGGCCCTTGGTGGCCGCTTCCGCGTTGTGCGGATTGAATGCCGTGAAGCCCAACGCGATGCCCGCGCCGTAGAGCAGTATCGCGATACCCGTCGCCACAAACCAACCTGCGAAGACGGCACTCCAGCGCATCTGCGCAAGAGGGTCCAGGGCGATGGCGCTGCTATAGGTGGTAGCCATGGAAATTCTCCTTCAGGTCAGGCGCAACCACGAACCAGCGCGATAAGGATCAGCACAGGGAGCGGGACACCCAGGATCCACAGCAAGACATAGCCAATGCCGCCACGCTGTTTCTGGGCAGGTTCCGCAGACTCATTGGCCTGGCTTTCGATGAGGTCGCTCATGAATACGCTCCAGCAAGACCACGGCAGGCTTGCCGCGTGTGGCTGGACAGTGCGACCGGTTCCGTAGACAACGTGTGAGAAACGCGAGAGATCGATGTGGGCGGCATCACGCCGGTTAACTGGCTTTCCCTGTACGCACGCGAGTCTCGACACCGCATGAAGGTGTTGGCGCAAAGGCCGCCGCGTCCGTGGGCGACCTTGCGCGAGATGGACGGATCAGTTGTTCTTGATCGATGGATGAGGGCTGTTGGACTCGCCGCATACAAAGGTCAACGGCACGCCGTACACCTTGTCGCCAAAGCGCGCGAACAGCTGGTAGTGCCACACGCCTTCGCTGTTCTTGTCGCAATGGTAGTTGTCGATGCTGATCTTCTTCTTGCCTTCGTAGCGCAGATTGCGAAACACCTTGTCGCTCGGTTTGCGCACCAGCCATGAGAAGCCGGGGCTGTGCGGATCGTCGGCGGCGCAGAACTCACCTTCGCTGGCGTTGCCCGATAGCGTCCAGGTAATCGTATGTGGCTGGTCATCGCTGGCGACCTTCTCGAAGGCGTGGTGGTGCTTGCCCTGATTGACCACCAACAAGTTTTCCTCCCGTCCTGGCTTGGGATTGCGATAAAGCTCCACTTCAATATCGATCTTGCTGGGGTTGCTGGTTTTCATGATGAACTCCCGTCGTTGAGAGATTGCGGTTCCCTACCCGATGGTGCTCCCGTACTCTCGACTGCCCCGGTCAGCCTGATCAGCGAACGCCGCTGTTTTGTGCCACCAACTTTTTCTGGAAGACGGTGTTGATGGGATAGGCCACGTGAGCGCGGCGCAGCACGGCCAGCCATTCCGCATCGCGATAGCCGCTGCCCCACAACGCCTGCACCAAGGGATCTGCCTTGGCGGTCTCACCTAGCGCGAGCAAGGCCCGGGCCTGCATCGACAGCAAGCGTGGATCGCCTTGCCCGCTGGGTTGCCCTTGCGCCATCGCTACCACGTCGCGACGCAGCTGCGCGGCTGCCGCCGGATCGGTCGTGGCCGCCGCCAGCAGCAGTTGCGCGGCGCCGTTGGCCAAGACAATCGAACGCTCATGCGGTTGCTTGACCCGCATGGGGCGGAGCGTGTCCAGCGCCACCAGCAACTGTGCGTGCGCGGCGTCGGCCTGCCCTGCTGCAAGCAACTGCGCGGCGTGCTCGGTCTGCGCTTCGGCTTGCAAGCGCGCGAGGCCGGCATCGGTCGGACTCTGCTTGACCAGCGCAGCCGCCAGCGCAAGTGAGCGTGCTGTCAGCGCGTTGGCGGCGGGCAGATCGCCGTTGAGGCGTTTGAGCCGCGCCAGTTGCGCGCAATAGCGGGCCACGTCTTCCTGGAAGCCGCTGTTGTTCGGACTGCTCTTGAGTAGCCCATCGGCGATATCGACCGCCTGTTGCATGTGGCGCATGCCGGTCTCGTCATCGCCGACCAGGGCCAGCGTGCGACCGAGGATGGCGCGCACCGTGAGCATCGAATCGCGCTGGCTGGAGTCGTCCGGATGCTGCGCGGACAAGGCCGTTTCAATCGCATCGTCCGAACCGTACTCCGCGATGGCGCCGGCCAGGTCGCCATGCAGCAACGCCAGCTTGCCGATGTTGTTGTGCGCTCCGCCGAGTTCGGTGGCCCAGTCGGCGCGATCGGGTTTGGCGGCCACCAGCTTGCCGGCCAGCTCCAGCGCGCTGCGGTAGCTGACCAGCGCCTCGTCGAGGCGACCATGCGCCTCCAGTACGTGGCCCATGTTGTTGTCCACGATCTCAAGCTCCAACAGCAGCTCGAGATCGCCTTTGGCATACGGCTCGGCGCGCAGCAGTACGTGTTGCGCTTCTTCAAAGCTGGTCTGGGCGGCATCGAGTTCGCCCTCGAACCAGTGGGCGCGGCCGATGAAGGCCAGGATGCGCGCATATTGCAGCTGCTTGGCCGCGTCGGTGGGCGCCTTTTGCGCAAGCGCGGAGGCGAGCATGGCCGCGGCCCGGTACGAGGCGATCGCATCAGGCAGATGACCTTGTTCCTCGCGTACCGAGCCGATGCGTTCCAGCGCCTTGGCGCGCTGGGCCAATGCCTGCTCGGTGACGTCGGTGGTCGGCATGGCGGCGAAGTATTTCATCGCCTTGTTGTCGACATCTTCCATGATGTCCAGGTGCTCGATGCGATGCAGCTTGTCGTTGAGGTCGCCCAGCATGAAGTCGATCAAGTCTTCCGCCTGGCGCTGCCGGCGCTCGGCCGCCACGCGCGCGACGTCGGCGGCGTGACGTGCCTGCATCGCCACGATCGCCAGCGATGCCGTCACTGCCGCCACCACCAGCGCAGCCGCGGTGATCATGCTCAGGCGCCGATTTCGCCGTTGCAGTTCGCGCTGCTTGAGGCTGTCGAAGCTGATCGCCAGCATGCCGGCGATCAGTTTCAGCTTGGCGTTGCGACGCCCGTCCTTCGAAGCGCGCGCATCCGCGGCGATGGGTTCGGCGGTTTCGCTGCCCAGTTCACCGTTGGCATCGAGTTGAAAGCGCAACGCCGAGACAAAGCATTCCTGTGCGGGATCTCCGCGTTCGCCCGCGTTCGGCTCGCCATCGACGATCAGGCAGAAGATGTTGGCGCTGCGCCCCAGCCGCTTGAACGCGAGCACTTCCTCTTGCACCCAATGCGACGTGGCCGCATACGGTGAACAGATGACGATGAGGTTGGCCGATTGCGCCAGCGCCTCGCGTACCTTGCTGCCCAGATCGGTGGCGCTGGCCAGTTCGTCGCGATCGCGAAAGATCGGCGCGAGTCGCCGCGGCGTCACACCGGCGGCAGTCTGCTTGCCCACCAGGCGCGACGGCACGCGATAGGTTTCCAGCGCCTTGTGCAGCCAGCCCGCCCAGGAACTGTCCCGGTGGCTATAGCTGATGAAGGCGCGGTACCGACATGCCGGGGCCGCCGGAGGCTGCTTCATGACGCCGTGCACTCCCGAGGAAGGCCATGGCCTTCCTGGCCGGGAACGTCCCGCAACCGCTGACCAGCCGGCGCAGAGCCAGACTGGAACGGGTGACGCTCGCCCCTCGCCACCTCCCGGAATGATATCAAGAATGTGATGTACATCACATTTTTGCGGTAGGCTGCGTGTGGTTTCGCGGAGGGGATGCGAGCGGGCCTTCACGCGCCCTTCTCGTCAGGGTGAGCCCCGCCTTGCCTGCACCATGGACACACCACGCGTTCGCTGGTCCGGACCGTGGCTCGCGCGGAGGTTGCCATGACACCTTTGGTGGTCGGCGTCACCAGCCATCGCAACATCGCCGCGGCTGAGATCGAGCCGATCCGGCAACGCCTGCAGGCCTTTTTCGCATCACTCAAGCGCGATTACCCGTCGCTGCCGCTGGTGGCGCTCTCGGCGCTGGCCGAAGGCGGCGATCAGCTCTTCGCGAACGAGGCATTGGCGGCGGGCGCGCGCCTGGTGGTTCCGCTGCCCTTGCCGCGCGACATGTATGTCGAAGATTTCGCCGAGCCCGTGGTACGCGAGCGGTTCGAGGAGCTTTTTCAACGCGCCGATGTGATCCGCCTGCCGCTGCTGAAAAGCCAGTCGCGGGAGGCACTGCAGGCGCATGGCGAAGCGCGTAATCGGCAATATGCGAAGGCCGGCGTGTTCATCGCCAGTCACGCGCACATCCTGGTGTCGATCTGGGACGGCAAGGACTCCGGACGACTCGGCGGCACCGCGCAAATCGTGAAGTACTACCTGCACGGCTCGCTGCCCGGCATCATCGAACATCCGCGCCAGGCGCGGCATATCCTGAGCGGCGGCGACGAGCACCTGCTCTATCACATCGTCTGTTCGCGCGAAGGCGCGCAGGGTTCGGTGGCCGAAGGCCTGACGGCGCTGCAGACCCTCTGGCGCACCGGCGACCACGTAACGCTGCAGGCCGAACCACCGGAAGAATTCGACCTGATGATTCGTCACATGATCGAGTTCAACGACGATTGCGAAACCTACGCGCCGCAGATCGACGCTGCGGCCGGCGAGCATGGCGTGTCACCCGGCGAAAGCACGGAAGCGGTCGATCGGCTTTTTCGATGCGCCGACTGGCTCGCCATGCATTTTCGCAAGCGCGTGTTGCTGGCGCTGCGCGTGACGTACACGCTGGCCGCGCTGATGGGCATCGCCTTCACCCTCTATGCCCATCTCACCCAGCAGAACAACATGATCTATTTCTTCCTGCTGCTGTTTGCGGCAGGCGGCATCGTCGCCGCACTCGCGCGGCGCCGCGAATGGCACCGCAAGTATCTGGACTATCGCGCACTTGCCGAAGGCCTGCGCATCCAGTTGTATTGGCGGCGCGCCGGCATCTCCAAGGACACCGACCACGAGTTTGCGCACGACAATTTCCTGCAGAAGCAGAACATCGAGCTGGGCTGGATCCGCAATGTGATGCGCGCCGTGGGCCTGCAGCCGCCAGCCAAGCCAGAGCCGGACGCGCTGGCCCAGGTCATCAACGAATGGGTGGGCGAACCTGGCCGCTCGGGCCAACTGCACTACTTCGAATGCAAGACGCTGGAGAGCGCAGGCCTGCACCATCTGACCGAAACGGTGGGCTCGATCAGCCTGTGGGTGGGCATCTCCATCAGTGTGTTTCTGGCGATGTTTGCACTCAAACTGCCGGAAGACATCAAGAACACGCTGGTGGTGATCATGGCCGTGCTGTCGATCGTTGCCGCCGTGCGCGAAGCCTATGCATACAGGAAGGCCGACAAGGAACTGATCCGGCAATACCGCTTCATGCAGCGCATTTTCAGCGGCGCCCGCGCGGCGCTCGACCGTACCGACGATCCTGCGGAGAAGCGCGGCATCCTGCGCTCACTGGGCGATGCCGCGCTGACCGAACACGCGGAGTGGACGTTGATGCGTCGTGAGCGGCAGGTGGAGCACAGCAAGTTCTAGCTTGCGCTGGACGCACCTGGTTCGAGGCGGCGTGCCACGAGCGGCGCACATCACAAGAACCGGATGGCCGCCTTCCCTCGCCTCATGGGAACCTCCGAGTACGCCGGAGGTATCTCATGCAACGCACGCTTATGCTCGCCCTGATGTTGTCGCCCAGCTTGAACGCCCATGCCGATTGCGAGCTGCGCTTTGCGCCACCCGAAGTCCGCGCCGCCGCGCTGGCGTTTCATCATCATGCCAGCGAACATCCCCCGGTCTCGACTGACCACGCAGTGCATGCCGCTATCCAGCGGGCACCGCGTGTGCAGCATGCCGATCGAGCTGCGGTGATTGCCCAGGGCGGCCAGGCGCCTTCGCGCTAGCGGCGGACCGCTCCGCCTTACTCCTGCACCACGCAACCCCAGCCATCATTGAGGCCACCGAGCGATTCGGATTCGCTGGCGAGCAGGCTTTCGTAGCCGCTGATGTTGTCGTGCGTGGGCACCATGAAGGGGTGGGCTTGCACTTCCCAGGGGCGTTCCTCATCCGCCTCGTATTCGGAGAAAGACACTTTCTGGCCATTCCTCAGCAATAGCACCGCGAACTTCAGCGCGGCTTCCTCGGTGGGAAAGATCACCGAGAAGTCGATCTCGCGCGCGATCGACAGGTCGTCGCCCTGCTCGGCCATCTGCCGCAGCACGTCGCCGTTCTCGTCGTCTGGAAAGTCCACGTGTTCGTTCATTGCCTGTCCCGTGTGCGTGTAGCGCTGCGCGCTGGTGTGAGCGCGTGGCCCAGTCTCCCGTGGAACGCGCGCAGCGGCAAGCACGCACGTTCCTGCCACGGTCTACGCCGGCACGTTGTAGCGAAATTCCACGCGCGTGCCGCCCGGCTCACGCACGAAACCGTGCATATTGCCCAGCTTGCCCACGGCCTCGGGCGGAAACTCCACTTCCACACCGGGCCACGCGGCCACCCTGGCGAACAGCGCATGCAGCGCTTCCTCGCTGGGCACTTTCAGGGCGACATGGTGAAGACCGATGTTTTTGCACCGGTCGAACGGCTGGTGGCCATCGGTGCCGTCGACCTGCCACAGCGTGAGCACGGATGTGCCATCGGAGACGAACACCGCCGGATACGCGGGATTGCCACCGACCACCCGCCAGCCCAGGCATTGCACGAAGAAGGCCCGCGAAAGCTCGACGTCGCTCACGGTCAAACCCACATGATCGATGCCGGCGGTCAGTGCGTTTCTGTCGTTCATGGGGTTGCATCCATCGTCGATGTGGTCGCGCCAAGTCCGTGCGTGGAAGCCCGGGTGGCGTTCAATGCAGCAGGTCTTCCCAGTTCCTTGGAACCTTGCCGCGGGGCCCGGGCGTGGGTTGATCCAGCGGATGGAAAAGGGGTGGACGCAACTCGGGGCCGTCGTACGCCCGGCGAGTACGGAAGTCATAGAACCACGGATCGTCCGGCTCGAAATTGGCGATCACCGGGTGGCCGGTTTCATGAAAGTGCTTGCTGGCATGCTGGCTGGGCGAGCTGTCGCAACAACCGATATGGCCGCACTGCGCACACCGGCGCAGATGCAGCCACCAGCCGCCGGCCTTGAGACATTCGACGCAGCCTTCGCCGCTGGGTTCGGCATCCAGGTTGATGCCGCTATCCGCATGGGTCATCAGTGGCCTCCTTGATGGTGATCGATGGATGGTGACGGCGTTCAGAAGCCCAGGTCGCTCAGGCTCGGATGATCGTCCGGACGGCGACCAAGCGGCCAGTGATACTTGCGCTCCGACTCGGCAATGCGCATGTCGTTGATGGAGGCATGGCGATGCGTCATCAAGCCGTTCTCGTCGAACTGCCAGTTCTCGTTGCCGTAGCTGCGGTACCACTGGCCGGAATCGTCGTGCCACTCATAGGCAAAGCGAACGGCGATGCGGTTGCCGGCGAAGGTCCACAGTTCCTTGATCAGGCGATAGTCGAGCTCGCGATTCCATTTGCGGGCGAGGAAAGCCTGCGCCTCCTCACGCCCATGCACGAACTCGGCGCGATTGCGCCAGTAGGTGTCGGGCGAGTACGCCAGCGAGACCTTCACCGGGTCGCGACTGTTCCAGCCGTCTTCGGCAAGGCGCACTTTCTGCGCTGCCGTTTCGGCGGTGAAGGGAGGAACCGGCTGGCGAACTTCCATGGCACACCTCGGGGACGGGTTGAGAGCGATACACAAGCTTAGCCTGAGTAACATCCACGTCCCGCGAAGGTTGCCGCCAACCGGCCCGGATCAGCGCTTGATGTCGTTCTTGTCGACGGCGCCGCCCTTCATCACGAAGCTGACGTGTTCCAGTTGCGCAACATCGTTGATCGGATCGCCGCTCACCGCCACCAGGTCGGCGTAATAGCCCGGCGCTACCGCACCCACCTTGCCGGTCATGCCGAGCAGGTCCGCGGCGTTGACCGTGGCCGCCTGGATCGCCTGCATCGGCGTCATGCCCCAATGGGTCATCACGGCGAACTGCTTTGCGTTCCAGCCGTGCGGATAGACGCCGGCATCAGTGCCAAAGGCCATCTTTTCGCCGGCCTTCACCGCGCGCTGGAAATTCTCGCGCTGCAGGCGGCCCACCAGGCGCTCCTTCTCCACCGTGCTGGCCGGGAAGCCCTTCTTGGCATATTCGCTGAGGATGTAGTCGTCGTTGTAGACGTCGAAGTCCAGATAGGTGCCGTGCTGCTTGGCCAGCTTGAGGCCTTCTTCGTCGATCATGCTGCTGTGTTCGATCGAGTCCACGCCGGCGCGGATGGCCATCTTGATCGACTCGGCGCCGTGCGCATGTGCGGCGACCTTCTTGCCCCAGCGGTGCGCCTCGTCCACCACGGCATTCATTTCTTCCTGCGAATACTGCGGCGCACCGACCGATGCCTCCGCGCTCAACACGCCGGCACTGGCCATGAACTTGATCACGTCGGCGCCGTTCTTGACGTTTTCGCGCACGCGGTGACGGATGGCATCGACGCCGTCGGCCACGCCTTCGACGCCGTGGAACTCGATCCACGGCGAGAAGCCGGTGGTGTCGTCGGCGTGACCGCCGGTGGCGCCCAGCGGCGGACCGGAGACCAGCATGCGCGGCCCGGCGATATCGCCGCGATCGATCGCGTTGCGCAGCGCCACGTCCACATAGTCAGGCGCGCCCAGGTTGCGCACCGTGGTGAAGCCGGCATCCAGTGTCCGCTTGGCATAAGTGGGCGAGAGAATCGCCGAATCGATCGAACCGCGCTTGAGCACAGCCTCGTAGTAATCGCCCTTCACCTCGCCCGGGTCGCCGGTGAGATGTACGTGGCAGTCGATCAGCCCGGGCAACAACGTGGCGCTGCCCAGGTCGATCACGTTGACGCCTGCCGGCACCTGGCCGTCGTAACGCACCTCGGTGATGCGCTCGCCCTCGATGATCACCAGCGGGTTGTCGCGCACGGTGCCCGCCTTGACGTCGACGAGGTGCGCGGCGCGCACGGCGACACGCGTTGGTGCCGGTGCCGGTGCATCGTCCGCCGACGCTGCAGCGACCGAACCCAGGCCTAGGACGATGGCGGAAAACAGGGGCAGCAAACGCATGGAGCATCTCCGTGGGCAATGACGATGACGGTGGGCGGACAGCCCGACGCCGCGCGTTGCGCCACGGTCTTGCGATATCCCCCTGCCCGCACCTTACCGTAAAACCTCGTTCCGTCACCCGTGACGGATGGCGCATGGCAGGCGCGTGGAAAGCGGGACCGATGCGGGGAACATCGGCCCCGCGGTCGATCAGGGCTGGCTACCGGCCGCCTGCACGGCGGCATAGGCGTTGACGATGCCCGAGCCGATCGGCTTGCTGCCGCTTGGCGTCACGTGCGGCACCGTCGCCGAGGACTTCAGCAACTGGGTGACCTGCGCCGGCGTCAGCAGGGCCTTGCCGAGCGCGACGCGATAGCTCTGCATCAGCGCCACCACGCCTGCCACGTGCGGCGTGGCCTGCGAGGTGCCAGCCATTCCGCCATAGGTTGCCGTGGTCGGCGTGGTCGTGCCTGCATTGATGGTGGACCAGATGAAGCCAGTGGTGGCCTGCGTGCCGCTCGATGCGTCGTTCTTGTACACGCCGCCGCCAGGTGCGGCCAGCGTCACGATCTTGCCGTAGTTGGAGTAATACGCGCGAGTACTGGTAACGCCGGTGGCGGCCACCACCACCGCACCTGCGCAGCTGGCCGGGGAGAAGTTCGCGGCATTTGCGTTGCTGTTGCCGGCGGCCACCACCACGCTGGCACCGCGACCGATCGCACCCGTGATCGCCGTGCCCAGCACGCTGCTCGACGGGCAGGTGCCCGATCCACCCAGGCTAAGGCTGAGCACTTTCGCCGGATGCGCATTGGCAGGCACGCCCGACACGGTGCCGCCGGACGCCCAGGTAATGGCATCGGCGATGTCGGCGTTCGAACCGCCGCAATGACCCAGCACGCGCACCGGCACCACCTGCGCGTTGAAGGCGGTACCCACCATGCCCGTGCTGTTGTTGGTGATCTCGCCACCTGCCGTACCGAATACGTGCGTGCCGTGCCAGCTGCTGCTCTCGGCGGGCTGGCCCGAGCCGCACTGGTTCGCCGTGGTCCAGTCGCCGGTATCCCAGCCGCCAGCCACGCGGCCGTTGGTGGAGCGGCCCGACACGGCTGCGCTGGTGATGAAGTCATAACCTGCGTTGGCGAGCGAGAGATTGAGGTCCGGGTGATTGGTGACGCCGGTATCCAGACTGGCGATCGTCACGCCGGTGCCATCGGCCAGCGTCCATGCCTGCTGGATGTTGGCGGCGCCCCAGTTGGCGACGTTTGCGTTGAGCGTGTTGTCGAAAAACGCCGCGCCGCTGGGCGCCAGGTAATCCCACTGGTAGGCCCCGTAGTACTGGTCATTGGGCACCGTAAAGGTGGCGGCGCCCGCTGGGCGAATGCCGTCCACGCGCTTGAGCATGTATTCCGGCTCCACGAAGGAAACCGCGGGGTCGGCGGCGATCTGCCGGATCAGCGTGGCCGCCTCGGTCGCTGAAAGCGCGCGGTCGGTGTGCACCAGATCGGCACCGGTGGCCAGCCTGCGCTCGTATCGCACGGCGAGCGCACGCGGCGCGGCGAGCGTTCCCGCGCTCAGTTTTGCGCGCGATACCGCCACGCCCACGTTCTGCACCGCCATGGCAGCGTTGCTGCGTTCGGCGCTGCCGTCCTTGTACGTGATGATGAAACCGGTATAGCTCTGATCGCTCTGCAATGGACTTACATCGAAATTGGCCGAGGGCGGCGGCGACGTGCCGAACTCGGCGGCAGACGCGGAGGCAGACAGTGCCATCAGCAGGGAAACCACCAGCCAACGCTTGTGAGTATGACGTTCCATTTCGAACTCCCCATGCTTGGGTTAGGTCGAAGTGATCCCGTGACGTCCTGTCGGGATCCCACCGTGGCGGCGCCTCGATGCGTCGAGCCTTCGACGTTGATGTTTACCGCGATCGCGGGAGTCATCCATGACCCGCCGCCAAGACAAGACGAACCCGCGCCGCGCGTAACGCAGCGAATCAACGAAACCGGTAATCCCCACCGCCAAGGCAAACGCTCACCGCTCCGGCGGCTCCAGGAGCCGCCAGCAACGTAGGTCACTCATGGGTGGCGCGCGCTTGTTGTCCCCTCGCACAGCCACGTCGCATGAAGATGCGACCGTGCCATTGATTCATGGCATCGGTGAAGGAATCGCAAATAATTGCCGTCACCGGCGCGGGCATGCCACGCTTATGTGATCAAGTTCACACAAGCGATGCGCATCGACGGTCGCGCCTGCAGGGCACCGCGCCAACCCGTGAAGAGTGGTGCGTCATCGCTCAGCTTCCGCGGCGGCAGCGCTCCATCGCCACGAGTGACGGCTGAAATCCCAGGGCGGAAAAGAATTCGGCCGCGCCATCGCGCCCAGCGCGAAGTACCCAGGTGATGTCCGGCGTGTCGCGCGTGATGTGCTCCACCAACGCTCGCCCAACGCCCTGCCGGCGATGCCCCGACGCCACGACCACCATCGACAGATAGCCATTGGACAGTCCGTCCGTGATGGCACGTGCGAAGCCAATCACCGCGCCGTTGTCCATGCAGACGGCCGTGCGCTGGGACTGTTGCAGCAACTGGGCAAACCGCGGCGCGTCCTCCACGCGATGCGCCCAGCCGTTGGCGGCGAGAAACAGGCGGATCGGCTCGACATCTTCGGGCAATGCATCTCGGATCATGGATGAAGCTCTCTTATTCGCCCGGGTGATAGCTACGCTCGACGTGCGACTTCAGATAGTCCGCCCAGGAATACATCGCACGCAAGTCGCCTGTGCTGTAACGCTCGGCCTCATCATTGAAGCGCGGCGATGCCTGATGGTCACTTTCGCCACCCGACGTGATATCGCGGACCTTGCCGCCAAACTCCACCGCGGCGACGAAACCTTGATCACTGTTGCCACTCTTACTGTAGCCGCGGTGCGTGCCCGTCCCCCGACGACTCACAACAGGCGACAGATACGAAACAAGCGGTGAGCGGGACCGATGCGGGAAGCATCGGTCCCGCCGTTGATCACGGCTGATTACCGGCCGCTTGCACAGCGGCATAAGCGTTGACGATGCCCGCACCAATCGGCGTGCTTGGGCTGGGCGGCACGTGCGGCACGGTGGCGGAGGACTTCAGCAGTTCCGTTATCTTCGCGGGCGTCAGCAGGGCCTTGCCGCGTGCAAGGCGATAGCTTTGCATCAGTGCCACCACGCCAGCCACATGCGGAGTGGCCTGCGAGGTGCCTGCCATGGTGCCGTAGGTAGGCGTGGTGGGTGTCGTGGTCCCGGCGTTGAGCGCGGACCAGATGAAGCCCGTGGTGGTCTGCGAGCCACTCGATGCATCGTTTTTGTACACGCCGCCGCCGGGCGCCGCCACCGTCACGATCGACCCGTAGTTGGAGTAGAACGTACGCGAGCTGGTAATGCCGGTGGCTGCCACGACCACCGCACCAGCGCAGCTGGCCGGCGAGAAGTTCGCGGCGTTGGCGTTGCTGTTGCCGGCGGCCACCACCACGGTAGCGCCGCGGCCGACCGCACCGGTGATCGCCAGGCCCAGCACAGTGCTCGACGCGCACTTGCTGGCTCCGCCCAGGCTCAGGCTGAGCACTTGCGCGGGATGCGCATTGGCCGGCACGCCCGGCACGCTGCCGCCCGACGCCCAGGTAATGCCATCGGCAATATCCGCATTGGTACCACCGCAATGACCGAGCACGCGTACCGGAACCACCTGTGCACCGAAGGCCGTACCCGCCAGGCCGACGCCGTTGTTGGTCTTCTCGCCGCCTACCGTGCCGAATACGTGCGTGCCGTGCCAGCTGCTCTTGCGTGCGCCCATGCCGCACTGATTCACCGCGGGGATCCAGTCGCCAGTATCCCAGCCACCGGGCACGCGGCCATCGGTAGCGCGGCCTGAGGTAGCGGCGCTGACAATGAAGTCGTAGCCGGCGTTGGCGAGCGAGAGGTTCAGGTCCGGGTGGTTGGTAACACCGGTGTCGAGGCTCGCGATGGTGACGCCAGAGCCACTGGATAACGCCCATGCCTGCTGGATGTTGGCGGCGCCCCAGTTGGCGACGTTCGCGCTGAGCGCGCGGTCGAAGAAACCCGCGCCATTAGGCGCCAGATAATCCCACTGGTAGACCGCGTAATTGGGGTCATTGGGAGCACCGAAAGCCATCGCACCGTCCGGCCGCAGGTCTTCAACGGCCTGGAGCATGTATTCCGGCTCCACGTAGGCAACGGCGGGGTCGGCGGCGATCTGCCTGATCAGCGTGGCCGCCTCGCCTGCCGAAAGCGCGCGGTCGGTATGCACCAGATCAGAGCCGGTGGCCAGCTTGCGGGCGTAACTCACCTTGAGCGCTCGCGGCGCGGCGCGTGTTCCCGCCGCCAGCTTCGCGCGCGACACCGCTGCACTCACGTTCTGCACCGCGATCGCGGTGTTGCGGCGTTCGGCGCTACCGTCCTTGTAGGTGACGATGAAGCCGGTACAGCTCTGATTTTTCTGTAGCGGGCTCAAGTCGAAGCGATCCGAAGGCGGCGACGCGCCCGTGTTGCCCGCAGAGGCGGACGCGGACAGCGCCATCAACAGGGAAACGATGAGCCAATGCTTGCGAGTATGACGTTCCATATGAACTCCCCATACATGCCTGGGTCGAAGTGATCCCGTGACGTCCTGTCGGAATCCCACCGTGGCGGCGCCTCGATGCGTCGAGCCTTCGACGTTGATGTCTCCTTCGATCGCGGGAATCGTCCGTGACCCTCCGCGAAGACAAATCCACCCCGCGCCGCGCGTGCCGCAGCGAATCAACCCAATCCAATTCTCAGATCACACGCAAACGCGTCTCGCACTTGCGGCCTCAACGACCGCCGGCAACGCGTCTCTCCCCCGCGCAGCGGCGTCGCATGAATCGGCAGCAAGGCCGGGGATTCATGAGGTCGAAAGAAGAGTCGCAAAAAATGCGCTTTGGCGACACCGACGCGCATCGCACGCGCGCGCGGGCTCACGCAAGCGATGCGTGTAAGCGCTCGCTTGTGTGCCTATCGAGCGTGATTACGAGCCCGGATGGTACGTGCGCTCGATGTGCCCCTGCAGGTCTTCCGGCCAGAAATACACGGCACGCAAGTTGCCTGTGGTGTAGCGCTCGGCCTCATCATTGAAGTGCGGTGATGTCGGATGCCCGCTTTCGCCACCCGCCGTGATGGCGCGTGCGCGCACCTTGTCGCCGAATTCCACCGCTGCGACGAAGCTGTTGCCGCTGGTGCCGTAGTAGCGGCGCGTACCCGGCCAGCGATGCGCACCAAACGAAGCGAGCGAGCCCCAGCGCGATGAGGTGAAGGGCACCGGGATGCTGGGTTTGCTGTCGTCGAACGGCTGCTGGATGTCGCCGTTGATGCGCTGGTAGCGATTGACCTCGCCCCACGGCACGCCCCAGCTGCCGAAGTCCTTCTGCAGGCGATCGGACGCCTCCGCCAGCGCTTCGAGGCGCGCCTTGGGCCCGGCGCGCTCAGCCATGATGTCGTAGACGGAGAGCCCTTCGGATACGTCCGACTTGTCGACCTTGTCCCACAAGGTATCGCCCCAGAACACCGCCAGCGAGGTGGGCATGGAGGCGATGCCCCAGCGATAGTCCCAGCCGCGCAGCAAGGCGATGGGGCCGGCGAGTTTCTTTTTCAGTGGATCGTTCGCCGGCAGCGCGTCGTAGTCCTTCAGCAGGATCGGCACCTGCCGCGCGAACGCCGGCAGATACGAATCGAATGCGGCGGTGATCAGCGACGGCAGCGTGAAGTCGCGCTTGTCGCTCAGCACCATGGTGGCGTGGATACCGCGCGGATTCTCGCCGACGCTATCCATGTAGCGCGGATAGTTTTCCCGCTTGGGGCTATCCGGGCCCGCCGCGGAATACGGCCAGTCATTGGTGTTCATGATCCAGCCGTTGGCCGGATTGAGCAGATGCGGTGCGGCGTCCAGCGGCAGCAGCCCTTGCCAGTCCGTGGCGGGATCGCTGCCGTCCACCGGCTTGGTGTAATCGAAACGGTTGTCGCGCTTGGGGATGAATTGCGGATGCAGGTATGCGATCTCACCCTTGTCGTCGGCGAAAATCGTGTTGTTCGATGAGTTCGCCTTGAGCTCGGCGATTTTCATGAAGCTCGTAAAGTCAGTTGCCTTGGTGCGCAGCCAGCTCTGCTCCAGCGCTTCCATCGGTTTGTTCATCAGCGCGGTGGCGATCCACTTGTCGCCCTCTGTGCGCACGACCGGACCGTGGTGTGTGGCGTACGTGGTGAACGTACGCTGCGCCATCGATCCATCGGGCTTGCGGTAGCGCACGGTGATCGGCTTGGCGGTGACCGGCCGTACTTCCTTGCCGTAGCGATAACCGATCTTGTCGCCGTCACGCACGATGGTCTCGGCAAACTCATCCACCACGTCGGCGGTGGTCGAGGTATGCATGAAACCGATGTGCTTGTTGAAACCCTGGTAGATGAAGAACTGGCCCCAGGTCACCGCGCCATACACGTCCAGTCCCGCATCGCTGCTCATCTGCAGCTCGGATCGGAAAAAGAACGAGGTGTGCGGATTGATCAGCAACAAGGCGTGGCCATCGGCCGTGAGTTTCGGCGCGATGGCGATGCCGTTGGAGCCGGTGGGCTCGGCCCAGCTCGACGGCGGATCGACGAAGGCCACGGCGTCGGTGGACTTTCCGTAGAACGCCTGCAGATCCTTCAACGAGACACGTTCGATATCGCCGCCGATGCTGCCTTCGCTGAAGCTCAGCGCCATCCACGGTTCGAAATGCGTGATGACGCGCGGATGCACGTCCGGATGCGTGGCCAGATAGTAGTTGAGGCCGTCGGCCCAGGCATTCATCAGCTCGCGCAACCACGCAGGACTTTTCGCGTACTGCTGCTTCAGCTCGGCCGGGTCGATCCACAGCTTTTGACGCAGATCGGACCAGATCGCCTGCTCGCCTTCGGCCTGCGCGAGCCAGCCCAGCGAGTTGAGGTAGTTCGTCTCGACGCGGTTGAAGTCGTCTTCGGCTTGCGTATAGGCCATGCCGAACACGGCGTCCGCATCCGTCTTGCCGTGTACGTGGGCGATGCCCCAGTCGTCGCGGGTGATGGTGACGGCGGCGGCTTCGTTCTTCCAGCGGGAGGCGTCGCCGGATGCTGCGTGAGCAGTGCCGAGGCAACCGAGCGAGAGCAGTATGGCGGCCGAAAGCGAGTGTTTGGCGATGGTCATGGTTCTCGGTGCCTTGGTGTCGTCGCGCTCAAGGGGATTTCCTTGCCCTCCTACAGCGTCATCCCGGCGCAGGCCGGGATCCCGTAGCGAGGCACTGATGGAGTCTCACGCTACTGGATTCCGGCCTGCGCCGGAATCACGGGTAGTAGAGGCTTTGCCGATATCACGGCATGGCGTAACTGTTATTCCCCCGATCCGCATCCGGCAGCTTGTGCTCCGGATCCAGCGTGAGCTTCGCGATCTTCTTGCTCGTATGCAACGCCAGCTTCGGCGTCGCACTCTGCCTCCATGCTTCCACCGGCACAGGCACGTCCTCGTGGCTGCCGTCGGCGTAGTCGATGCGCAGCGTCGACGGCATCACCAGCTTCTGCTTGCTGGCCAGGGTCACCTGCACGCCCTTGGCCGGGTCGTTGTCGACATAGCTCGCCGCGCTGATGCCCATGTCCAGCTGCCAGTTGTTGAGGTACCAGCCGCGCCACCACCACGACAAGTCCTCGCCCGCTTCGCTGCTCATGAAGCGGAAGAAATCCGACGGCGTGGGATGGTGATACGCCCAGGTGGCGATGTATTTGCGGAAGGCCGGATCAAACCGGTCCGGCCCCAGGATCTGCTCGCGCAGCAGCACCAGGCCGAGTGCGCCCTTGAAGTAGCTCACCGGATGGCGGTACTTCTCGGCGACGGAATCGGCCGGCGCCATCAGCGTGGGCGCGTTGGGATCAGCCAGCAGCGGGAGGATCTCATCGACCGGATTGCCGCCTTTGGGCGCGTACTCGCTGTCTCGCTTGGGCGCGAACTCACCCTTGTTGAACGCGTCCGAGGCATACACGTCGATGAAGGTATTGAAGCCTTCGTCCATGAACGCGTTGCGGCGTTCGTTGGAGCCCACCACCATCGGGAACCACGTGTGTCCGATTTCGTGCGCGGTGATCCAGAACAGCATCGGGCCCTTGTCCTCGAAGCCGTCGAACACGATACCGGGGTATTCCATGCCGGCACCATGACCACCGAGGTTGACCGCCACCGGCCACGGATACGGATACCACTTCGAGGAGAAGTGCTCGATCGCGCCCTTCACGTATTCGCTGGAGCGATCCCATTTGTCCTTGCCCACGCCTTCCACCGGATACACCGACATGGCCAGCGCGTGCTTGCCGTCGGGCAAGTTGATGCGTGCGGCATCCCACACAAAGGCAGGCGATGCGGCGAAGGCGATGTCGCGGGTGTGCTCCATGTGGAAGCGCCAGGTCTGGGTGCCGCTTTGCTTCGGACGGCTGGCGGGGTCGTTCACTTCCTGCGGCGAGCGGATCATCACCGTGCTATCGCTCTGCGCTGCCTGCGCAAGGCGTTGCTGTTGCGCGGCGGTGAGCACCTCGCTGGGATTGGTGAGCGCACCGGAGCCGGCCACGATGTAATTCCACGGCACGGTGACGGCGTAATCGATATCGCCGTATTCCAGATAGAACTCCGAACCGAGGTAGGGCTGGGTGTCCCATCCGCGCAGATCGTCGTAGACGGCCATGCGCGGGAACCACTGGGCGATCTCGTAGATATCGCCGTTCTTGGTCGGCGTGACCGCCGTGCGACCGCCCCAGGTGCCCGGCACCGTGTAGTGGTAGCGGATGCGCAGCTTGGCCTGCTTTCCGTGGCCGGCCAGCGCCTGGGCCAGGTCCACGCGCAAGCGCGTGTCGTCGACCAGGAAGTGCACCGGCTTGCCGTCCACCTCAACGGCCTCGATCTGGTAGCCGTCGGTGAAGTCGTTGCGCGGGCGCGGCGAGGTGAGCGTGCCGCGCGAGTCGCGTCGATAGATGTTCTGGTCCAGCTGCACCCACAGCACGTCCAGCGCATCGGGGCTGTGGTTGGTGTAGGTGATGGTTTCATCGCCGCGCAGCGTGTGCGAGGCCGGGTCGATGTTTGCCTGGATCGCGTAATCCACGCGGTTCTGCCAGAACTGGGGCCCCGGCTTGCCCGCACCATCGCGGAACGCATTGGCCGCATCGGGCAGCGTGAGCGGCGCAAACAAGGCCTGGGGATCGAACGCGGCGTCCGTGCCGTCGGCAAAGGCCGGCGCGCACAGGGCGCCAGCTGCAATCAGGCCCGCCGCAACGGCGCAGCCCAGGACGAGTTTCTTCATCAGGCGTTTTCCTCAAGGCTCACCGGTCTGAACCCGACAATATAGGCAGCGCGACGCCGGATGAACCGGGTCAGTGGTCATGGGCGCCGGCGCATCTTCATGCGAACGGGCCGGCCGCGAGGCCGGGAGCGGCGGCGCGAGGCGGTACAATGGCCTCATGAGCACCCCCGAACATTCCCCGCTCGGCAAGACCACCGTCTACGCCGACCGCTACGACCCTTCCCTGTTGTTCCCCATCCCGCGCCAGGGCAAGCGCGACGAGATCGGCGTGTCCGAGCCGCTGCCGTTTCACGGCGAGGATGTCTGGAACGCCTATGAGCTGTCCTGGCTGGACGATCGCGGCAAGCCGGTAGTGGCACTGGCGGAATTCCGCGTGCCGGCCAGCTCGCCCAACATCATCGAGTCCAAGTCGTTCAAGCTTTACCTCAACGGTTTTTCGCAGGAACGCATGGCCGACAGCCACAGCCTGGCGACCATCCTGGTGCGCGATCTCTCGGCCGCTGCCGGCGCCCCGGTGGAGGTGACGCTGAGCCACGCGCAGGCGCGCGGACACGCCGTCACGGACCTCGCGGGCACCCTGGTGGACGAGCTAGCGATCGAGATTGACGACTACGGCCCGCCGCGTGCGGACTATCTGATGACCAACGACCATGCACCCGTGATCGAGGAAGTGCTGGTCTCCAACCTGCTGCGCTCCAATTGCCCGGTGACCGGCCAGCCGGATTGGGGCAGCGTGCAGATCCACTACCACGGCGCGCCGATCGATCACGCCGGCCTGCTGCGCTATCTGGTTTCCTTCCGCAACCACAACGAATTCCACGAGCAATGTGTCGAGCGGATTTTCGTGGATGTGATGGAGCGCTGCCGCCCGCAGCGTCTCAGCGTCTATGCGCGCTATACGCGACGCGGCGGCCTGGACATCAACCCCTATCGCAGCACCGGCAGCGAGCGCCCCGGCAACCCGCGCGGTGCGCGCCAGTAGTCGCCGCCGTGAAGGTGGCGTGGATGCAGAAACCGCGGTAATCGCAGCTTCAGACCGCGGAAGCTAGCCTCGCAATGGCCATGCGCCCGGCCTCACCCGCCGGGTATGTCCGCCACCAGCCACGGGGTCAGTCATGAATATCCAGCCACGCAAAACGGCCTTGTACTGCGCGACCCTTGCCGGACTGCTCGTGCTGGGCGCCTGCGGCAAGAACCAGGAAGCGTCCAACACCACGCCCACCGCACCCGCGACCAGTGCCCCCGCGCCCGCCGCCCCGGCACCGCCGGCCAGTACGCCGATGTCGCCGCCCTCGAGCGCGCCATCCCCAACCAGCACCGCGCCCGCACCGGCGGAGACGACCGGCAAGTCGGCCGGCATACAGAGCGGCGGCGAGATCAAGGTGGCCGCCGTCACCCTCGGCAGCCAGGTCGACGCAGCGCATGCCATCAGCAAGGAACAGCGACGTTTCGCGCCGGAAGACCAGGCCATCTATGCCAGCGTGGCCACCATCGGCACCACCGACAACGCCACCTTGAACGCCAAGTGGAGCTACGTCGGCGGCAAGGACGAGGCATTCAGCAGCACCAGCGAATCCATCGCCACCGACGGCCCGGCGATCACGACGTTCAAGGTGCAGAACCCCAATGCCTGGCCCAAGGGCAAGTACAAGGTCGTGATCTCGCTCAACGGCAGGCCGGTGGCCACGGAAGATTTCGAAGTACGCAGCTAGGCCGGTCGTAACGCAAGAAAAAGGCGCCTTTACGGCGCCTTTTTTGTGGCTGCGCGAGATGGCTACAAGGCACGCTTCCACTTGTGCACGCGCACGCCCGCGATCACCTGCAGCACGCCGTACACCAGTGCGGCCACGCCTATCCAGATCGCCACGGTGAGCAGGCCGGCCACCGGATAAGCGGCGAACAGCCCGCCCAGCAGAATGGCCAGCACGCCGCTCAAGGCAATCATCCACTCGCCGGTAATCTCCTTGCGCACGCGGATGGCGAACACGATGCGGTAGATGCCCGCCACGATCAGCCACGCCGCCAGGAACAACAGCAACACATTGACCACGGCCAGCGGATGCCAGATCGCCAGCAACCCGAACACGATGGAGGCGACCGCGTACACGATCAGCCAGCCGCGCGACATGGCCAGATGGCGATTGAACAGGGCGAACACGCTGATGATGCCCTCCGCCAGGGCCATCACGCCAAACGCCCAGGTCAGCGCAATCACGGTGCCGCCCGGCCATACCAGCGCGCTGATGCCAAACAGGATGGAGATGACGCCGTAGAACACCAGCAGCCAGCCCGTGCGGCTGACGCCCCGATGCAGGATGGAACTCATAGTCGCGACCCTCCTTGAGGTTGAAAGGCGGGCACCAGCAGCCCGCAGACGCTCACGGCCCAGGCAGGAACATGCCGCCCTCCCCCTCGTCGCGCGAGCGCCCGAGACAGCATCGACGCATCCCGCGTGTCGACGCAATGCGAACGCCGTCTCAACCGGTTGCGGAGGGGGTGAAATCCGGCCAAAACCACTACATCGATGGCACGTGGACTTAACTCGCGGCTTGCTTGAATTGCAGCGTGGTGCGTACGGCACGATGGGCCATCCATCGAGGATTTGTCATGAAACAGCGCAATATCCAGGGCCAGTGGAAACAGATAGGCGGCCAGATCAAGCAGCACTGGGGCAAACTCACGAGCGACGATTTGCGAATCGCCGAAGGCAATGCCGAATATCTATCGGGCAAACTGCAGCAGCGCTACGGCATCGCGCGCGACGAAGCCGATCAGCAGGTGAAGGCCTTCGAGAAACAGCTATGTCACTCGCAGGGCTCGCGCTGAGTAACTGCTGCCGCGCTCACAAGGTGTCCAGCGGAATTTTCAGATAGCTGATGCCGTTGTCTTCCGAGGGCGGCAAGCGACCCGCGCGCATGTTCACCTGCACCGCTGGCAGCAGCAGCCGCGGCATCGAGAGCGTCGCATCGCGTGTGCTGCGCATGCGCACGAAGTCGTCTTCATCGCTGCCTGCGCGCACGTGGATGTTCGCGCGGCGCTCTTCGCCCACCGTGGTTTCATGCGCGAAGACATCGCGACCCGGCGCCTTGTAGTCGTGGCACAGGAATACGCGGGTTGCGTCCGGCAGGGTAAAGAGCTGCTGGATGGAACGGTACAGCGTGCGCGCGTCGCCACCGGGAAAATCGCAACGCGCCGTGCCGTAGTCCGGCATGAACAAGGTGTCGCCGACGAAGGCCGCATCGCCGATCACATGCGTCATGCACGCGGGCGTGTGGCCTGGCGTGTGCATCGCTACTGCCTCGATGCTGCCGACGCGGTAACGCTCGCCGTCCTTGAACAGATGATCGAACTGGCTGCCGTCACGCTGGAATGCGTCGCCGGCGTTGAAGATCTTGCCGAATGTTTCCTGCACCTCGCGGATGTGCTCGCCAATGGCAAGCTTTCCGCCGAGCACGGATTGCACGTAAGGCGCGGCGGAAAGATGATCCGCATGCACATGGGTATCGATGACCCACTCCAGCGCCAGCCCCTGCGCCTTGACGAAGTCGATCATGGCGTTGGCCGAATCGCGCCGGGTGCGGCCGGAGACTGCGTCATAGTCCAGCACGCTGTCGATCACCGCCGCCTCGCGCGTCGCCGGATCGGCCACGACGTAGCTGAAGGTGTTGGTCGACTCGTCGAAGAAGGCCTTTACCTCAGGTCGCTGCACGGCTCGCTACTCGTGTCCATGGCGCCTCATTGGAACGCATGAGGCATCGCGATGCCAGCAGCCAATAGCGATAGCGACTTGGACGATGCTGCCCGCAGGGCAGACACAGGCTTAGGAGGTGGCGCGCCCGGAGGGATTCGAACCCCCGACCAATGGCTTCGGAAGCCACTACTCTATCCGGCTGAGCTACGGGCGCATGAGCGTCGGCGCGTGCGTGGAACCGGGGCTCCGGGGCACGGCGAGGGCGCAGTATAGCGGAGTTGGGGGCGGGAGCCCATGTGGGGGCGGGGTGGGTTTGTTGGTGTGGCGCGTGGTCGATTTGGCGCGAGCCGCCCCTTTGCTTGTCATTCCGGTGTAGGCCGGATTGCAGAGCTTCGGTGTTCAGTTGTCGCCTCGAGGCCAGGGTGCCGCCTACGACGCGAAGCTAGTCCCTGCGGGACGCGGCGGGCGTTTCGAACGGCTGCCGCCGACCGAGTCACTTTTCTCTTGCTGGCCCAAGAGATCCCTCGGGACTAGCTTCGCGTCGAAAGTAACCCAAAGAGAATGGCCTAAAACGCCCGCAGCATCGTGTTGGGATAAGCCCGAACGCTCGAGGCGCGTCTGATGGGACAACCTCCGAGGGTACACAGGGGGTACTTCCAAGCGCTGCGCAACGCGCCCGAATCGCTGAGGACTTAAAGCGGGGCCTCGCTGCGCTTCGGCCTTAACCCGTCGGCCATGGCGTGGCGGCCTGTCTGTGGGAGCGCACCCTGTGCGCGACGGCCACGCTGGGGTGTACCGCTCCGTAGGTTTGTCGCGCACAGGGTGCGCTCCCACAAAGAGCCGACCGGCAAGGTTGATCCGCCATCCCCATACCTGCGTCACCCTTGTAGGAGCGCACTTGTGCGCGACCGCAGCGTCGCGGTGCATCGCTCCGGCTGGTCGCGCACAAGTGCGCTCCTACAAAAAGAAGACGCCCGGCGATGCCGGGCGTGATTCGGTTCTTGATGTGGCTCTCGCTCCACGGGGTCCCGCGTGACGCGGCGGGCGGGTGAAGGAAAGCCCGCAGGGTGACCACGTGGATGCGGCCAGATTTTCGACAGGACACGGATGTCCTGTCGAAAAAACCCCGGAGCCCGCCGGGAGAGCGGCGACAAGCGGCGCGCCTCAGCGCGGCTTAAGCAATTCCGACAAACGATCCGCCTTGCCTTCGATCCGCTCCAGATGCGGATACTTCAATCCATCGTGGTAATCCACGCGCAGCGTCTTGTACTCGTCGAAATTCTTCACCAGCAATTCCACCGGCTGGTTCTTGTCCTTCGCGGCAGCCGTCACGGCGTCCTTGATGGCGTCGCTGGAATATTCCTTGCCGTTGACTGCGATCACCTTCATGCCCGGCGACAGGCCTGCCTTGAAGGCGGGGCCGTCCCACAGCACGTCGACGATGTCGCCGGCCTTGCCCATCGACACGCCCAGCGAATAAGTCAGGTTGGCGCCGCCAGCGCGCGTTTCCATCGCCTTGGCCACGTCGGAAGGCTTGTCGTTGTAGACCAGCTTCCAGCCGTTCGCCTCGAAGCCGCCGATGATCGGGCCGTGGCCGTCCAGACGCTCGCGCAGATAGCTCGTCCAGTCGTACGGGGCGATATCGTTGAGCGTCTTCACCACATCGTCGAAGGTGTAGGTGTTGACGTCCCAATCGCCGTTCTTGACGCCGAAGAACGCCTTGGCGAAATCGTCGATGGAACGCTTGTTGCTGGTGAGATCACGCAGCTTGCCGTCCACGTCGAGCCAGATCATCTGGCCGCCGGAATAGTAGTCCTCGCTCATCTGGTAATTGCGATACGGCAGCGGGCGGCGCATCGCGATGATCGGGTCGTTGGTGGTGTCCTGGATGTTGCGCCACTGCTGCAGGCCCGGGCGGCCGCGATCGTAGGTGGCGGCAACGTTGGCCAGCATGTCCAACGCCTGGTCCTGCTTCCACAGGCCCGAGCGCGCGGCCATCACATAGCCCCAGAACTGCGTCTGTCCTTCGTACACCCACAACAGGCTGTCCTGCATGGGCACGTTGAAGCTCGGCGTGCTCAGGTCGGCGCCGCGGCGGTACTTGCCGTCCCACGAGTGGTTGAACTCATGCGAGAGCAGGTCGCGCATGGTCATGTTCTTGTCCCACTCGGTGAAGTAACCGGTGCCCACGCCGTTTTCGCTGGAACGGTGATGTTCGAGGCCGATGCCCGACATCTTGTCGCTGAGCGAGAACAGGAAATCGTAGTGATCGTAGTGATGGGCGCCGTACAACTTGTACATCTGCTGCACCAGGTTCTGGTGCACCTTCAGCTGCTCGGGCTTGATCTCGAGGAATTTCGCATCGTCCGCCACGATGTTGAGGAACACGGGCGTCTTGGCACCCGGATCGAGATCCACTCGCTTGAAGTACTTGCCGGCGAAAATCGGCGAGTCGACCAGATCGTCATAGTCGATCGGCTTGAAGGTCACCGTGTCGCCGTTGCGCGAGGCCATTTCGAGTGCACTGCCGTACTGCCAGCCAGCCGGGAAGGTCACGCTGGTTTCGGCCTTGATCTGGTGGGCGAAATAACCGGCCGGATACAGCGATACCGAGTTCCACTGCAGGTTGAGCATCTCCGGCGTCATCACTACGCGGCCCTGGCGGAGGTCCTGCGCGGAAAGGAACTGGAACTCCACCTGTACTTCGTTCGCTCCCTGGGGCACGTCCACGTGGAAGGCGTAGACGTTGAGCGGATCGCGCTTCCAGGGAATGACCTTGCCATTCGCCTTCACGGTCAGGCCAGCGAGCTTGTCGATCGGGCCCGTCGGTGAGTGATTGCCCGGCAGCCACTGCGGATACAGCAACGTGAGCGGACCCGCCTGCGCCGGCACCGTTTCGTGCACGCGGAAAACGCGGTGGGCAAGATCGGTCGCGTCGACGTTGATCTTCAGCGTGCCATTGAACGGAATGTCCTGCGGCGCAGGCACATCGGCGAGTGCCGCAAAGCTGCCCAGGCCAACGGCCGAAGCGAGGATGGCGGAAGCGAGACGCGAAACTTTCAAGAGATTCCCCCTGGGATAAGCAGTCGTGCACATGATGCAGCTGCACGAAACATGAATCTCTGATGCTAATGCGCGTTGACATATCGCACCCCCTGCCATTGGTCATGGAAGTGTCTGAACATCGCCCTTCCGCAAAACCGTTCACGGGTTTTCAGCGCGTTAAAAACCCGTATTCTTTTTTCACCGCGATCCCCGCGCGGACCGTAGCGACATTTCCCCCTGTTGTCGCGACGGGTCACAAAAATAGATGGAGCATTCCATGAACAAGACTCTTCTTGCGGCCGCATTGGCCGTGGTCGCTGTTGCGCCTTTCGCTGCCAAGGCTGACGAATCCAACCAGCTCGACAATTTCTTTGTTGCCGGCAACCTGGGCCAGAGCAACTACCGTCTCGGCGGTGTCTCGGACAAGACCGACGTGTTCCAGAACGTGCGCTTCGGCTGGCGCTGGAACGGCATCGTCGGCGCTGAAATCGGCTATGCCTATCTGGGCAAGGTCAAGAACGACTTCGATTTCGCCAGCACCTCGGCCAAGCCGCGCGTCGGCCAGATCGGCGTGACCGGCAAGTACAACTTCTACAACAACTGGTTTGTCACCGGTCACGGCGGCTACCTGCGCTCGCGCACCACCGGCGCAGTCACCGTGGGTGACACCACCGCCAGCGAGCGCAGCTGGAACAACGGCTGGTACGCCGGCGCCGGCGTGGGTTACGACGTCACCAAGAACGTGGCGCTCGGCATCAATTACGACAACTACCACATCAAGTACGGTCGCGACGGCGCGCAAGAGCCGCAGACCAATGCCAATGTGGCGACGTACTCCGCTTCGGTGGAAGTGAAGTTCTAAGCGTCGGTTGACGGTGGAAACAAAAAACGGCCGCGAAAGCGGCCGTTTTTTTTGGCGCCACGGACTGGCCATCCCCTTGTAGGAGCGCACTTGTGCGCGACCGCGGACTGGCAGGCTGTCGCCAGGTTGGGTCGCGCACAAGTGCGCTCCTACACAGGCAAATCGATCGCTACTGCATCTTCTCCAACTTGCTATGGCGAATGCCATAACCCAGATACACCAGCAATCCAAGGCTCACCCAGATCAGGAACACCTTCCACGTCACCGCCGGCAGTTCCGCCAGCAGCCAGATGGAAAACGCGATGCCGATCAGCGGGATCAGCGGCACCCACGGCGTACGGAAGGAGCGATGCAGATCCGGCTTGCGCTTGCGCAGGATCATCACCGAGGTGCAGATCACGATGAAGGCTGACAGCACGCCGATGTTCACCAGCTTGGCCACTTCCTCGATCGGCAGCAGGCCAGCCACCAGCGCGGTGAATACACCGAGCACGATGGTGGGACGATGCGGCGTGCCGTAGCGCGGATGCACGTGGGCAAACCAGCCCGGCAGCAAGCCGTCACGCGACAGCGCAAACCAGATGCGCGTGGCGCCCAGCATGAAGGCGAACAGCACGCTGAGCAGGCCGAACACCGCCGAGATGGACACCGTCAGCGCCACCCAGTGCAGGCCCAAACCCTTGAAGGCATCGGACACCGGTGCATCGGTATTGAGCGTGCTGTAGTGCGCGATGCCGGTGAGCACCATCGACACCGCCAGGTACATCGCCATCGAGATGCCGAGCGACAACAGCACCGCACGCGGCAGGTCGCGCTGCGGATTCTTCGATTCCTCCGCCGCCGTGGTCAACGTGTCGTAGCCGAACACGGCGAAGAACACCACCGCTGCCGCCGCGCCGACACCCTGGTATCCGAAATGGCCAACGCCGTCCGCGCCGATCACGCGCGCAGGGATGAAGGGCACCCAGTTGGCCGGATTGATATAGAAAACGCCGACGCCGATCACCAGCGCGACCGCCGCGACCTTGATCGCCACCACCACCGTGTTGAAGCGTGCGCCCCACTCGGTGCGGAAAATCAGCAGCGCCGCCACCGCCAGCGTCACCAGCGCGGCGACCACGTTGAACACGTGCCCTTCGCCCGTGCCGATGGCGCCTTGCGCCCATAGAGGCATCGTGATGCCCATGCTGGTCAACGCCGATTGCACATAGCCGGACCAGCCGATCGCCACCACCGCGACGATCAAGGCGTACTCCAGCAACAGATCCCAACCGATCAGCCACGCGGCCAGTTCGCCGAGCACCGCATAACCATAGGTATAGGCGCTGCCGGTCACCGGAATCATGCCGGCGAATTCGGCGTAGCACAGTGCTGCCGCGGCGCTGGCAATGCCTGCGATCAGGAAGGAGATGGCCACCGCAGGTCCGGCGTTGATCGCCGCCTGCTTGCCCGCCAGCACGAACACGCCGACGCCGATAATGCCGCCGATACCGATGGCGGTGAGTTGCCACAGACCCAACACGCGACGGAAATCGCCACGCTTGCCGGCCTCCGCCTGCAACAGCTCCACAGGCTTGTGGCGCACCAACTTATCAAGGAAACCCATCAGCTCATCCCCGGGAAACGAGCCGCGATCATAGCGAATGCCCCCGCCCCTGCCATGCTGCAGCTGCGGGGGAGTGCCATAGGTCCTAGCCGGGGATGGGTTTTCCGGCGCCTGCGCGCCCTGCAGTCGAGAGCGCCAGCCAGGCCAGCACCAGCGCGCTGATGGCCGGAACGGCGACCAGGGCAGCCAGCGGCCCGGCCGCCAGCTGCGGTGCACCGAACCAGCCACCGGTAAGCAGCGGGACCGCCGCAGTCGCCAGCAGGCGGGCGAGCTCCAGGCCGACGCCCAAGCGACGACCCTCCGTGAGTGCTCCCAGCGCGGCGAGGCTCAGCACCAGGAAAACGGCATAGCCAATCAATGCAGCCGCCGGCAAATGCTTGGCCAGATCGAGAAACTGCACCGCCATACCCAGCAGCAACGCAAACTGCACCAGGCTGTAAATCATGTACCCGCGAGTGAGCGGCGGCAGAAAACGCTCGCGCTGGATATCGAAGGCCGGCTTGGGAAAGTGCTCGGCCACATCCGCAGGACGCCAGCCCGGCGGCTTGAGCCACACCAGCAGCTTGTCGCGCCAGCGGCGGGCATGCCAGGCGTCTTTGGCCGTCGCCCAATACACCTCGGCGTTGGCCCATAGCGGGTTCCAGCTGCGCAACGGCGAGCGCGTGCCGTAGATCGGCGGATCGGTGTCATCTTCTTCGATGAAGGTGCCGAACATGCGATCCCACACGATCA
Organism: Dyella sp. 05T440; assembly: GCF_056395965.1. NCBI lineage: Bacteria > Pseudomonadati > Pseudomonadota > Gammaproteobacteria > Lysobacterales > Rhodanobacteraceae > Dyella > Dyella sp. 05T440. The sequence continues at coordinate 44,310 of NZ_JBFTKN010000020.1, forward strand.
GGATGCCGCCGTAGTTGCGGTCCAGGTAACGATCGTTCACCGCGTGGTGCGCGCGATGGTTGGACGGCGAGCAGAACACGCGATCGAACCAGCCCAGCCGCCCGACCAGTTCGGTATGCACCCAGAACTGGTAGAGCAGATCGATCAGCGCCACCACCACGAACACTTCCAGCGGATAGCCGAGGATGGCCATCGGCAGATAGAACAACCAGCCCAGCAACACGCCGCTGCCGGTCTGGCGCAGCGCGGTGGAGAGGTTGTAATCCTCGCTCTGGTGATGCACCACGTGCGCCGCCCAGAGGATGTTCACCTCGTGGCCCGCGCGATGCAGCCAGTAGTAGCAAAAATCATAGAGCAGCAGCGCGGAGATCCACACCCATACGCTGTTCGCGGGCAACGCAAAAAGGGCGAAGCGCTGCACGCACCACGCATAGATGCCGAGCGTAAGCAGCTTGCTGAAGACGGCCACGATCTGCGAGATCACACCCAGCCCGAGACTGTTGATCGCATCGCTGCCGTGATAGACGCGGCGACCGCGCAGCTTCGCCACCAGCAGTTCCAGCGCAATCAGGGCGAAGAACACCGGTGTCGCCCAGGTGATGATGATTTCCTGCATGTTCATCGCCGCTCAACACCTCCGCGTACCGACCGCGCCAGACACCACATGGCCGTGTAATAGGTCACCAGCACCCACAACGTCGACAGCGGTATGACGAAGCGGAAGCGATCCCAGGCCAGCAGTGTATCGCTGAGCATGAAGATCAGCGCGCCCATCATCGACCAGTGGGCCGAGGTCGCCAGCTCATCGGTGGCGTGCTTGCGCTCACGCACCACCGCCTGGCCACCCATGCAGGCCAGCACCAGCACATAGACCACCACCGGCAAATGCAGCGGCACCGGCAACGAGGGCCATAGCGCCCACAGGTTGAACACGCCGTACGCGACACAGGCCAGCATGCCCCAGGGACGTTCGGCGAAACGGCTGTCTCCCAGCAGCGCCACGATGAAACAGGCGTGCGCCAGCAGAAACGACACCAGTCCCGCCACAAAGGCGTCCTGCGGGAGCATCAGGAATACATCGCCGACCAGCGAGCACGCCATGCCGGCCACGATCCAGCGCCGGTAGCGCGTCGACACGGCCGGCTTGGCCCGCCAGGCCGTAGCCAGGATCAACAGGGTGGCCAGCGGCTTGCAGACCCAGTGCAGCCACCGCCAGCCGTCGATCTCACCGGCGGTTGCGAATGTGGCCCCAGCGATCGCACCCAGCGCCAGCAGCAGCACGGCGAGACCCGTCCATAGCGACGAGGCCGACCTCATCGTGGCGTTTGAAACAGACATGCATGGATTCCCCGATCCATTGATGCCACCAATGGTAGAACCAATGGCCTCCGGGGCCCTGTCGCGGTGCAAAAAATTTGGCGGGATGGAGGGTTTGTGAGCCTTGCCCTCTGCCGTGCCTGCTCGCCTGTGGGAGCGCACCCTGTGCGCGACAACCCTACGGAGCGGTACACCCAGGCGTGACTGTCGCGCACAGGGTGCGCTCCCACAAACAGCCCTCGGCGCACCCAAAGCAAGCGAACCCTTTATAGGAGCGCACGCTGCAATCCGTGACCCACCAGCGTACCTACCCCTTGTAGGAGCGCACTTGTGCGCGACACGCCGCGCTGGGGTGTACCGCTCCGTTGGCTGGTCGCGCACAAGTGCGCTCCTACAACGGAGCCTGTCCGCACCGGCAGGGCCGTAGGCCCGGAAGGCGCATTATCCGGGGGTCAAAGAGCGCCCGATCACCTCCCATCCAACGCCTTCCGCCCAATCGCCGGATCATCGGTAAAAAACGCATCCACTCCCGCATCCAGATACGCCCGAATCTCGGCAATCGAACCCGCTTCGTTGAACGTCTTCGGGTCACTCCCCTTCCAGAAATTCTTCGCCTGGAAGAAATTCTCCGGCCGGAACGTATAGGGATGCAGCTCCAGTTTCACCGCATGCGCGTCATGCGCCAGCGCCGTCGGACGGCCCAGGCTGCCATCCGCAGCCAGCGGAATGATGGAGCGAACAGACGGCCCAATAGCATCGGCATAAGCGGCGATCTCGCGCAGCCCCGCCGGCGTCATCATCTGCGCATAGCTCAGCTGCTTGCCTGCGGCCACCACGTCATAGGGTTGCTCGTTCGCATCGCCGAGCAACTGCAGCAGGCGGATATTGGGATGATCCTTGCCCAGCTTTCCGCGCAGATAACGCAGGTTGGCGATCTCGAACGACTGGATCTCCACCGGCGCCGTGCGCGTGTACGCGTGAGCGGCCAGGATCGCCAGCACGCGATCCTCCATCGGCATGCCAAGCTTCTGGAAATACGTGCCGTGCTTGATCTCCGGGATGATGCCGATCGGACGACCTTGCGTGGCCGACTCGGCAGCCACGAAGTCGATGATTTCGTCCAGCGTGGGGATCTGGAACTGGCCGTCGTACGCGGTGCTGCGAAACTCCGGCAAACGTTCGCGGGCACGCAGGGTCTTCAACTCGGCCAGCGTGAAATCTTCGGTGAACCAGCCGGTGACTTTTTCGCCATCGACGGTCTTGGTGGTTTTGCGCGCGGCAAATTCCGCATGCTTCGCCACGTCGGTGGTGCCGCTGATCTCGTTTTCATGGCGCGCCACCGGCACGCCGTCGCGCGTCATCACCAGATCCGGCTCGATGAAATCCGCCCCATCGGCGATCGCCTTGCCGTACGAGGCCAGCGTATGTTCCGGCCGCAGCGCGCTCGCGCCGCGATGGCCGATCACCAGCACCTTCTTTGCAATCGGTGCTTCATGAGCTTGGATAGCGGCAGTCATCACCAATGTCCCCACGACAAAAACGACCCAACCTAGACGACGCACGGCAACTCCTTGCGATGGATTGAATGCGCCAGAGCGGCGCAATGATCCGCGCATGATCATCCTATCTGATGGCAGTTGATTGACACGACGAGGGGCCGGCCCGTCGCGAATGCCGCACACTGCATCCGCGTATCCAGCCATGACTCTTGGCACCGCCATGACTTGCGGCCAGTGGGTGCGTGCGGCCCCGGTGCTAGCCTGCCCATCACTCATCGACGATGGAAACGTCCATGCTAGCCACGCTACTCGCCACCTTGCTTGCCGCTGCCACACCAACCGCCAATTGCCATGTCGGCGCTTATCGTCTGAGCGATGGCAGCACGCTGGACATTGCGCCAACGGATGACGCTGGGCTGCGCTGGCGACGCCTCGATGGCAGCACCGGCAAGCTCACCCGCGGCGCGAACGAGGTATGGACCAGCCATTTTGGCTGGACTGACCGGCCCGATGGCAAGGACGTGCGTTTCAGCGATTGCGCCGAGGGCAAGCTGACCTTCGATGGCAAGGAGGGCGAGCGCATCGCCTTGCAGATGCAGGACATCACCTTTGCCGGCGACGGCGGCACGCGGCTGGTCGGCCGGCTGATCCTTCCGCCAGGCAAGGCCAAGGTTCCGGTGGTCGTGCTGGTGCACGGCTCGGAGCATGATTCGGCGCTCTCCTTCGACTTCATGCAGCGCGAACTTCCGGCCGAAGGCGTGGGCGCCTTCGTCTACGACAAGCGCGGCACCGGCGCCTCCGGTGGCATCTACACGCAGGATTTCAACGTGCTCGCCAACGACGCGGTGGCCGCGGTCGCCGAGGCCCGTCGCCTGGCCGGCGCGCGCGCAGGCCGCGTGGGCTATCGAGGCGGCAGCCAGGGCGGCTGGGTGGCACCGCTCGCCGCCTCGCGCACCAAGGTGGATTTCGTGATCGTGGGCTATGGCCTTGCCATCTCGCCGCTGGAAGAAGATCGCGAAGCCGTCGCGTTCGACCTCAAGCTCAAGGGCTACGACCAGTCGGTGATCGACAAGGCGTGGGAGCTCTCCGATGCCATCGGACTGATCCTCTCCAGCCATCTCGCCGAAGGCTACGACCAGCTCGACGCAGCCAAGGCCAAGTACGGCAAGGAGCCCTGGTACAAGGATGTGCGCGGCRATTTTAGCTATCTCGTGCTGCCCATGAGCAGCGCCGATATCCGCGAAAAGGGCAAGGCGTATATGTGGAACACGCCGTGGCATTACGACTCCATGGCCGTGCTTGAGAAACTCCACACGCCGCAGCTGTGGGAATTGGCGCAGGACGATATCGATGCACCCAGCGGCGAGACCCTGCGCCGGCTGGCCTCGCTGCAAGCCAAGGGTCTGCCGATCACCACCGCGCTGTTTCCGCATGCCGAGCACGGCATGACCGAGTACGAGTTGAAGCCCGATGGCGAGCGCGTAAGCACGCGTTATTCGGCCGGCTATATGCAGCTGACCATCGACTACGCGAAGGGCACCCTGCACCCCCCGTACGGGACCAGCACGATGGTGATGCCACAAACGCCCGGCAAGTAACCCGTACAACCGGCCGCGCCGTGCAATCGCGGTGCTAGTCTTTCAAGATGAACTGTCGTGGCCTTTTTTTGGCATGCATGGCCGGGGTGGCGTTTGCCGCCTCGGCCAGCGATGGTGCCCAGGGCGTCCTCACCAAGGTGGTGTTCACGCAATACGGCAGCGTCTCCAGCAGCCCCGAGCTGATGCGACGACTGGTGACGCCCTTGAATGGCTGGCGGCTGCAGCAACGCGCCGCGTCGACGGGCACCGCGATTGTCGACCAACCCATCGACCTGACGCGCGAGCAGTTTGCCCTGTACGTGCCTGCGCAGGCGCCGCCCGACGGTTACGCCCTGCTCGTGTTCGTGCCACCGTGGAACGAGGCGCGGGTGCCGAGTGAATGGACGTCTATCCTCGATCGCCACGGCATGATCTTTGTAACCGCCGCGAATATCGGCAACGACACAAGCCCGCTCGATCGTCGCGATCCCGTGGCCTTGCTTGCCGCCGTCAACGCCATGGCGCGATACCGCGTGAATCCACAGCGTGTCTATATCGCGGGCTTCTCCGGCGGCTCGCGTGTGGCGTTACGCCTTGCGCTTGGCTATCCGGACTTGTTCCACGGTGCATTGCTGGAGGCCGGCAGCGATCCCATCGGCAGCGCTGTTCCGCTGCCTCCGCGAGCCTTGCTTGAACAGTTTCAGACGGGCACGCGCATCGTCTATTTCACCGGCCAGCAAGATTCCGCCCGGATGGACGTGGACCGGCAAAGCCGCCATTCCCTGCACGAATGGTGCATCGACGATGTCGACCTGCGCTCGATCCCCTCGACAGGTCATGACCTGGCCAGCGCCGCTGCACTGGATCGCGCCCTGACGTCGCTGGAAAGCCACCAACCACCCGACGCCACCCGGCTTCAGGCATGCCGCGCACGTATCGCCAGCGAACTGGAACAGGCGCTGGCCAAGGTCGATGCGGCATGGGCGCGCAACGACATCGCCGCGGCGAAACAACAGCTGGATGAAGTGGACAACCACTTCGGCGGCCTGGCCGCACCGCACAGCGTGGAGCTGGCGACGCGACTCCTGCAGACAGCGCCGCCGTCGCACTAAGGGATGGTCATCGCATCGACCTTGCCGGCGCGCACAGCCTTCACCAGCGTCGCGTGGTCGCGATCGTTCTGGTCCGCATACGGCACCGCGAATGAGGCGATGGCATCGGCAAACGCATCGCTCTTGCCCAGGTACGCGGACAACAGCACCGCATCGCCCGAACGCGTGTGCGCGCGTGCCAGCGCGTGTGCACACAGGCGACCGTAACGACGCAGATTGGGGACGCGCATGATCTCCACCTGGGGCGAAACCTTCGCATCACGCAGCTGGCGCACATAGAAGTGGCGCCGAGGCCCTTGCGACCAGCCCAGAAACAAATCGCTGGCCGATTGCATCAGGCGCTGGCCGGACACGATGCGCTGGCCTTGGTGCTTGTAGGGCTTGTTGGCGACAAATGGATCGATCACCGATTGCCGCGCCTCCTTGAACTGCAGGAACAAGGGATCGCCATTGCCCGACACCATCAGCAAGATGCCGCAATAGGTGCCCACGCTGCCCACGCCCACCACCTTCACGGCCGAGTCCACCGCATTGAAGCGATCCAGCAGCACGCGCCGTTCGGGCAGCAGCGACTCGCGATAGTCAGCAAACGCGGCGGCGCGCTCGTCCGGCGAGATGTAGTTCGCCAGGTCCTCGTCGTGGTAAATCAGCGGCGGCTCGTCCTGGATGCGCGGCGGTGAGCCGCCTTCGACAGTGAGTTTGATGAATTCCTTGGTATGCGCGGTGTATTGCACGGCCTTGTGCACGCTCTTGGTCGCGAGCTTTTTCATCTCCTCGTCGCGCATGCGATCGATCACGTCCTGCAGATCGATATGGTCGTACCACCCCTCCAGTACCGGCATCTGGGCGTAGTCGGCCACGTGCGTGCGGTAGGCGGTTGCGGCCTCCCACGCGATGTCCTTGGCGTCGCCCTCGCTGAAGCCGTTCGCGCGTGAGGCCACCACCAGGCTCGCGCACAAGCGCTTGATGTCCCATTCCCACGGGCCCACGGTGGTTTCGTCGAAATCGTTGATGTCGAACACCAGCTTGCGTTCGGGCGTGGCGAAGCCGCCGAAGTTGACCAGATGGCAGTCGCCGCAAATCTGCAGATGGATGCCGGTGCTCGCGGTGGTGGCCAGGTCCGCCGCCATGATCGCCGCCGCGCCGCGATAGAAAGCAAACGGCGAGGCCATCATACGGCCATAACGGATCGGCACCAGCGATTCCACGCGGCCCTTGGAGGTTTCCATCAGCACATCGACGGGATCGAAGCGATTCTTCGCCGGCTTCCAGCCACCCAGCGACTTGCGGGTCACCTTGTCGCGGATGGCGCGTGCCATCGCCTGACGATCGCCCGGACTCTTCAGCCAGCTCTCCTGCGACAGCGGCCCGTCGCCGCGATGGGCGAACTTGTCGTAGGGCCCGTTGCCCGCGCTCGCGGGGCGCTTGCGGGTGACCTTGGGAGCTCGCTCGTCCTTCGTCCTCGACATGCGGGTGACCTTGGGAGCTTGCCCGTCCTTCGTCTTCGACATGATTGTCACCTCACGATGAAGGCCTGGGTATGCGTAGCGCCGGCCCTGAGCGCTTCATTTGACGCCCGCAGTTTGCAAAGTGGAATAGCAAAACTACGTAGAGCGCGCGCCTGACCTCAGTCGGTCAGCGTTTCATGGCTGGCCACTTCGCCCTGCTTCCAATAGCTGGAGGCACGGATGCGCTGGCGGTCCAGCCCATGCACATCGATCAGGCGTTGCCGCACCTGGCGGATGTTGGCGTACTCGCCGGCCGCCCACGCGAAGCCGTCGCCTTCGGGCAGGATCAACTCGGCCACGGCGTCCGCCAGCCCGGCGTCGCCGGCCTCCCGGCACAGCCAGGTGACACTGGCGTTTGCTGCGGTGGTGATGTCGAAGCGGGCGTCGGCGCTCTCCACTTCAACCAGAGCGACGATGCATTCGTCCGCTGCGGCCTCTTCCAGGTGACGCGCGATGGCCGGCAAGGCGGTTTCGTCACCGACCAGCAGGTACCAGTCCAGCCCGTCGGGCAGAATCGATGAACCTCGCGGGCCGCCCAGGCCCAGCACGCCGCCCACTCTGGCGTTTCGCGCCCACGACACGGCTGGACCGTCGCCATGAAGCACGAATTCGATATCCAGCTCGTTGGCGGCCCGGTCGTAACGGCGCGGGGTGTAGTCGCGGCTGGGAGGGCGCGGACGTGATGGATCGAAGGTCATGCCCTGCTCGGTCACGGTGGGCAACGCTGGCCGTGACTCGCCATCGGCCGGCAGGAACAGCTTCACGTGATCGTCGAATGAGGCGGACACGAAGTCGTCCAGATCGCCGGTAAGGGTGACGCGCAGCAGGCGCGGCGAGACCGGGGTCAGGCGCTTTACGGTCAGTTCGCGCATTTTCAGGGGATGGCGGACGCGCCGGATTTCACGGGGAGAGGTGGACATGGGGACCTCGCTGGTCGCGGTGGGGGCGCGACGGTATAATGGATGCAACTCATAGTGAGCTTGCTCAATACTTTTCCATGACGCCCCCAACCAAGTCAACCCCCGGCAAGTCGGCCACGGTCGAACTGGCCGATGCCTTTCTCGCGCTGCATCACCTGGTGCGCAAGCACGTCGACGCGGCCATGACGGCGGCCGGCCTCTCGCTCTCGCAGGCCAAGCTGCTGGCCCTGGTGGCCCGACTGGCGCCGTGCCGGCCCAGCGATATCGCCACGCAGATGGGTTACGCACCCCGCACCGTGACCACGGCGCTGGATGCACTGGAGGAAAGTGGCTGGATCGAGCGCTCGCCCCACCCCAGCGACCGGCGTGCCCAGCTGGTGATCATCACCGCGGTCGGCCAGGCCAAGCTCGACGAGGTGCAGGGACCCAAGCGGCACGCGGTGGAACAGCTGTTCGGCGTGCTCAGCCGTGATGAGCAAAAGCGCCTGCGCGAGCTGATGGATCGCGTGCGCGAACGCGCCGACGACGCTTAATCGAGCGGCGCGGACATCACCAGCCGCTCGGTGGGATAGCCGCGCTCTGCCGCGCGATGACGCAAGGCCTCGAACTGGCTGCGCTGCATGTGCGCATCGCGCGACAACACCCACAGATAGTTTCGGCTCGGGCTGCCCACCAGCGCCCAGCGATAATCCGGGTCCACATCCAGCACCCAGTAGTCCGCCCACACCCAGGGCACCCAGGACAACCATGAAGGCGCAAAGCGCACCTTGAGTGCGCCGGCCACCGGCGTGGTGCGTGCGATGCCATCGGATGCGTCCATCTCGCCATTGCGCGTGCGGCAGGCGTTGCGCACGCTCACCTGGCCGTCGGGCAACGAGCGGTAGGCGGCACTGATGTTGTCCACGCACTGGCGCTGGAAAAACATCGGCAGATGCGCAATCTCGTGCCACTGACCGAGATAGCGCTTGAGATCCAGCTGCTTCACCGGTTCATTGGCGAGCTGCTGTGCATGCGCGGCCGGCCACGCCAGCATGGCAATCAACACCGTGACGAGCATTCGACTAGCCCGCATGCGGTACTCCTGTGACGTTGGATCGATGGAACACCAGTGTCACCGGCGCGCATCACGGACATGCAAAAAGAGGGTGACGACGCCGTCACCCTCTCGATGCCATCAGCTTGTGGTCAGCTGCAATTACGCGGCCTGATCGCGCAGTTGCGACACGGACGGCGACACCGCCGAGTCACTGATCTCGACGCGGCGCAGCTTATAAGCCTCGGGTACTTCGCGCTTGAGGTCGATCACCAGCAGGCCATGCTCCATGCGCGCACCGGTCACCTGCACGTGCTCGGCAAGCTCGAAGCGGCGGTTGAACGGGCGGTTGGCAATGCCACGATGCAGCACTTCGCCTTCCTGCTCACCCTTGCGCTCGCCGCTGACGGTAAGCATGTTGGCCTGCACGGTGAGGCTGATGTCTTCGCGGCTGAAGCCGGCCAGGGCCATCGTGATGCGGTAGCTGTCTTCACTGAGCTTTACCGAGTCGAACGGCGGCCAGTTGTCGTTGGCCTGCGTGCGCGCTGCTTCCAGCAAGTCGAACACGCGATCAAAGCCGATGCTGGAACGATGCAGCGGCGAAAAATCCAGAACAGTACGCATAACCAATTCTCCAATGAGCAACAGGTAGACGTCGCGCAACATGCAGCGACGCACCGGCCCCGTAGCGACCGGTGACAAGGAGATGTGGCTGGCAGCAGGTGATTCAAGGAAGCGCTTTCAGCGATTATTTAGCCGTCCAAATAGATCGCATGGCCACTTGAAATGCGTTTGACGACCCCAACGGCGCACGTCCTGTTGGGGCTCGTCCGGCCCGGTTCAAGCCCCCTTGGCCGGCCTTTTTTTCGTTTTTGGAAAGGATGCTTTGCGCGCCGCACTGATTCTTTCGTCACCGGGCCGGCGCTAACGTAAGCCACCCTTTCGGAGACCGGTCATGGCCGCTCGTCACCTCGTCGCCCCCCTGCTCCTGGCTGCACTTGCTGCCGCGCCCCTGGCCCAGGCGGCCACCGACGCCTCGCTGGTCGTGCCCAAACAGCTAATCGTTGATCCCAGCCTGCCCAAAGGCACCGCCCGCGCCAACGTGCTGGCCGCCCGACGCTACGACACGTTCTGGAACAACGGCGATGAAGCACTGGCGAAGCAGGCGCTGTCGCCTCAGTTTGTCGATCGCACGCCGCCGCCGGGGCGCGTGCAAGGGCCTGACGGTCCGTTACAGGCTTCCAAGGCGCTCCGCCAGGCGGTGCCGGACCTGACTTGCGAGGTGGAACAGATGCTGGTGGTCGGCGACCGCGTGGTGTCGCATCTGCATTTCGCCGGCCACTTCACCGGCAACTTCAACGGCATCCAGGGCAAGGGACAGGCGATCGATTTCATCGCCACCGACATCTATCGCGTCACCGGCGGCAAGATCGTCGAAAACTGGCATCTGGAAGACAACCTGACCCTGCTCAAGCAGCTGGGCGCGATCAAGGATTGAGTGATCGCGTGACAATGCGCGCTAGGACGGGTCGGTGTCGTAGCGCGTGACGTTTTCGGGCAACTGCACCCAGCAGTGCCGCCGGCTTTCATAGACCGAGTCGGCCGGTGGCGGAAATGAGGGATCTGCGAAAGCGCCCACCGCCACCGAGACGCGTCCCTCCACGCCCTCTTCCGTGTGGAACACGTTGCTCCCGCACACAGGGCAGAAGCGGAAGCGAAACTGCGAGCCGTGGTCGCCGGTACGCACGAATTCGGTGGCATCGCCGGTGACCGTGTATGGCGCACTAAAACCCGCCAGCGCAGCAAACACGCTGCCCGTGCGCTGCTGGCAGGCCAGGCAGTGGCAGACCCCGACGCCTAGCGGCTCGCCCTGCACCTCGATGCTCAACTGACCGCAGTAACACGATGCCGTTCTGCCAGACATGCAAAACCTCCGTCAGATGTTTAGCCGTCTACTCGTCAAGCGCCCTGCTCAGCGCCGCGTTGCGAGTACGCCATCCAATGCCAGCTCGGCACGGAAACCCGCCTTCTCCAGCCGCCTGGCCACTTCGCGCGGAACATCACGATCGCTGGTGAGCTTGTTGGGGCTGCCGGTGTAATGGAACAGGCGACCACCGCGACGAAGCACGCGCGCCAGCTGATCGTAAAAGACCTGCGAATACAGCTCACCGGCAATGCCAAAGCGCGGTGGATCGTGCAGCAAGGCATCCACCGAGGCATCGGCGATCTGCACGATCGCCTGCGAGACATCCGCATGGGTCAGTTCAAGCCGGCCGCCAGCGGCATCGGAGTCCGGATCCGGCGACCACGGATTGATGGTGCGCAACCACAGCACGTCCGGATTCTTTTCGAACGACTGGAGTCGCGCCACGCCCGCCTCCAGGCAACACGCTGCGAAGTACCCGAGGCCGCCGCAGGTATCGAGCACCACCTTGCCGCGCGGGTCCACCAACGCCACCTTGCGGCGCGCATCGTCCACCGGCGATTCCTTGGAGGTGGGCAGCATCTTGATGCCGTCGATCTCGAAGGTAGGCGCCCCCCATTCGGTGGGCACCAGCTTGATCAGCGAGCCGGCATAGCGCGACACCGGTGAGAACGCCTCACCGTCCCAGTAATAGATGGTGCGATCCTTGACCTTCGCCGGATACGGATAGCTCTGGCCCTTCCACTGCCAGCTTTCCGCGTGCAGCGCTGCGCTGCCGCTCGAACGCCCCAGGTCCATCGAACCCGCCCATTCACTGGCGCCGGCATCGCGCGCAGCAAACAGCCCGTCGGCAACGGAGCGCGTGAGCAGGGGGCCGATATAGTGCGTCACGAGCGGGCATCTCCTGGATAAGATGCGTAGTTTATGGGCAATGCGAAGCCCAGGTGACAGTCGCGGCGCTGCCGCCTGCTGCTTGCCTTCCGACTTGCCTCGACGGCCTGCCTCCGGCCGGAAGCAGGCAGTCAACCAGGATGGCCTGCTGAACCCGATGTGCGATCAGAGGTCGGCGGCGATATCGATGACGACGCCGCTGGAGATCAGCGTCAGATAGAACTGGCCGCCGTCCGCGCGCACCCAGCGATAGCCGGGATCCGGCCGGCGCAGGTGATACCGCGGGTAATCGACGATGTAGTACTCGCGCGCATAGTAGTAATCCGGCAAGCGGTCGCCCTTCTTGTACCAGCCCTTGTGCTTGCCGTTGTCGTGGCGGCCCTCGTCCATGGGATTGTGGCCATGACCATGGTCGTCGTCCCAATGCTTGTCGTTGCCATGACCGTGATCATCATGGGACGAAGCAACAGCCAGACCGCTGGCGCCAAGCAAGCTGGCCACGATAAGAAAGGAAAGAGCGCGCTTCATGTTGGTCCCGTACCTGAGAAGAGAAATGGTTGGCGTCCCCCGCAAGGAGCCGCAGACTCTCTGCAGTTACTTGCGATGTGCAGACAACATCGCATAAAAAAGCGCCCGTGGCGCAAGGAACTGAAGAAAAGCGCAGGAAGTTGCGCAGCCATTCACAAGATCGTCAGGCGCCGGGGCACGGTTCAACGCCATCGGCGCATCTGGCCTTGGTGCCCAGCGCGGTCTTCATATGCCCGGGGCCGCCGCTTCGACATGCGGCCTGGTCTCTGACATGTCGACATGGGGTCGGACGTGGACGCTTTAACCGCTTGACTCTTTGCCCGCCATTAATCGAAGCACCTACCTTTCCTGTGCGATTTGGAGACCCAGTCGCCCCAAGTCAGTTTCAGTTGGTTGCCAACTACTTCGATACGCATGATACGCGGCAGATCCAGAGGTTCAGCAGTCTGGCCGCGCGCCTGGTAGCCGCCGACAAGTACCGTTTCGTAAAGTGCCGGTTGCGACTTTGTCAGGCACAGTTCGCTGCCCCACAGCTCGTTTCCCGCGTCGTCCACCGCATCAAGCACGCGCCGTTGATTCGTGTCCAGTAACACCAGCACCATGCGGGACCTGGCCGGTCTCTCGTCGCGTTTAATCCAAAGCAACATCTGATCCTGCCGCGGCACCGTCACACCGATCCCCTCGCAGCCAGCACTTGCGCTGGAAAATCCCCTGGACTGGGGAAAGAGCCCCGGTTTCAAGCCCACCTTGGTCGACGACCCGTCAGGCCACGTTGCCACCACCTGCATATCGTCCTCGGTGGCATCTCCGCCAGCCGACGTGAACTCGATGATCGTGGGGCCGCCCGCAACCGAGCACGTAGATTTCCAAGACGAACGGAAATAGGTGTCGGGCGCATTGAGGTCGCCACGCGAAGCGGCCTGTCCGATATGGGACGCTGACGCCATGCTCATCCCTGCCAGTACGAGCACCAGCCCAGTGAACGTCGCCTGCATGAAATCATCCCCTGCACTGGATTGGCAGATGGCGCGGCATGCCCGGATACCAAACGGTGGCCGCTTCGACCCGAAAGGTGGCGCTTCCGCCTACTGACCCACTTTCTCCCCGATATAGCGCAACAGTGGCGCCGCATGGATGAGCATGAGGGAAGGGCCATCTTGCTTGATGTCGTCGCGCTGCATGTTCAGTAGAAACTCCCAACTATCGCCGAGGCTTCCCACCAGATCGACGTTAGACACCTTCTTGGTGACGTCGTACATGGCCTCGCTGCTCAAATCCCAGTAATAGTCCTGGTCAAGTCGAAGCTCAGGGCCATTCACGGATTCAACATGATCCAGAAGGTCGTTCACGATGCGACGCAACTCGCCGATATTCACAACAGGGTACTTGACCATTTGTCACCTGAGGCTGGAACAGCTTGACGAATCTTATGGCGGCAGTAGGCCAAATGGGGATTCTGCTTTGGATCGGAAGCGGACCTTGCGGTGCGTGCGTACGTTATCCCGCTGCTACTGAGCCGCCCAGCAAGCTCCGGCAACGCACAGGTACGATTGCCTTTACTGCCAGTCATGCTAGCCGGTCGTCTGATCAATGCCATATCGCATGGCTGCTTTCAGTGTCTCTATGCTTATGTCGCGCAGCCTTCTGAACTTGATGCAGTACCCGGTTACTTTGGCCTTGCCAAGATCCTTTGCATAGGTCTGCGCCAAGTACTTCTTGTCTTCGATCCCGAGAATGTAGACGGAAATACCCGTGGTGTTTGCACTGATGCCAATCTGGTAGAACTCCCGGGTGTCTCCGTTGGCGTATCTCATCGTCTGAATTCCGTACCCGACATTTGGGTTGGAAACAGTTTTGCCCGAGCTGTCCTTGCCATCCATGAACCACAATTTGCACTTCGGCATGAGACCCAGGATCACGCGGTGCAACTCCCTCATATCCGCGCACTTCGGCTCGGGCTGGGCAGCGAAATAGTCGTTGATTTTCTCATCAACACTCATACGACCTCCTGCGTGACCTCTAAACGTGGTGCTCAATCCCGTTTTCGATCGTAGCTCGCAGCACCATAAGATCTATTCTCCACCGTTCCAATGTCGCCCCCGCATCCCTGGCGTCATTCTTATTGCTTCTTACCTACGGCTCCACGAACTGCGGCGCGATCAACTTCACGCGACAACCCGTTGCCTGCAGCGCCACCGCAGGCTTCCATGCCGATCTCGCGGCAGCTCGTAGCCAATCGCTACTGTGAGAGACGAGAAAAATCCAACGCAAGTCGCACGAAAAGCGGCACGGCAACCGCAAAGCAAACAGCGACCCATAATCGTGTTCGCCTGGGAACCAGCGCCAGAATCGAAAGCATCGCCGAGCAGTCATAGGCGGAAGACATGATGGACCGGTGATGCCCGCTCCAGAACCAGGCAACCAACAGGTAGGCCACAGCGAGGCACACGATGCCCAGCCGCAAGCGCCCACTCAGGTTCCATTCTCGCGCCATCCCCATGCCCCCAACGAACCTCAAGCAAGTATCGCAAGGTCCGCTGCGGGTCGAAAGCAGACCTTAGATTCCGGAGCTAGAGCTCGATAAAGCCGCACTCTTCCGCGTCGTAGAAGCGAGCCTCAAGTCGACTGCAGATCTGCCTTAACACAACACGTTCCTCGTCTCCCCAGACCCCACTGAACGTGATTGCGCGCGGGTCGGGGTTCTCTGCCACGCTTTCCACGTTGGCTGTGAGTCGAAGCTCTACCGCGCCCTCCATAAGCTCCGTCACGAGGCCCTCAACGACTTGCCGTGGCCCGAGTGGAGGCGGCACCCAGTCACTACCCAACGATTCGGCGTCCCGATCCGCTCGCACGACAATACCGATGCTACCCATTTGCTTTCCCCTAACTCCGTGACTTTCTTAAACGTGATGTCCGTGATGGGTCGAAAGCGGACATTACTAGACGGCTCAGCAACACGTCCACGCCACCCTTAGCTACCGCTGGATGTCGACTATTTCGCCCACCAGCACTCGTGCATAGAAGCCCCTAGGGCCATCGTAGACGGCCAGTCGGCTGACCGCCCGCGTATCTCTCAGGAATTCCAGTGCCTGGATGAGAAGCGGATTCGTCCGGGGTAGTTCAACTTCATTGTCGGCAAAAGCCTTGCCAAGCTTCACGGCTAGCGAGCGCCCGTTCTCTATGAGCTTCGAGAGCTGTGCCTCGCCGGGCATGGAATCATCCAGCCTGAAAACGAAAGTTTGTGCCTCGTCGAAAAATGAGATCGTCTCCCCGGCCCAGCTGACATCCATTCCAGCGTCATAGAGCTCTTTCAGCTCGAGGTCTTCGTGACGTTCACAGGCGATCTTCATCGTCGATCCATCCATCTAGAGGTTTTCCATGATGTCTGCTTTGGGTCGAACGCGGACAGTTCACCTGACGGGCATCAGTGGCTCTTTACAGGGAAGTGAAACACTTGGTCATACGACAATACTACGTGACCATCCAGCGAGCATTGAGTGTGATCTGCCACATCCGCAGAGCTAACCTCACGCAATTCGAAGACCATGTACTGAGCTTCGAAATGATGTCCCTCGCTTTTGTCCAGTCGTAATTCGTAGGTGAGCTGCTTTGCCCCCGATTTCGCAGCACTCTTGGGGTTCCCAAGGACGGACGGCTGGCTGCTGGTCACGTTACAAACGAGCCTGGCACCAGGTTTGGCGCCCTTGTAGTCAAATTCCAGGCCATGCCAGGTGCAGGGCACTTCGCGCTTGTCGTAAACGCATGACCCCTGATCCACCACGTAGATGTCCTTTGTCGGCTGGCAAACCCAACCATCCTGGCCCGGTTCAAGCGTGGTCTTCACGCACGCAAGACCAACTTTGACATTGCTTATCTCGAACCTTTGTTCACCGTCTTTCGCTGACGCTCCAAGTGAAAGCAAAACGCATAGCGCCGCCAACTGCTTTCTCATTGAATCTCTCCGTGATCCTTCGCTCCCGAAGATTCGGGAAACTCGAAACTGGCCGCTTTGGGTCGGAAGCGGACCTTCCAATTTGCCGCTGCAGTCCACCGCTCACGGTTGACGTTTGCTTGCGAAGAAGACCCTAATGTCCGCGCCGTATTTTGAAGACATGCCTGCAAGTTCAGGCGGTATCGTAAATTCGGTCCAGTTCAGATCAGTCCAAATATTGATCTTAATGTGCGTGCTCTGGAACCGACCGGCAACTGTCGCTGCAACCCAAGCTAGGCATCCATCGATATCCGCAAGGTTGCAGGTGACGGATACATAGAGACTTAGGTCATGTGGGTTCGCACCTCCCGATCTTGTTTTGAAGTGCCGCAATGTAATTTGCTGAGCCTCGGGGTCGAGGCCGTCGATCACAACGTGGTAGGCGACGTTGTCGGCCGGATTGGCTAAGGTCATGGCGATACGGCCACCAATTGGATGTTAGCGCTCATCTTTCCCCCTGAATCGTGTGCGTCCGCTTTGGGTCGATTGTGTTGAAAAAGTCAGTTGAATCGGCCGTCTGAAGCTGATTCACTGCCTACCCATCGGACAAGTGGACGTTGCCACGATGATGGGTCGTCAGCAAGCTGCGCAAGCACCGCTGTTCTACGCCTTCAACCTCGATG
>NZ_JBFTKN010000021.1:0-53527 GCF_056395965.1 Dyella sp. 05T440
CATCGAGGTTGAAGGCGGGTTGAAGGCGTAGAACAGCGGTGCTTGCGCAGCTTGCTGACGACCCATCATCGTGGCAACGTCCACTTGTCCGATGGGTAGGCAGTGAATCAGCTTCAGACGGCCGATTCAACTGACTTTTTCAACACAATCGACCCATAGCGGTCACTGACAAACCTTCCGCATAGAGCTGGCACCCTTCACGCAAGGACTAGACCGTGAGTCATCGACGTCCCTTAGGGTTTTTGTTCGGTTTGATGGTCTTGGTGTGTCCCGCCTACGGTCTTTTTGCTGCCGAGAGAACATTTGCCGAGCAAGGGTTTGTCCTTACTCCTTCTCAGGCTGAGGACCTAGCCGGTCAGGCGCTCGATGGGTCGGGTGACTCGGCTCTTCGACTTTCGCGCTTCTATTCAAATGTGACCGTCAATCTGGATGAGTCGCTGAAATGGGCCATCATTGGAGCAGAGAACGGCGACGCGAACTGCGCGTTCACCGCCTATGCGCTTCTCCGAGCACGCGTGTCGCCAGATGATAGGCGGCGAGCGAGGTTCTGGTTGAGGCGAGCCGCAGAGCAAGGCTACAAGCCCGCCGTAGATGCGTTGAACAGTTCAAGCTAAGGTCCGCTTTCGACCCGTAGCAGACCCAAGGGGAAGGGGACGCGCGAAGGTCAGGTGAGCGCCCGCGAGCACCAAGTCTTCGAGGCCAAGCCGATCTCGTTGATGGGCCTCACGCGCGTGCCAGGATGAGAGCTCATCGCGACTGACGATCCTCGAATTTCCCAAGAACTCGTTCGACCCAGGGGCGGATAGGTGACCGGCCGCCGTTGGAGTACATTTCGGCCTGTGCACGAGGTCGTCCACACCTGAGGCGGATGCATAGACGTGGTGTTCCGGCGCTTGATGGCATCCGGCATTTCCCGACTTAGAAAAAGGCCCCCGAGAGGAGGGCCTTCTTCACTTTCAATTGGCTATGCCCTGGATGCCTTTGGGGCATTTGCCAGCGAATGAATAGCGACGGCCGGCCGCTGAAGCAAACGCGACAACCTGTCTGCTCAGCGCAAGATCAACGCCGCCGGCGCCTTGCTGCCAGGCCGCGCGATCGCGTACATCTGCCAGCTGATGTCCTTCAGCAGCGCGTAGTGATCGTCGCCCAGCGTGTAAAGATCGAAGTGGCCCTTGTCGGGTAAGAACCGGAAGTCCGACTTGGCGCCCAGGCCATCCAGTAACGCTTTCAACTTGTGCGCGGGGCCCTCCAGGTAGGCGCTATCGGCGCTGCCCACATAGAGGTGGATCTTGCCGTCCAGATCGCCCTTGAGCTGCGGCCATTGCTGCTGCAAGCGATAGGCGATGTCGTAGTGGTCATGCCAGTAGCTCATCACTTTGGGATCGACCGCACCGGTGTCGCGATCGAACATCGGCATCGGCCGACCGTCCTTGCCGCGCGGCGAGAACACCCACTCGAACGAGGCCATCTGGCCGCCGTACTCGCCGATGACCCGTTCCTGCTTCGAAAACTCTTCCAGCGTGACCAGCACCTTGCCCTGGTCACGAAGAAACGGCCGCGGCTTGCCCTGCGTATCGCGATAAAGGTTGGCGTTCGGCGCGTACAGATCCACGCCAATGAAATCGTGGAAATCGCTTGGGTCCGGCGAGGTCGACCAGGTGCCGCCGAAGATGGACGGGTAGTTCGTCTGCAGCCATAGCGTGGCCCAGCCGCCGGACGAATGGCCGTTGAGGAAACGCCCGTTCGGCGTGGCGTCCATGTGGTACTTCGCTTCCAGAGCCGGTATCAGCTCGGCGGTCAGCGCCTGCCCCCAGGGGCCGTTGTTGACCGAGTCGGCGAACTCCACCGTGCCGGTGTAGCCAGACTCATCCAGGAAGACCCAGATCATCGGCGGCATCTCGCCCTTGCTCATCGCCGCATAGACACTGGCCAGCACGGGAATCATGCGGTCGTTGTTGCCACTGAAACCATGCGTGTAATACACCGTCGGGTAGCGCGTGGTGGCATGGGCGTCGTAGCCCGGCGGCAGCAGTACGCGGCCACGCATGGCGATCGGGCGGCCCCAGAAAGCACTCAGCGCAGGGCTGGTGAAGTCGATCGCCTGCGTATGCGCGCGCGCTTGCGGCAGCCATTGGCGCACCGCGGCCGGAGTCTGGGCCGACAGCGTCCACGGATCGCTCGCCGGCAGGGCGCGCGTGAGCTTCAACACTGGCGCTGAGGTGGCCGGCAGATGCACCGACACCACCTCGCTGACCAGATCGCCCGCGCCACGACCGTCTACGACGTTATAGCCGTGATCCACATCGAGCACTGCCTGCATCACGTAGTCGCCCGGCGGCAGCTTGGAAAAAGCCGCCGGAAATGCCTGTTCATCGGCGTCAAGCGTCACCGGCTGGCCTGGCAGCAGATGGGTCACCTCGCGCGCCGCTACCGAGGCCTGCTCGGGAAAAAACGGACTGGCGTCGACCGCCTCGACCTTGCCGTCCTTGGCCGCTGCCTGCGCCGCCTTGGCCTCGCTGGCGAATAACAGCAGGCGACCGCTGACCGGCTGCTGGGAGGCGCCGTCCAGTTCGATCTGGAACAGACTCTGCGCCGGCGCGGCCTGCTCGGCCTGTGCCAGTCCCGTCCACGCCATCCCGGTGCCGCTTACGCACACTGCCAGCAGTGCGGCGGCGATCTTGGTTTTATATTGACCCACAAACACTCCTAGGCGGCCATAGGCGCCGCCGGTGAAAACATCGCTGATCCAGGAAGCCAATACGAGCTGGCATCCCGGGTATTCTTAGTTGGCGTTGACTGGCGCCAATGGCTTTCGCCGCAAGTCCTGATCGTTTGCTTGTGCGTGCGCTGCAGTCATCGTCATGGCAACAGACATCCCGCCAACCATCGATCGCAAGTACTTGTTCGTGATTTGTCTCCAGGAAAGGCCATTGGGGCAATGGCTCTTTTCTACTTCGCTGGCAGTACGAACCCGGTTACGTATTTTTTCTGTCGGATGAAATGAGAGCTGCTCCGAACTCTTCCTGCATGACGAGGCCGGAAATTCGTACCTCCTGCAGTTGCGGGGAGACTAAGCGTCACCGAGGGCCCAAGCCGCGCCAAGGTCAACGAAGCGGAAGAACTTGCTTGTCTTGAGCTGCGCGTGCGCCAGCCGCGCAGCGGCATGATGTCGTTGGCCCGAATTGACCATCAGGCCAAGACGAGATCTCTCAAGGAACATCACTCATGAATCTCACTTGTAGCTTAGGTCGGAACCGTAAGGTCCGCTTTCGACCCAAAGCAGACGCCAAAAGCTGGTGAAAACCGAGCCTGGTTTTGCAGGTCGCTAGCCGATTGCATGATGGTTTTGTGAAGGCAGTGCCGGCGGAACGCGGGTGCTATAGTTTTTCAGCGCCGGTAGCGGCCGGCTTGGTTTCACTGGCGCACTCCCATGTGTGGAAGCCCCCGGGCTGTGATTCTTCCTGGTGTGATGCTTCCACTGTCCTTAGCGGCTCAGGAAGAGGTATCGCTATGAAGACTTCGACACTTGCATTGGTGGCATCCACGGCGCTTGCGATGGCTATGCCGGCTTTTTCGGATGACGGTCCATTGGGCCAGGATGGTACTTTGTCCTACAGCGGGAATTTTCTTGTCTGGAAAGATGCAGGCCATCGCATCGTCTTGACGACGGATGCATTTCAGCGGGTTTTCGTGAGCCAGGTTCGGCCTGACGGTTGGATGGGATTGCACAGCACCGACCAGATTGAACGGATCGATGGGCAGCCGGTGCGCTGGGTGGGACAACTCGTCGGGCAGATGAAGAGTCACGCGCCGAGTCCTGTCGTGCTCACCGTTAACCACCACGACATCGACATGCGCATTTACCAGCGACGAGACCTTCAGTTTGCGCGGGTCGATTACGCGAAGTTCATCCCGAAAAGCTGATCGTCTTGTGACACAGGGTTGAAAGTCGGCGTCGCGCTTCGGGTTGGACCTGCCTGTTTCCTGGCGCTGCTTTTCCTGATGGATTCTTTCGCAGTGATCATTTCCTGGCGCGCATGACCCATCGTGGGCATGCGCGCCAGGCGAACGAACGCGCGCAATTCGTGGTGCGTGCGTATCTCTGAATTCAAATGACTTTGCTTCGGCTTCGGGCCATGGTGTGCAGGCAAAAACGGACGCTTTTCGCATCAGTCAGGCTGAGGATGGAAGCTGGTGAACAGTTGGCAGGGTCAGCCATGAACGCAGAAGAGATAGCCGAGGTCCAGGCTCGGTATAGCCATCTGGTCAACTATGTTGATCAAGACCCATGCGTTCCGATAGATCCGATGTCTTACATCGACTCGAATGGTCTACCGCTTCGCACTACGCCTATGCTGGCGGGCGTGAGGACACGGTGGATTTTTTGCTCTCGAATGGGGCAGACACTTTTATCCGAGATAGCTTTGGCCGACTTCCTGACGAGTGTCGTCGGGACAAATAAGTCTTGGACGGGCAATCGTCCGCTTGAGACCGAAGAGGACGACGTCCAGAACCTGCTTTGAGGCGCTGTCCGCTTGACGTTGTAAATTACCTGACCTAAGTTAGGTATATGGATGATGCCATCAAGCGTGTTCGTCGTTTCAACCGGGCCGTGACGGCAGCAGTCGGCGCGCTGGACGAGTCCTTTCTTGGACGCGGTCGGCCGCTGGGGTCTGCTCGCGTCATCAATGCCATTGGGCACGGGCGAACCGACGTCGCTGTTCTCAGGGAGTACCTGGGTGTCGAAACCAGTTTGATGAGCCGCTTGTTGCGCGGCCTTGAAGATGAAGGCCTGGTCGAAACGGTGGTGAGTACGCAGGACGCGCGCCGCCGCGTCGTGCATCTGACCAAGACTGGGCGATCAGAATTTCGGGCGTACGAAAAGCTTTCCAACACCCAGGCCGACGGGATGCTCGCCGGCCACGCGTGGCCAGACGAACTGTTGGCAGCCATGGATCTCGTGGCCTGCGTACTTGGGCGCGACCGCGTCATCATTGAAGAGGCGGACCCTAAAGGGGAGGCAGCCACCTACTGCCTCGGCGCCTACTATGCGGAAATCAGCAGTCGCTTCGAGCATGGTTTCGACGTATCGCGTTCGCGGGATCCGGTCGCCGCGCAGATGACGCGGCCTCGCGGCGCGTTCCTGGTCGCCTGCTCTGACGATCTTCCTGTTGGCTGCGTGGGGTTGAAGGGAGGCGGGCCCGGCGTGGCGGAGATCAAGCGGCTCTGGGTGGCGCCTGCTGCGCGTGGCATAGGACTTTCGAAGCGCCTGATGGCCCAGGCTGAGCGAATTGCGCGGGAGCTGTCCATCAAAACGCTCCGCCTGGATACCAATCGCGCATTGCCTGAGGCAAAACAGCTCTATCTCAAGACGGGATGGAAAGAGATCGATCGCTTCAACGACGATCCCTATGCCGATAGCTTCTTTGAGAAGCAACTGTGATGTCAGCGCACGGCCGGCTGTCGCGGGAGGCTGTTCAAGCGAAACGAATGGCGTCGAATCGCTTGGCGCAGTAACGCGGTATCGATCGAGCTTCTGCTGTCGGTCGGATGCAGCCCTCCAGGTTTTCGCCATGCCCGAACAGTGTCTGGTCGTGTGCGCTCTACAGCCGCGCGCTTGGACAAGGCGAGCCGCCGGCCTGTATCGCGTGGAATTCGATGGAGAGGCCAAGGTCTTCCTGCGTGGGGGCCAGGAAGGAATCGCCGGACAGGCCGCGATAAGTCGCCAGCTTGTGCTCGTAGCCGCGCTCGACCCAGCGCTGCGCACGTTCGAGATCACTCACCCCCAAGCTCACGCCCAGGATGCGTGGGCCGCCGCTCGCCATGGTCTGCTGGGCCAGCCCAGCGCCGTCGGGTTGCAGTGCCAGCAGCGCGGTCGGGCCGACGGGCACGCAGAATCCCTTGGCGCCGAGTGCGGCCAGCTTTACCGGCACTGCGTGGCCGTAACCCATTTTCTCAAGCTGCCGGCGATCGGCATCGGCGTCGCCCGATACCAGCCATATCGACGAAAGCTCGCGCGCGCCGTTGGGGTGTTCGCGCGTCACACGGTAGTCGTCGGCATTGGCGGGGTCGAACTGATCGGGTGCGTAGCCGGCCGCGTAGTCGATGAAAAAGGTGTTGCTCGACAGCGGTGCGCGGTCGAAGGCGAACAGACGCCAGCCTGGCTTGGCGCTATCGGGCCCGGAAAAAAATGGCGTGACGGCGTAATGCAGCGACTGCAGTGACTGGTGGATCGTGTCGAGCGACGAAGAGCGAAAGCCGAACGTGCGTGAACCGGGGCCGCCTTTCAATGCTTGCTGATCCTCTTTCATGCCCGGATCGAACGTGGGATCGGGCCGTGTGATGCCGAGCAATTCGATAAAGCTGCTGTCCGAAAAACGGATATAGCGATTGGCCACGCCATCAGGGTCGCGCCCTGGCCGGACTTGAAAGCCCAGCTTGACTGCCATGACCGACGTGACCTGGTCGATCCCGCGGCCCCACAGCAGGATATGGTCGAGTCGCGTGGTGGGAGCCACCGGTGCGGCTGCGGCCGTGGCGGGCTGGGCGGCGGCGAAACACACAAGACATGCTGAAAGAAAGGGGATCAGGCGCATGCGTATCCTCACATGAACGTGGATGGTGCTCTCGTGCAGGCCGCAGAAGTCATGACGTCTTCGGCTGCGATGAATCGAACAGCGGCCATGGGCCGGTCGGTGCGCTCGCCACCTGGCCAGGGGCTCTCGGCGCTCTTTTATGCGTGTTCCGAACGGCGCCTACAAGGACAATTTCCGGACAAAAACGGCCATCTCGGATCGGCCGCAACGCCGTGCATCGCAAGCGCCGTGGTAGCCCGCGGCGATCACCCGCCGGCGCTGCGGCGCAGCGACAGTGGTGACATGCCGAACGCGCGCACGAAAGCGCGACGCATGCGGCTCGCGTCTCCGAAGCCCGTGGATGCCGCGATGTGGTCCAGGGTGAGGTGGCTGGTCTCGACCGCGATGCGGGCGGCTTCCAGGCGCAGGCCTTCCACGACTTTTGCCGGCGTCGCGCCGATTTCTGCCGAGAAGGCGCGGGCAAAATGGCGGGGACTCATCGCGGCGCGCTCGGCCAGGCGCTCGACCGTCATCGGTTCGGCAATGCGTGTGTGCATCCAGTTGATCAGGTCGCCGAAGCGTCCGGTCTTGCCACCTTGGTCCACCAGCACGGAGTACTGCGACTGCCCGCCGTGTCGTCGCTGGTGCACCACGAGCTGCTGCGCCGTGCGTCGCGCAATGCCAGGGCCGAGGTCGTCTTCGACCAGCGCCAGCGCCAGGTCGATGCCTGCGGAAATGCCTGCCGAGGTCCACACGTTGCCGTCCCGGACGAACATCCGGTCGGCATCGAGCCGCACCTGCGGATAGAGCAATCGGAAACGCTCGGCGACGGCCCAGTGCGTGGTCGCGCGCCGGCCATCGAGCAAACCGGCCTGCGCGAGAAAAAACGCGCCGGAGCACACGCCCGCCGCTCGCCGCCACGCATCGTCGCCGAGCCAGTCGACGATGTCGCCCTGGTTCTCTTCGATCTGCGCGAGATTGCCGCCCGATACGATCACGGTGTCGAACGGCTTGCGTTCAATCGGCGAGGCCGCCAGGCTCACCCCCGACGAACTGCGCACGACGCCGCCTCCGGGGGCCAGGACGGTAATCGCATAACTGTCCGGCCGAAACCGATCGGCCATCTCGAATACCGCGACCGGGCCGGCCGCATCCAGCAGCTGAAATCCCGGAAAAACAATGATGGCGATGTCGCGTCGCATGGTGGCAGTCGCATGACTCGGTCCAGTGTCGAGAAAGTGGCGTAACTGCAAGGCGTGCGTCAAGGCCATGATCACGAGCAGCGAAGCGAGCGGGCCGATTTCGCTGAAGACGAAGTAACGGGATCGCTTTCACTTGCTGGGCCAGGTCCGACGGAGGATGCTGGCGGGGTGCGGGGCCAGCGCAGTGTGATGCGTGGACGGTCCGCGCTTCTTATCCAGGCACAAGAGGCGGAGACGGCATGAACATGGTGCGCAACCTGGGCCTGGTCGTTTTTTTCGTGTGGTTGATCATCGATGCCTTCGTGGTCTTTCGCCTGAAGACGGGC
The DNA here is from genome assembly GCF_056395965.1 of Dyella sp. 05T440. Lineage (NCBI taxonomy): Bacteria > Pseudomonadati > Pseudomonadota > Gammaproteobacteria > Lysobacterales > Rhodanobacteraceae > Dyella > Dyella sp. 05T440. Next base: position 8,104 of record NZ_JBFTKN010000021.1, read on the forward strand.
ACGGCGGAGAATCGGGATCACCGGTCATTGAAGTTGCTGATGATGGGTGGTCCGGTGGTCTTCGCCATCTGCATCGCCTTGTCCTACGGGGCGGTGGGAAGCTTGCATTCAGTGGCCCTGCAATGGGCGGGACTGGTCGTTCTGCTGATCGGCATCGCCGTGCGTTCACTCGCCATCGCCCAGTTGGGCCGGTTCCACACACCGAACGTGGCGATTCGCGGCGATCATCAACTCAAGGAAGCAGGCCTGTACGCCTATGTGCGCCACCCAAGCTATCTGGGCGCCATGATTGGATTCTTCGGCTTTGCCCTGACCTTGAGCAACTGGCTTGGCGTGATCGTGATGGTGAGCCTCACTACGTGCCTCTATCTCTATCGCATCAAGGAAGAGGAAGCGGCGCTGGCCGAGGCGTTTGGCGACGCATTTCATCAGTACGCGGCACGCACCAAACGCCTTGTTCCCTGGGTCTACTGACCGACGCCGTGGAGGCCATGAAGCCGTGGCGTCAGGGCGGGTGAAGCGATTGTGTCGCCGCCGTCCCTTATGGCGCCATCGGGGGGATTTCATCGAATGAGCCGACGGGCACTTCGGAAGAGGCAAGGCCTTCCAGTGCGCTGTCCAGCTCGTGATATTCCCTGGCGAAACGCTTCTTGAAGTTCTCAAACGCAGCGGCGGTCTGCCAGCGGTCCATGGTGAGGTATCGGCCCGCATGTTCGCGGCTGCGAAGCAGTCGTACTTCAAGAAAGCCAGGGGCTCGCGCAAACAGCTGAGCCCACGGACCGTCGGGGCCATAGGCAGTTTCAAAAGCCGTCCGTTGATCCTCGGGTACCAGGAACTCCCAAACGGTGGCGTAGCTCATGCTCTATCCCTCCGGTTTGGGCGCGGCTTGAACTGCTCCGTCGGCTTGCGCTTTACGGAAATCAGACCACGCCAACGGCCAACGTGAAGCTCTGGAGAAAGTGGAAATCGGGGCGGCGCAACGCATAGTCGGGATGGTTGGGGTCGCACAGGCGCATCACTTCTTCATGATCGCTGCTCGACAAATACGCTTGCAGCCGCGAGCCCCATGTGCCGCGAAAAATGGCATTCAGCAGGTAGTTCTCGTCCTCCAGCCGCAAGGGGGCGAGGCGTTCGATCATGAAGGTGCGCACATGCACGTCCCGCAATCCGGCCTGGCGCAGCAGGCCGGCGATGGCGCGGATGGAGGTGAGGTCGCGCTCGTCCAGCTGGTATCGGTCACGGTAGTACTGCCGAACGGCCTCGTTGACCAGGCGCTCCAGGCGGGAATCCCAGGCGAAGTACATGTCGGGCAAGAGCGAGCTCTGACCGAGCGCAACGCGCCCGCCAGGGCGAACCAGAGCCATCAGGGCTTGCAGGCCCGCAACCGGCGAGCGGAGATGGTTGATCACGTTCACTGACCAGACCAGGTCAACGCTGGCAGCCACCATCGGTAGCGCCAGAATGTTTCCTTGCAGCAGCAGTGAGCCGCTCTCGGTGGCCGTGCTGTGCGCCGCCCTGACGTGTGGTGTCGCCAGGTCCATGCCGATCACGGCGCCATCGGGGCCGACGTCGTCCGCCAGCCATGCCAGTGCCTCGCCGGTGCCACAGCCTGCATCGAGTATGCGCATGCCGGGCTTCAACGCCAGACTCGCGATGGCCTGGCGTATTTGGGGTGCGGCGAAGGCGTTGAACAGCCGGAGTTTGTCCGCGTAGTCGCGCGACGCCGTATCGCCAAGCAGTCCCAACGTGGTTGTCGGACGAGTCATGGGATCACGCATGCCTGAGTGGGAGCTGCGGTGGCCGAAGGCTTGTATAGCCTCGACCGTCAGCCATGCCAAGCCTAGTGGGCGTTTAGAGATCACGCCAGCGGCAAAGCTGGTGAAGAAAAACTGCCGTTCGGGGGACGGGCAGGGGAGGTCATGGGTCATATGTCCATCGACACGGGTCGCTGACCGCCCCGGTCGATATGCTGCCAGCCGCCATGCCATGCCGAGCCGTCCAGAGGCTGCCTGGATCATGGCTCGCGGCATCCATCATTGAGACACACATCATGATGCAGCTCACTCGACGTCAGTTTCTCGCAGCTGCTGCCGCCTTCGGCGCGGCGGCCATCTGGTGCAGGCCGATGCTTGCGAAGTCGAGTGTGGCGTGGCGCCCATGCACAGAGCGATACCCCGAAGGCGTCGCCTCCGGCGATCCCACGGCCGAGAGCGTGATGCTCTGGACGCGTTATCCCTCTGCCGATGCCCGCAAGCGCTGGACACTTCAGGTCGAAGTGGCCGAAGACGCTGCCTTTGAGCGCGTCGTCGCCAGTGGCAAGGCGCGGGTATCGATCGCGTCCGATTGGACTTGCCGCGTGCTGATCGGCGGACTGAAGCCCGCGCGCGAATACTGGTATCGCTTCACGGACAGCGAGGGCCATGGCAGCCGCATCGGCCGCACGCTGACCGCACCCGAAGAATCGGACGGGCGCCCCGTACGCTTCGCCTTTGTTTCATGCCAGAACGCGAATGTGGGCGCACAGAATGCGTACCGGCGAATGATTTATGAAGACGAGCGTGCCGCTCCGGAGGATCGTCTCGGGTTCGTACTTCACCTTGGCGATTTCATTTACGAACTCGTGTGGTATCCGGAAGACCGGCCGCAAGGCATGTACGACCGGCGCATCCGGGATGTCGTTCGCTACGCGCACGGCGAAAAAATAGACGACTTCCATGTGCCGACCACGGTGGACGACTATCGCGCGGTCTACCGTGCCTACCTGCGCGACCCGGATGTGCAGGACGCCCGGGCACGCTTTCCCTTTGTGTCGATCTGGGACAACCACGAGTTCAGCTGGCAAGGCTGGCAGAGTCTGCAGAAATTCGATGGCAAGACACGGCCCGCGCAGACACGCAAAGTTGCCGCCAACCAGGCGTGGTTCGAGTTCCATCCCGCTCGCGTCAAGACACCGGGTGAATCGCTCGAATGGTTCACTGCGCCCAGTGTCGTGGATGCACCCATCGAACACTACGATGATGCAGGGCTGGGTCTGGAAGCGAACAATCTGGCCGCACTGGCCAGCCTCACCGGCTACCGTGCGCTGCGCTGGGGCAAGCATGTGGATCTGGTCATTACCGATCAGCGTAGCTATCGCTCCGAAGAGCCCGTTGGCCGACCGGAGGCCAAGGTTTTCTCAAGCAAGGACTTCCCTCAGTTCATTCCGCAGGAAGTGCAGGAGATCCTCGACGCCGGGCGCACCTACAACCACGGAAATCCGCCCCCATCGATTCGCTACGATGGCCACGACGTGGACAACTTCTGGCGCGACAGGCCCGCCCAGACCATCCTGGGCGCCAGGCAGAAAACCTGGTTTCTCCAGCAATTGAAGATGTCGGACGCGACCTGGAAGATCTGGGGCAATACCACCGCCACGCTTGATATGCGCGCTGACCCGCAGAACTTGCCTGCCGGATTGACCAGGCCGTGGCCGGGCGCCGGGTATGCGGGATTCGGCGGCGGCGACCATGGCAGCGCCTATGTCGAGCGCGCCGAGATCTACGATTTTGTCGCGCGCGAAGGCATTACCGGATTTGCGACCGTCGCCGGCGACCGCCACAGTTTCTGGGCCGGGCTGGCTGCGAAGTCGTTGCCGCCTCAAGCCTTCGAACCGGTGGGTGTGGCCTTCGTGGTCGGTTCGATCTCCGCGCCTGGCATGGTGGAGGCGATGGAGCACAGTTTCCCCAAAGATCATCCGCTGCGCCCCTTGTTCCTTGCCAACAGGCCGGGCGTGGACAAGCCGGCGCCGACCATCAACATGCTGCTTCGCCACGGCGTTCGGTCTTGTCTGGAATACGCCAAGAGCGGCGACCTGGCAAAGGCGCGTGCCATGACGAATACCGACAACGCGCCCCATCTGGCTTTCGTCGATATGGGTGGGCACGGCTATGCCGTCGTGCGGGCGTCAGGACACGCGCTGGAGACGCAGTTCGTCTGCCTGCCGCGACCCCTTGAGCGCAGTGATCGCGAAGATGGCGGCCCGCTGGTCTATCGCGTGCAGCATCGCGTATCGCTGTGGGAAAAGGGTCAGTCGCCGCGTCTTGAGCAACGGATGCTGGAGGGCGATGCGCCATTCTCGGTTTGAGAGAGGAGGCATCGTGGCGCAACCCGCCGTACTTCCAGCATCGACGATAAGTAAAAATACGCGCCAAAAAACCGTACGTTTGCTGTCGAAATGACCGGCCGGGACAGTGCACGCTGTTGCGGTGCCAATGGGGAACGGTCATGAAAGCTTATGCGCGGTACCTGAGTGTTGCTCTGGCGGCGTTCGTTGCCGCAATGGCCAATGGGCAGACGCCAACGCCCGTGCCGAACGACCAGGACATCAGCGATAGCTATATCTATCTGCTCAGTCGACTGCTGGTGCTCAACCAGGAGCAGGCGGACTTCAGCAACGGCTTTCAGTGGAACCAACTCGTCCACCGCAAGGTGGGTGAGGTGGACTGGCCCAACCCCAATCTTGATGTCGCTTATTCGGAAGCCTGGGTGGCCATCGATGAGAAGAGCTGCGCCTTGATCACGGTGCCGAAGGTGAAAGACCGCTACTACACCGTGCAGTTCCTCAATGGCTGGGGTGAGACCCTGGCGAACATCAATGAACGCGTTTATCCGCAGCGTCCTGATGGTGAGTTTGCCGTGTGCCTGAAGGGCGCCGTGGTCCAGCTGCCGGCAACGACGCAGCGCGTGGATGTGTCCGCCAAAGTGCTGCGCGTGCTATCCCGCGTTGAACTGGGCGCAACGCCGGACGAGGCCGTGGTGCTGCAGAAGAAGTTCAACATCCGCGCCAGCGGTCACCCGGCTGCGCCCGAGGTGCCAAAGACGGTCAGGTTCGATATCGAAAAGTTGCCAGGCGTAGAAGCATTCGACTCGGCCACCGTTGCGCTGGATAGCGCCGCGGATATCAACCTGGGCATGGACAGGCTACAGGCGAGTACGCGTGCCGTTGCCAGGGCAATCAAGGATGCGGGCGTGCGTCAGCATGTCGATCAGGTGATTCGCCAGCAAGCGATTCCTGCGATCTACAAGGCCTCGCCAACGCTCGGCGATGGCACGGTAAAAGATGGTTGGGCGCTGCCCACAACGATCGGTGTGTATGGCAGCAACTGGTTGCTGCGTACCTTGGTCAACCTTGGCGGCATCTGGGCCAACAGCTATGAAGAGGTGATTTACTACAAGGCCTTTATCGATCCTTCGGGCAAGCCGCTCAATGGCGATCACTCCTACGCGTTGCGCTTTGAGAAGGAGCAGCTGCCGACGCTCTACGCGACGTACTTCTGGTCAGTCATTGCGGTGGATTCGGGCCATCGCCGTGTTCTTCCCAATCCACTCAAACGCTATCTGCTGAGCAATTTTTCCAAGCTGAGCTACGGCAAGGATGGCTCACTGACATTGTATTTTGGCGCCGCCAAGCCAAGCGGCGCACCCGATGGCAACTGGATCCCCACGCCGAAGGGAACAGGCTACAGCTTGACCTTCCGCTTCTATCGACCCAAGGGTGCTGTGGCTGATCGCAGCTACTTTCCGCCGGCCTTGAAGGAGCTGTGAGGCTGGCGGCTAGGGCGTCTTCAACACCGAGGGCGGCTTCCACGTGCCATTGGTGATGGCGGCGTCGGGCCAATAGGCGCGTATGTAGAGCGAGAAGTCATCCGCCGGGGCGGGCAGCCAATTGCTCTCTTTGTCCTTGCCGGGAGAGGCGTGCTGGACATAGAAGGTGAGCGAGCCATCGGCATTGGTCTTGAGGTCCCGGCTCTTGGTGCCCAGGGAATAGCGATTGAGCGCATTGGGCTCGAACAAGTGGTGCTTGTTGTACATCGTCAACGACCAGAACCCTTTTACCGGCGGCGTCTGGCCCTTGGGGAAGGTGATCGTATACGCATGGTTGCCTGCGCCAGTGAGCCTGATGCCCTTGGCGTCGAAATCGGTGTAGATGTATCGCGTCTCCTGCGGCGCGTTGTCGTACATGTTCGACTTGGCCGTTGCGGTGCGCGACAGATAATCCACGCCCCAGTTGGCGCCATTGGGCGGCGAGGTCCAGCCGTTGCCCACCGGACGACCGTTGTTGCGGAACTCGAACAGCGGCGCAATGATTTCCTTCTCTGAGGCCACGGCAGCCTGCACCAGCGCCTGCTTGAGCTGCGGATCTTTGGCGGCGGCATCCAGCACCGACTGGATCGAAGCGTAAAGCGACTCTTCACCCGGTTGCGGCGGAATCTGCTTCATCACGACAGGCAGCTCGTCAAAAAACTTCTCCGGAACCACCCACTGGATTTCGCCGGCTCCGCTGCTTGGAGGGGCCGGGTAATCGGGTGTCTTGTGCCAGTCGATGGTCTTCATCTTGCCGTCGAACTTGTCCAGCGGATAGACCATGATCTGGCTCAGCGTTTTCTGTATGGCCGCTTTATCCTCGGGCGTGTCGTCCATAAAGGCGCGCGGCAATACGACCGCCAGATCGGTGGTTGACCGGCAAACGCCGGTGATGCCCTTGGGTACCTGGCCTTTCCAGTTGGGGCCTGCCAGCAAATAGAAGCCAGGCTTGGTTCCATATTGTTTGCCGATCGCACAGAAAGAGTCGGTTCGCGCATCGGCGATCTGGTAGACATAGAAGCGGTCGCCAAAATCGGGCACTTGAACGACGACCGGCAGCGTATCGAGATGCTGATACCCCGAGCCGTAGACGGTGTCCTGGTTCGGGCAGGTGATGAACTTCTGATCCGCCTTGAGATAGTCGGTCAGCATGCTGATGGCGCCCGGAGGCGACACGGGGAGGATGCCGCCATTGCGGCCGGGTCCGGGAAGCTTGGCCAGCGCGAGCGACCGGTTGTAGTTGTTGACCAGCGGCCAACCCCAGATGTACGCCATGCGACCGATGGCCTGGACGTACTCCTTGGTCATCATCGTGCCCTCAGGCGTGCCCTTCAGTTCACCGGCGTGAGCAGGGGCCGGGACTTGAGGCGATCCCGCTTGAGCATCGGTCGACGGACAGGCGTGCGCCAGGCCTCCCGCGCCCAACAACACCAGGGTCACCGAGAAAAGTGGAAGTGCTCTGGACATGACCATGCCTCCAGTCGGAAACCATCTTGCTGCACGGCTCGTGGGTGCAGAACGCCGCTATCCAACCATAGGCAGGCGAACGTCGCCTCTGTGGTACTACCGATACGAGGTAGGTAAAAACACCTAAACGCGCCGCGTCGACAGCGGCAGGGATGGGATGACTGCCGGGCCTCTGGCCGGCAACGAGCGGCTCGCTGCCCGTATGCATGAGGCATGACCGACAGATGCGACATCGCTCCCATGACAGTCGGCCATCGGCCACTGGATGAAACGAGATGGACGTCCGAATTCGATCCGTCGCGAACGCATGACATCGATGCGCGTTCATATGCAATGCTCACGGCGGGCGACGATGCGCGTCAGGCTCTTGCGGCGCGAGCCTGCGCGAGGGGCATGGCGTAGAGCGCAGGCGTAGAGCAACGCCGCATGGTGAACCAGGTCGTGGTGATGGCGCAAATGCTATCTGACACCACGCCGGACAGTAGTCGCGTCGCCAACTCCGGCCTCATACTGCGAGGCATCCTTGGTATCGGTCCGGAGTTTTCATGCGTCGTCGCGACTTTCTCACAGGAGCTGTAGCCGCCACCGCTGCTGCGTCCACCCTTATGCTGGCCGGCCGCTCGGCGCAGGCCGCGCCTGCCGCGCAAGCCGCCCCCACCGGGCTGGCCGGATTGACGTCCATCACCGGCGGCGCCAAGCCAATTACAGTTGAGGAGCGACGCTCACGTATCGCCAGGCTGCAAAAGCTGATGGTCGAGCAGAAGATCGGCGCCTTGATCCTGGAGTCGGGCTCGAGCCTGGACTACTTCACCGGCATCCAGTGGCATCGCTCGGAGCGTACGACGGCTGCGGTGATTCCGGCCCGGGGCGACATCGTCGTCGTGACCCCGGCCTTCGAAGAGCCCTCGATCCGCGAGACCTTGGCCGTGGGCGACGATGTGCGGCCCTGGAACGAGCATGAAAGTCCGTTCGCCCGCCTGGTCGGCGCACTGCGCGACCGCGGCGTGACCTCCGGCCCGATTGCCTTCGAAGCCACCACGCGACTGTTCATCGTCGATGGTGTGCGCGACGCAAGCGCAGGCGCTTACACCGTGGTTTCCGGCGACGCGCTGGTGAGGGCCGTGCGCCTGATCAAATCCCCGGCCGAACTCGCGCTGATGCAAACCGCCAATGACGTCACCCTGGCCGCGCTGCGCTACGTCCATGGCCACGTTCGCGCCGGCATGCGCCCCGACGAGATCGCCACCATGATGAACGAGGCCACCGAGGCCCTGGGCGGCGCGCCGGAATTTGCCCTGGTATTGATCAACGAGGCCAGCGCCTATCCGCACGGTTCGCGCCAGCCGCAGACCCTGCACGAGGGTTCGGTCATCCTGATGGATGTGGGCTGCGCCGTGCACGGCTATCAATCGGACATCTCGCGCACCTGGGTGATGGGCAAGCCGACCGCGAAACAGCGCAAGGTCTGGGATACCGTCAAGCGCGGCCAGGAGATTGCGCTGGCCACCGCCAAGCTGGGCTCCCCGGTGGGCGCCATCGACGATGCCGTGCGCGCCTACTACGAAAAGGAAGGCTGGGGCCCCGGCTACAAGCTTCCCGGCCTTCCGCATCGCACCGGCCACGGCATCGGCCTGGACGGCCACGAGTCGCCCTACCTCGTGCATGGCGACGCCACGCCGCTGGCGGCGGGCATGTGCTTCTCCGACGAGCCGGGGCTCTACATTCCCGGCGAATTCGGCATCCGCCTGGAAGACTGCTGGCACATGACCGAGACCGGCCCAAAACTTTTCACTGAGCTCGCCAAGTCGATCGACGACCCGATTTGATGGGTTTCACGAGTACTGACGAGCGTTGGGGAAACCTCCGCTCTGGACTCGAAGCGGAGTCAGGTACAACCAGAAATCAGGCGGTGCGTCAGATTCGCTTCCGACCCGAAACGGACACGCGAAGGCGAATCTGGCGCGAGCATCGGGAGGAGCATGGCTGGATGGATCTGGTTCGGCTCAAATTTGACGATGGTTCTGGCCGTTGCTGGCGACGTGTGCTGCGACCCCATCTATTCAATAAGGGATCTCATCCAGGCGATACGGTATGTCGATAAGCAAACTGGTTACTTCGTTGCCATAGAAAAAAACAGATACACCATAGGCACTGCACTCGACGACATGCCGCAATACTCGGACAGCCTCGAAAACTGTTCGTCCAGAGCGTTCAAATGTCGAAATATCGCTAATCTCGTATTTGCCATACCAAGGGTAAAGACGAGTCAGCTCAACGGACGAGTGCGTCCGGCTTAAGTAAGGTCAAGCAAACCAAGGGCCTGCTTTTGCACCCATTTGAGGGTGTCCTCGTCGACACTGGCTTTGCGAAACACTGCGCTGCCCATAGTCAATGTCATCAGCGTCGCCGCTTGGGCACGCGCCATTGGCCGCCGGGTGCCGCGTTGCGTAATGAGTTCTTCCAGCAGTGCGCACATACGCTGGATATGCGCGCGCCCGAGTTCAGCCAGCTCCGGGTCGCTGGGGGCTAGCTCCACGATGGCATTCACGCAAAAGCAACCACGATCATCAGGCCGGGTGTCCACCAGGGCTCTTACCATGGCGCGCAAGGCGTCGTCGGTATCCTCGTGCTCATCCGCCAGTGCCTTCATGTCGGCGTAGAAAGCATCGGCATAGCGCCGATAGGCATGCAGGAGCAGCTCACGCTTTGAGCCAAACGCTGCGTAAAAACTTGATCGGCTGAGTTGGGTTGCCTCGGTGAGGTCATCCAGCGAAGTGGCCTCGTAGCCTTTGCGCCAGAACACGCCCAGGGCGTCACCTAGAGCCACCTGTTGATCGAACGATCGAGGTCGGCCAGCGCGGGACATGGTTTTTGGCATGACGTCATCACCTTGACAGCGTGTGGGTGCATTGTGGACCATTCAGTCCAGAATGTGAAACTTCGATTTTTCCCCTGCCTCGACGGTGCAACGCCGCGAGGTACCCATGTTGCTCTCCTGCAAACAATAAGGTCACGATAATGAAATCTTCGGGTGTGTTGATGCGTGCCGGCCTTGCAATGGCGGTGATCCTTGGCTTAGGTGCTGTGGCAGCGCCAGTGCAGCAGGCGCAGGCGGCGGCGCCGCAGATCAGGAAGTCCGGTGCGGCGTACTACCGTTTCATGCTCGGAAAATTCGAAGTCACCGCGCTCTCCGATGGCACGACGGCGTTGCCCGTCGACCAGTTGCTGACACAGACCACGCCTGAGCAGGTGAAGAAGGCTCTCGCGGCGAACTACATCAGCATGCCTTACGAGATGAACTTCAACGCCTTTCTGATCAATACCGGCGACAAGCTCGTACTGATCGATACCGGCGCAGGCGCACTGTTTGGCCCCAACCTGGGCAAGATGGTCGATGCGCTGAAGGCTTCGGGCTACACCCCTGAGCAGGTGGATGAAATCTACATCACCCACATGCACCCGGATCACATTGGCGGCCTGGTGGCCAACGGCAAGGCCGTGTTCCCCAACGCGCTCGTGCGCGCCGACAAACGCGAAGGCGATTTCTGGCTGAGCCAGGCCAACCTGGATAAGGCCGGGAAGGATGACAAGGGCTTCTTCCAAGGTGCCCAGGCCGCACTCAAGCCGTATGTGGACTCCGGCAGGTACAAGCCGTTTGATGGCGCTGCGGAGTTGTTGCCTGGCATCAAGTCCGTGCCCCTGCCCGGTCACACACCGGGACATGCGGGTTACATGATCGAGAGCGAAGGCCAGAAGCTGCTGGCCTGGGGCGATGTGATTCACGTGGGCGCGGTGCAATTTGCCCAACCCACCGTCACCATTCATTTCGATGCGGACAACAAGTCTGCCGAGGCAGCCCGTCTGAAGCTGTTGGCCGACGCTGCCAAGCAAGGGTACTGGATCGCCGGCGCCCACTTGTCGTTCCCCGGCGTGGGCCACATCCGCGCTACCGGCAATAACAGCTATACCTGGATTCCGGCCAGCTATACCGCTATCCACTAAACGCAGGTAGAACGAGCAGACCGGGGCTGCGGGCTGTGGCCCCGGGGCTGCAACATAGCGCTGATTTGATTGTGTCAGCGTGTGTCATGCAGATTACGAAGGCAAAACTGGGGTCAGAGTGGACTTTCCATGCAAGCGGTCGGGAGAAGTGCACTCTGACCCCAGCTTTCTCTCAATAAGGTAAATCTATGGATGGAGAGGGAATGGAGACCGTATGTCGGGCCTGTGGCCATCAAAGGGGCCCGGGCTCTTCTGCCCCTGAATGGCAGTGTCCTTCTTGTGGCAAGGCTTATGCGAAAACCTCGCACGACTCACCTGACCCGCTAGTCGTCTACGAAGATGGGGACCTTGCGGAACCGCGACGGGGCGTGGGCAAGAAATTCTTCCTGGTCGTGTCGTGCGTGATGTTCGGCAACTTCTTCCTGATGGGAGTGCTTTACTGGGTGCTGACTCGGTTTCACTTGGTGGAAGCCAGGTCCACGGTGCTGAGCATATGCAGGTTCATCGCTGCTTTTCCGCTTGCGACGGGTTCCTTGATGATCGTGTTTGGGCATATCCGAAACGCCCTGAGCGGCTTCATCGTTGGGAGCGTTGGAATAGGGGCGCGGGAGATTTATGCTGCCAAAGAGCCCATAAACTTTATTGTTACTCTGATTGGGCAACTCGCAGGGTGGACGGTGATGACGTATATCTTCTTCAAGCTCACTGTGTACGCGTCGAACTGGACGACTGCGGAATTTTGAGTGTCCGCTTTCGATGGCGGATTCAGCCGGTGGTTGCAACACTCCTGCTGCTCGCGAAGTCTTCAGTGTGTTGCAACCAACGGCTGAATCCGCAACCCAAAGCAATGAGATGGACTCCTCCCCGTCTTCGGCATCGAGTGCCAGACTGGAAGCGATAGAACCAGTCGCTGGCGAAGAGGAGTCCACCCATGAAGCTTACGCGCATCGGAGTAGACGTGGCCAAGCAGGTCTTCCAGGTCCACGGAGTTGATCGACACGAGCAACCGATATGGCGTCGCCGCCTGTCACGAGATCGGTGGCTGAAGGCCGTGCAGGAGGTGGCCGAGCCGGGTTGCGAGATCGGCATGGAGGCGTGCGGTGGTGCGCACCACTGGGCACGGCAACTGCAGGCAAAGGGCTATCGCGTGAAGCTGATCGCGCCGCAGTTCGTGAAGCCGTATGTAAAGAGCAACAAGAATGACGCCAAGGATGCCGAGGCAATCTGCGAGGCGATGAGTCGCCCGAGCATGCGCTTTGTGAGCGTGAAGAGTGTCGCTCAGCAAGATCTGCAAGCCATGCACCGCGTGCGTGCGAGTCTGGTGGAACAGCGTACGGCCAAGGGCAATCAGATCCGCGGCTTGGTTGCCGAGTATGGCCTGGTCGCGGCGAAGGAGATGTCCTCGTTGCGTCGCGCGATTCCGAGCTGGCTGGAGGATGCCGACAACGGTCTGAGTGCGAGCTTCCGATACTTGCTTGAAGGTCTGTGGCGAGATCTGCGCTTGGCAGACGAGCGCATCATGGAATTGGATGGCCAAATCAACGAGGCAGCCAAGGCTGATCCGGATGCGCGTCGGTTGCAGCAGTTGCGCGGCGTCGGCCCCGTGGTCGCCACGGCCTTGGTGGCCTGTGTGGGCAATGCCGGGCAGTTTGCCAACGGTCGACAAATGGCTGCATCGCTTGGCCTTACACCACGGCAATGCAGCTCAGGCGGCAAGGACCGCTTGTTGGGTATCAGCAAGCGAGGCGATGCCTACGTCCGGTCGCTGCTGGTCCATGGCGCCCGTGCCATGTTGCGAACCGCACCGCGACACGACGATCCGCTGAGCCGATGGGTGACCCGCCTGGCATCGCGATCCCACCCTAACGTGGCCTGTGTGGCGATGGCCAACAAGACAGCGCGCATGGCCTGGGCCATGTTGCGTCACGGTACGAACTACCAACCGGCGCTGGCGGCCGCCTAACCCGAACATCCGAGGAAATCCCTTCACGATTGCGAAGCTCCCGAAGTGATGACGAACCGGTCGAACCGGCGTCGGCAAAACCCTGAAAGGTCCGTGTGCTGAAAAGCACGCCAAAGCGATTGGGAGCCGACGCGCGACTAGCTCATCGTGGCCCGGCACCGCCTGACGGTGCAGCGTTTAGAGGCCGGATATACGTGCGCAGTCGACACGGACGCCAGAGCTAAGAGATGCTTGGCAAAGGGGAGGAGTCCATATACGGACACTTTCTTGCTGGAAAGGATTTCGGCCAATGACAGCATCCATGGAAACAGGCAATCGACTGGTACTTCGCCTGGCGCACCACTGGCGGTTTCCTGGAAACGCCGCGCTCGGGTTCGCTCTGGGGTGTGTTCTTTCATCCGCTTCATGCGCAGCCATGGGGGACGACGAGCTCGCGGTCTATCCCACCTATGCACGCTGGGATGGGTTTTATAAGTACGAGTACATCATTACAGCCGCTATGGTTGGTCGGGCTCCGAAATGGAACCCGGCTGTGGCGCCTGATCCGCCTCTATCCCGCTCCGATGCGATAGCTAGAAGCAAAGAATGCATCGTCAAGATACCCCCGGGCCAGGTAGATCTAACTGTTCTGAGTACATCGACGGCGGCCTACTGGTCATTAGATGGAGCAAAGCTACAAAAGGTGCTGGATGGTTGGGCGTGGACCATTTCCTACGAGCTCACTTCAAATGGTCCGATGACAGGCCAATGGCCGACCATGGATTGTTGGGTACTCATGGATGGTTCGGTTCTCGAACCACAGCCCAGATCTGTGCTGTCTCGTTGAGTCTGGGCGAACGGGCTCGGGTTAAGTTCCTGGATCGAATGCCATCCAGAAACTGGTCCTGCTTCTTCTTAGGTCGGTTCGGTACATTGAACGTCCCATGACGTAATCGGCCGGATGAACCGGCCTCAAGGGGAAAAATGGAAAGGCTTTCGCTTCGCATGTGGATGGCTGCGGCAGTTGTGCTGCTTGGGTCCTGCTCGGCGTCGAATCAGCTGGATCAAGGTCGGCGAGCGTTGGAGGCGGGGGATTTCGCTGCGGCCAGGGCGGCCTTTGAGCCGTTGGCAAAAAGCGGCAACGCTGAAGCGCAACAACGATTGGGCCGAATGTACATCTACGGGCAGGGCGTCCAAGCCAGCGAAGAGATCGCGATGAAACTCTTCGAACAGTCCGCGGCACAAGGTTATCCGGACGGCATCAATAGCCTTGCTGCCGAGCTTGAGGGTATCCCAGGCGATCTGCCGCGCGCCGTGGCTCTTTATCAAAAGGCATCGGACATGGGCAACGCCAGGGCTGAGTACAACCTTGGACGCATGTACGAGCACGGCAGGATCGTGCCGCAGGACCAGGAGAGGGCGGCGGCGCTGTACTCGAGCTCGGCCAAGCAAGGCTACGACCTGGCCGAGTACAACCTTGGACTTATGTACGACGATGGAAGAGGCGTAACCCAGGACAAGGAGCAAGCGGTGCATTGGTACGGGGAAGCCGCCGCCCAGGGCAACGATATGGCGCTCAACAACCTTGGCGTGATGTACCAGATAGGCGATGGCGTACCGCGCGACGTCAACCGTGGGGTCTCCATGCGCAAGCAATCAGCCTTGAAAGGCAACGTCCAGGCGCAGCGGGGCCTCGGCCGCATCTATGCAAATGGCGATGACGTGGCACAGGACTTTGCCGAAGCCTTGCACTGGTATGGCATGGCAGCCGCAGCGGGCGACGCGCAGGCCGAGTCTGGCCTGGGCGACCTGTATCGCGAGGGCAACGGCGTCCCTCGGGACTACGCCAAAGCCAAGGATCTCTATAGTCAGGCAGCAGGCCAAGGAGACCGCAACGCGCTCAACAGTCTGGGCATGATGTACGGAAACGGAGAGGGGGCTCCCAGGGACGATGCACTCGCCGCGACACTTTTCCGGCGATCGGCAGAGAAGGGAAATGCGGCGGCCCTGTTCAATCTCGCCGTCATGTACCACGTCGGTTCGGGTGTGCCGTCTGACGATGTGATTGCTTACGCCCTGGCGGACACAGCGTGTCGACTCGACAACGAGGTGCAAGCCAGGGTGGGCGGGCAGCGCGACGATATCGCCCGATCGTTGAATAGCCTTCAGCTCGCTTCCGCACACCGGCTGAGTGAGGAAATCGCGACCAACGGGCTGGATAGGGCACTGGATGACTACGTGGCGAGTTCCACGCTTCTCTCGAACAAGAAGTCGGCATTGCTCAAGTGAACCAGGCAGGTGCTGGCAGCTTGCGGGCGACCCGGTGTCATCTGACGACACAAAATGAATTTTTCAGCGGAGGTAGTGGATTCCCGCTCGCCTCACATGGATCGCCCATAGCAGACGTCTAGACCGTATGGCACGCCGACCATGCCTGGATAGAAGTACGAAGCCGAAAGTCCGCTTGCGACCATCGGCCGACGCCATGACGACGTTGCGCTGGCTCATGCGTATAGTGGCGGGCAAAGTTGCTCGCGCAGAGAGATTGCCATGCTGCTCAGGGGACTCAGCTTTTTTCGGTGGACGGATCGGAAACGATCCACCCTCGGCGCTCTGGGCGCCGCCTTGCTAGCCTGCCTGAATGGCTTGGCCTACGCGCAGTCAGTGCCGGTATCGAGCGCGGTGCCCACGCTGGCCCCCGTAGTGGTGAGCGGCATCCTGCCCGGACCCGCCCTGTGGAAGGTGAGCAAGGCCGGCCATGTCATGTGGGTGCTCGGCCTTACCTCGCCGGTGCCTAAAAACATGCAGTGGAAATCCGCGGGAGTCGAAAGCCGCATTGCCGCCTCGCAAGCGGTATTGAAGTTGCCGAGCCTCGAGATCGGCGTGCGTACGAGTTTCTTTCACAGCACGATGATGCCGTCGCTCCGGGAACTGAGAAAAAATCCCGGGCAGCAGAGCCTGCAGGACGTACTCACGCCGCAGCTCTATCAACGCTGGCTGCTGCTGAAAGCCCGATATCTCGGCGACGACCGCCGCGTGGAGAGCATGCGGCCCATTCTTGCCGGTCGCGAACTCTATGAGGCCGCCCTCAGGCACTACGGTCTGGTCAATGAAGATGGCCTGGAGAAGATGATCTACAAGGCCGCTGCCCACGCTGGCGTTGCTGGCGTCAATACGTCCTATCAACTGGTGCTTCAAGATCCGAGCGAGGCGGTACGATCGTTGAGTGACAAGCCGGTGGATGATCAGCAGTGTCTGGGCCTGGTGTTGGACGCGCTGGATCATGGGCTGGCCCAGACCGTAGCGCGTGCGAATGCGTGGGCGACCGGGGACATCGACACGCTGCGGTCCATCTTGTCGCAAGTACAGCAGGACTCCTGTCTTTCGACGCTGGACGGATCGCAATTCGCCACGACGCTGGGTATCAACGATATGGAAGGCCAGGTCAGGAAGAGCTGGATCGACAGCGCAGAGCGTGCGCTCGATAAAAACAAGCAGACCTTTGCGGTACTGCCGATGCATGAGCTGCTTGCGGCAGATGGCTACCTGGGCGCGCTTCAAGCCGATGGTTATAGCGTGCAGGCACCCGACAAATAGTTCGGGCGACGCGAACAGGGTCAGGTCAAGTTCCACCATCGGGCACAGGGTGTCGCGTTGGAATCCAGTCAAACTCTACGTTGACCTATCTATCTCCCATGCACACTCAATCCCGCCATTGGATGTTGTCGCTGAAGATCCTGAGCGTGCTTGCCATGTCGCTGATGGCGATGGCCGCGCGGGCTGCGCCCGGGTCCGACCATCCCACCGTGGTCATCACCGATGTGACGATCGTCGACGTTGAAGGCGGCCGCACCGTCGGCCCGAGAACGGTGGTCGTCAAGAATGGACGCATTGCTTCGATCGATGCGAAGGGCTCGGTGCCCGTTGGTGATTCGATCCAGCGTGTCGACGGTCGTGGACGCTTTTTGATGCCTGGTCTGATGGACATGCATGTCCATCTGTTCAATCTCTCCTCGCACCGCCCGCCGAACGACTGGTCGTTTCGCATGTACATCGCCAATGGCGTGACTGGCGTGCGGGACATGCGCTCCGATGCGGCGTCGATGCAGTTGGTGAAGCGCTGGCGCACTGCTGTGGACAGCGGCCAACTCGTCGCACCTCATATCGTTGCGGCGGGTATTTCGGTGTACGGCAAGTCGCCGGATGGCGCGAAGGCTGATGTGGATGCCGCCGTCGATGCCGGCGCCGATTTCATCAAGGTCTTCTCCGAGGTGCCCGCCACGCATTGGCGCGCCATCCTGACGGAAGCGAATGCGCGCTCGCTGCCAGTGGTTGGGCATGTACCCGCAGGCATCTCGCTGTTGGACGCCGCCAACGCCGGACAGCGCACCGGCGAGCATCTGACCCAGGTCTATGAGGCGTGCTCATCCGCCGAGGCGAAGATCCTGGCCGAGCGCCAAGGTCTCCAGGGCGATGCGCTGATGTCTCGCGCCAGTGCGCAGGAAGCGGAAATTCTCGGTACGTTTGATCAGGGCGTGTGCGGGCGCATGGCCAGGGAGCTGGCTGCCACCGGCCAGGTGCAGGTTCCGACATTGGTGCTTGCAGACGAAGATGAACTTGCTCGCCACGCCCAACCCAACGACGACTACCGCTGGCGGCTCCTTCGCCCCGATGAGCAACGGCGTTGGCAACGTTTCCTGGCGCAATACTCGAAAGAGGATGCGAGCCTGGCTGCCCGGCGCTGGCCGATTGCGCACAACATCGTGTCCATGTTGCACCAGGCTGGTGTCCCCATCATGGCGGGCACGGACGCGCCCATGCCGGGCGTCTATCCGGGCTACTCCCTCCATGAGGAATTGAAGTTGCTGGTCGCGTCGGGGCTTGCGCCGATCGAGGCACTGCGCACGGCGACGCTGGAACCTGCCCGGTTTTTGCGTATCCAGGACAGGAGTGGATCGGTGGCCGTCGGCAAGCAAGCCGACCTGGTGTTGCTCGATGCGGATCCCACCAAGGACATCGGCAATACTCAGCGCATTCGCGCGGTGGTGCTTGCTGGTCGCCTCTTGGAGCGCAGCGATCTGGATGCACTGCTCAACGACGCGGCCAAAGCGCCACCCTGAGCCAAGCGAGGTAGCAGGCATGTCGGATCGGATCGCAGAAGCTTCGCCGCGTCTCTGGGCCAGGATGACCGGCTTGGTCTATTTGCTCTACTTCGTGACGGCCATAGCCGCCGAGGTGGTGGTTGGTCGGGGGCGACTGGTGGCCTATGACGTCGTCACGCTGGTGGCCTACGGCCTCTATGTTGCCGTGACGCTGCTCTTCTACCGCATGTTCAAGCCGGTCAGTGCGCGCCTCTCGCTGATTGCAGCGCTCTTCAGCCTGGCGGGGTGTGCCATTGAAGTGACAGGTGTCTTTGATCCTGGCTTCCGCGGGGTCCTGCCGCTGGCATTTTTTGGTCCCTATTGCCTGCTGATCGGCTATCTCATCGTCAGGTCGACCTTCCTGCCGCGGGCTCTCGGCGTGCTCTTGATGCTCGCCGGTCTGGGCTGGCTGATTTTCCTGACGCCGCTCGCCAGTCCGCTGTCTCCGTATCTGAAGGCGCTAGGATTTGCCGCGGAGCTATTGCTATGCCTGTGGCTCATTGTGATCGGCGTGAACGTTCCCAAATGGCGGGAAATGACGCGCGCGGGAAGTTGGCCAACATAAGGGAGTCTGACGTCATGCACACGGTATGGGTGATTGGTGGCGGAATCGTTCTGCTCGGGTTGTTTCTACTCTTTGGACATCTATGGGGCAGTGGCCCCACCGCACTGCCCATGGCAGCGAAGGCCTTCCTTCCGCTCTGGCTGGTTCTGTCTGTCGTCAATTTGTGGGTGGGCGTGACCAAGGCCGGTTATTCAGTGCGTGACGAGCTGCCGATGCTGGTGGTGGTTTTTGCACTGCCAGCCATCGTTGCCGGTGTCGTGATCTGGCGCCTGACGCGATAGGGCCAAAGCCTGGCGGGCTCGTGGAGCCGTGGGTGCCTGTCTTTACGCCGAAGCGGGGCGTTCCGATGCAACATCGCCGGCACGTCCACTGGCAAGGTCAGGCGGTTTTCACCGCTGAATGACTTCCTGCCCATGCTGCCCAACGGAGTAGCGCGTATAGATGCTCCACCGCATCCGCCCGGAGCAGCCCGTGAAACAGATCATTCTGATCTTTGCGCTGCTGTTTGCGCCGCTTGCGCGAGCTCAGTCAGAAGGACTTGCCACCTTCATCGACACGTATGCGCAAGCGCACCGGTTCAATGGCGAAATCCTGGTACAGAAGCCCGGCCAGCCATTGCTTGTGCAGAGTTTTGGCCTGGCCAATATCGCGCTCAAGGTACCCAACGCCAGGCAGACGCGATTCAAGATAGCGTCCATCACCAAGCTGTTTACCTCGGTGTTGATCATGCAGCTCTACGAGCAAGGCAAGCTCGACCTGGATCGGCCATTCAAGACCTATTTGCCTGGCTACACGGGGCCGGCCGCGGATCAGGTGACCATTCATCAGCTGCTTGATCACACCTCGGGCTTGCCCAATATCGACAACGTCAAGGACGCTGCCGACGCCATTGCACACGGTCTGCCGGTGTATCAAACGCCCTATACGAGCGATCAGCTGCTGAGCAAGTTCTGCAGCAGCGCATTGGTCAATGTCCCGGGCAAAGTATTCGACTACAACAATGCCGACTACATTGTGCTTGGCAAGATCATCGAGCACATCGAGGGTCAACCTTTTGACCAGGTACTGAAGACGCGCATTTTGCAGCCTTTGCAATTGACGAACACCGGCATGCTGCGTCAATCGGAAATTGTCGATGGGCTGGCCGATACGTATTTCTATCGCGATGACCTGAAGATGCTGGCCAATGATTTACCCGTGTATCCGGAAAACTGGTATGCGGCGGGGGCCATGTACTCCACGGCCGATGACCTGCTCGGGTTTACCAACGCATTGTTCGGACTGAAGCTGATCAAACAAACCACGCTCGACGCCATGTTGAAGCCAGGCCTCGACGATTACGCCTTCGGCGTATGGTCGTACGAGACCAAGGTCAACGGAAAGGCACATCCGGTCATGAAGCGTCCCGGGCGCATCATGGGTGCTCAGACCCAGCTGTTTCACGTACGAGACCAAAACATCACCATCGTGATCCTCAGCAACACTGGCACCACCGATCTGGACGAATTTGTCGCAGCCATCGCCAAACGTGCCATCGACTAGCGCGCGCCAGAGGTTTCGAATCGCTCACGCATCCGGGCGGCCATGACGGCGTTTCGTCGCGACATCGGTGCCTGGCAGGCTGGGCAGGGTGCGTCGACCCTGGGCTGGTATGCGTACCAGCCAATCGCGAAAACTTTCGGCCAGTGGCCTGAGGATGTTCGTCACGCCTGTGCTATATCTCCGCGCGGGGAGGGCACGAAGCATGGCTTGGCGCAGGCGTTCATGGCAGCGCCGGGAGCCCGCTTTCGCCCGGGTCGCTGAATCCGCTGGGGAGAGTTGATCTGGCTATGCCTGTTTCGGGGTTCGCTCATTGGCAGCTATGCCGTCGGTGCCTGGTCGCGATGGTGGTCTCATCGCTGATGGCCGGTTGCGCCGTCGGGCCCGATTTCAAGCGGCCCGCCGCGCCCGAGGTAAGCGAATACACCAGCCATCCGGTCGCCAGCACGGTCGCGACCGAGCATGTGGCTGGCGGCGAGGCACAGCGCTTTGCGACGGGCGGCGATATCCCCGGGGACTGGTGGACGCTGTTCCACTCCAAAGCGCTCAACGAGCTGATTGAGCAGTCCCTGGCCAACAACCACGACTTGAAGGCGGCGCAAGCGGCGTTGTCGGTGGCCAGGGAAAATGTGCTGGCGCAACGCGGCAGCTACTACCCCAGCGTGGCCGCGAGCTTCTCGGCCAGCCGCCAGCGGCAGTCGGGCACCATCTCGCCGACGCCCAACTCGGACACCTTCCAATACAACCTGTTCACCCCGCAGGTCAGCGTCGCTTATGCGCCCGATATTTTCGGCCTGAATCGCCGAACCGTGGAATCGGTACAGGCGCAGGAACAAGCAGTCCGCTTCCAGATGATCGCCACGCAGATCACCTTGAGCACCAATGTGGTGGCCGCCGCCGTGCAGCTCGCTGCGCTGCAGGCGCAGGTGGATGCGACGCGCGAGCTGGTGGAGATCAATACGCATATGGTGCAGATCCTGCGCGATCAATCCGCCAAGGGTTACGCCAGCGGACTGGATCTGGCCGCGCAGGAATCGCAGCTGGCGCAAACCAACGCCACGCTGCCGCCGCTGCTCAAGCAGCTGGCGCAGCAGCGTGATCTGCTCGCCGTGCTGGTGGGCCAGTTCCCGAGTCAGGCATCGGAGCAGTCTTTCGATCTGGCCAAGCTGCAGTTGCCGCAGGAGCTTCCGGTGAGCCTGCCCTCGACGCTCGTGGCGCAGCGCCCCGACGTGCTCCAGGCCGAGGCCAACATGCATGCAGCCAGTGCGCAGATCGGCGTCGCCACTGCCAACCGCCTGCCCAATATCGTGTTGAGCGCCAACACCGGCAGCACCGCACTGGCGATGAATCAATTGTTCAAGTCGGGCACGGGTTTCTGGGGCATTGGTGCGGATATCACGGCGCCGATCTTCCAGGGCGGTACCTTGTTGCACCAGGAGCGCGCCGCCAAGGCAGCCTACGTGCAGGCAGCCGAGCAATATCGCAGCACGGTGATGACCGCCTTCCAGAACGTCGCCGACTCGCTGGTGGCACTGGACCAGGATGCAGCGGGACTGAAGGCGGCGGCGGCGGCCGAGCAAGCCGCCAAGCGCACGCTGGACTTGTCGCAGCGCCAGTGGAAGGCCGGCTACGCGGACTATCTGTCGTTGTTGAATGCAGAACAGACCTATCAGCAGGCGCGAATCAATCTGGTGCAAGCCCAGGCCAATCGCTATGCCGACACGGCGGCGCTGTTTCAGGCGCTCGGTGGCGGCTGGTGGAATCGCGCGGATCTAGCCCAGGACAAAAATGAAAAATAATGCGTTTCGGGGAGCGCCATCACCGTGGCGCGGGACAGCATGCGCTCGCCTCTCCACCATCGCCCTGCTGCTCGCGGCTAGTGGGCTGGCCTCTGGTTGTTCCAGCAAGACGGATGACAGCGCACCGGCGGCCTCGATCACGCCCACCAATGTCACCCTGACGCCCGATCAGCGCAAACACGTCCGCCTCGCCAGCGTCGAGCGATCCCAATATCAGCGAACGATCGAAGCCACCGGTTCGGTGGATTTCAACAACGAGCAGGCCACGGCCGTGCTCGCGCCGTTCTCCGGTCCAGTCACACGGCTGCTGGTCGACATCGGTGATCACGTCAACAAAGGTGATCCGCTCGCCCTGGTGGATTCGCCGGATTTCGCCGCGGCGATCACGGCGTATCGCAAGGCGCTGACGACCGCGCACACGGCGCGCCGCCTCGCCGACCTGGAAAAAGACCTGGTCGACCATCAAGGTGTCGCCAAGCGCGAAGAAGATCAGGCGCAGGCCGATGCCGCCAATGCCGACGCGGATGCGGACGCTGCCTTGAAAGCGCTGGTTGCGCTCAATGTCGACCCGAAGGTCATCAAGGCCGTCGAGCAGGGCCAATCCATCGCGCCTGTCGGCGGCGTGATCCGCTCACCGATCGCCGGCACCGTGGTGGATCGGCAGATCTCGCCCGGCCAGCTGCTTCAGGCCGGCACTACACCGTGTTTCACGGTGGCAGATATGTCGCGCGTATGGGTGATGGCGCAGGTCGCCGATTCCGACGTCGCCTCGGTGAACGTGGGCGATCCCGCCGACGTGAGCACCGGCGTTGACCCGAAGCACCTGACGGGCACAGTCACCAAAATCTCGGCGCTGGTGAATTCGGACACGCGGCTGGTGCCAGCGCGCGTGGTCGTCGACAACCCGCAAGGCGCGCTGAAGAAGCAGGCCTACGTCGCCGTGCAAATCCACTCGCGTCAGCCCACCAGCGGCTTGCTCGTGCCGGTGTCGGCACTGCTGCGCGACGATGAAAACCTGCCGTTCGTCTACGTGGCCCAGCCAGACGGCAGCTACGCAAGGCGATCCGTGACCCTGGGGCATCGCACCGGCGACCAGTTCGATATTCCCGCCGGCCTGAAGGCGGGCGAGCAGGTCGTGGTAGATGGCGGCATCTTCGTGCAGTTCATGCAAAACCAATGAGCGACCAACTTCCTCCCGCCGTGTCGCCGTCGCGAACGACGTCGATGATGAACCGGATCGTGTCCGCGTCGCTGGGCCAGCCGTTTCTCGTGATCCTGATGACGCTGCTGTTGACGGGAGCGGGCGCCCATTCGCTGCGGCGCTTGCCGGTGGATGCGTATCCCGACCTCTCCCCGCCCATCGTGGAAATCATCACGCAGTGGCCAGGACACACCGCCGAGGAAGTGGAGCGGCTGATCACCGTGCCGGTCGAGCTGGGC
This sequence comes from Dyella sp. 05T440, assembly GCF_056395965.1. Lineage (NCBI taxonomy): Bacteria > Pseudomonadati > Pseudomonadota > Gammaproteobacteria > Lysobacterales > Rhodanobacteraceae > Dyella > Dyella sp. 05T440. Next base: position 31,621 of record NZ_JBFTKN010000021.1, read on the forward strand.
ATGAACGGCGTGCCCAAGACCACCACGACGCGCTCGATTTCGCTCTACGGCTTGTCCGACGTGATCCTCACTTACGAGACGGGCACGGACAACAACTTCGCTCGCCAGGAGGTATTCAATCGACTCGGCGACCTGAGCCTGCCCAGCGGCGTGACGCCCTCGGTATCGCCACTGTCGGCGCCATCGGGGCTGATTTATCGCTACGTCTTGCAGAGCACCGATCGCTCGCCGATGGAGCTGAAGACACTCGAGGACTGGACGGTCGAGCCGCAGTACAGATCCGTGCCCGGTGTGGCGGACGATTCGGGATTCGGCGGCGGCACCATGCAATATCAGGTGTTGCTGGACCAGACCAAGATTGCCGCGGTCGGCCTGTCAGCCGTGCAGGTGGAAGCCGCACTCGCCGCCAACAACGCCAACGCAGGCGGCGGTTTCTACTCGCAGGGCGGCCAGTTCTATTACGTGCGTGGTGCGGGCCGTGTCGAAACGCTGGAGGACATCGGCAACGTGGTGGTCGCGGTGCACGACGGCGTCCCGGTGCTGGTGAAGGATGTGGGACGCGTCGTCATCGGCATCGCGCCGCGCCTGGGCGAGTTCGGCTACGAGAAGCAGGACGATGCCGTGGAAGGCGTGATCCTGTTGCGTACCGGCGAAAAAACGCAGGACGTGCTCAAGCGGGTCGAGGCAAAAACCAGACAACTCAACGACGAGATCCTGCCCAAGGACGTGAAAGTCGTTCCGTTCTACGACCGCACCGATCTGATCACGCTGACCACCAAGATCGTGGAAGAGAACCTGCTTCGCGGCATGCTGCTGGTCGTCGTCATCCTGATCTTCTTTCTTTACGATTTCCGCGCGGGCCTGATCGTCGCCACGACCATTCCGCTGGCACTGTTGTTCGCCTTTATCTGCCTGGACCTGCAGGGCGCCTCGGCCAACCTGTTGTCGATCGGCGCAGTGGACTTCGGCATCCTGGTCGACGCAGCTGTGGTGATGGTGGAAAACATCTTCCGCCAGATCGCCGAGCACCGCGGCACGCCGCTCAATGTGAAGGAGATCATCCGCGACGCTGCCGCTGAGGTTGATCGTCCGCTGTTCTATGCGGTGGCAGTGATCGTGGTCAGTTTCCTGCCGATCTATGTCTTGTCCGGGCCCTCGGGTACGTTGTTCAAGCCGATGGCCGACACCATGATTTTCGCGCTGATCGGCTCGCTGGTGATCACGCTGACCCTGCTGCCGGTGCTGTGCGCGGTGTTCATGCGCAAAGGTGTGCAGGAGCGGCGCAGCCGCGTGTTCGAGGCGATCAAGTCGGTGTACGTGAAGGGCCTCGACTTTTGCCTTGCCCGTCCGTGGGGCACGGCGATCGCGTCGGCCATCGTGCTCGCCCTTTCGCTGCTGCTGATACCGCGCATCGGTGCGGAGTTCATGCCGCAGCTGGACGAAGGCGCGCTCTGGGTGCGCGCCACCATGCCTTACACCATCTCCTTCGAGGAAGCGTCGAAGATCACGCCCCAGGTGCGGCAGGTGCTGCGATCGTTTCCCGAAGTCACCACCGTGGCCTCGGAACTGGGTCGCCCCGATGACGGCACCGATTCCACCGGCTTCTTCAACGTCGAGTTCTACGTGGGCCTGAAGCCCTATTCGCAGTGGACCGGGACGTATCGCAACAAGGCCGCCCTGATCGAGGCCATCAACAAGAAATTGCAGGCCTTCCCCGGCATCATTTTCAACTACACGCAACCGGCCGAAGATGCGGTGGACGAAGCGGAGACCGGGCTGAAAAGTGCGCTGGCGGTGAAGGTCTTCGGCTCCGATCTCAACACGCTGGAACAGAAAGGCAAGAGCATCAAGCAGGTGCTTGAACACGTGCGCGGCATCCGTGACGTGACCCTGGTGCAGGAGCTGGGCCAGCCCAGCCTGAGCATCAACGTCGACCGCGCGAAAATCGCCCGCTACGGCTTGAACGTGTCCGACATCAACGGCGTGATCGAAACGGCGATCGGTGGCGACGTGGCCACCCAGGTAGTGCAGGGCGAACGGCAGTTCGATCTGGTCGTTCGACTCGAGCAGCAATATCGGGACAACCCCGAGGAGATCAGGAACATCCTGGTGACCACGCCGGCCGGACAGCAGATTCCGCTCAAGGAGTTTGCCGATATCCGCGAAACCAATGGTGCGTCCTTCATCTATCGCGAAAACAATTCGCGCTATATCGGCGTGCAGTTCTCGGTCGATGGCCGCGATCTGGCTGGCGCCGTGGAAGACGCCATTCAACAGGTCAACGGCAAGGTCAAGCTGCCGCAGGGCTATCGCCTCGACTGGGGCGGCGAGTACACCGAGTACACCGCCTCGCGTGCGCAGTTGAATGTCATCCTGCCGCTGACGCTGGCCTTGATCTTCCTGCTGCTGTTCACGCTGTACAGCAACTTCAAGTTTCCGTTCATCACCGTGCTGGGCGTGCTGCTGTCGGCGCCAGTGGGCGGCATCGTTGCGCTGTGGATTACGGGTACACCATTCTCGGTGTCCTCGGGCATCGGTTTTCTGGCGTTGTTTGGCGTGTCGGTGCAGACCGCGGTGGTCTACATCTCCTACGTCAACGAACTTCGCCGCGGCGGAACCAGTCTCACTGATGCCATCCGCGAGGGTGCGATCCTGCGCTTGCGTCCGATCATGATGACGGCCCTGGTCGCCGCGCTAGGCCTGCTGCCTGCAGCGCTCGCCACCGGCGTTGGCACAGATACACAACGACCGTTCGCCCTGGTGATCGTCAGCGGCCTGTTCACGCGACTGTTGATCAGCGTATTCCTCATGCCCGTGCTGTACGCCCTGGTCGCACGACCGGATGACAGGCTTGAAGTGTGAGGTCGCTGCCATGCCGGCGCACCCATTGAGATTCACGTGCTGCTTGTCAGGCACGTTCAAATCACCATCGATAACCCTTCATGATCAGGAGTACACCCCATGCAGACACGCATACAAGGCACGGTGATGCCGGTGCTGGAAGTTCGGCTGGAGCCTAACGACAGCATCTTCGCCGAGAGCGGCGAGCTTTCCTGGATGACGGCGTCGATCCAGATGACCACGCATACCCAGATGGGCGGCGGCGGTGGCCTGATGGGCATGTTCAAGCGCGTGGTCGGCGGCGGCAGCTTGTTCATGACCGAGTACCGTGCCGTGCAGTCGCCCGGCGAGGTGGCTTTTGCCACCAAGGTGCCGGGACATATCGTGCCGGTATCGGTGAGCCCGGGTAATGAGTACCTGGTGCACCGCCATGGTTTTCTTTGCGCCACGCCGGAGGTGACCATCGGCGTCGGCTTTCAGCAGTCGCTGGGTGCAGGCATCTTTGGCGGCGACGGCTTCAGGCTGCAGAGGATTGGCGGCTCCGGTACGGCGTGGCTTGAACTGTCGGGCGAACTCATTCGCAAGGACCTCGCACCCGGCGAGACGCTGCGCGTTCACCCCGGCCACGTGGGTGCGTTCCAGGCGTCGGTCAGTTTTCAGATCACCACCGTGCCGGGCATCAAGAACGCCATCTTTGGCGGCGACGGCATCTTTCTGGCGGCGCTGACCGGCCCCGGCACGGTGTGGTTGCAGACGCTGCCCATCTCCCGCCTGGCGCATCAGATTGCCGAATACATGCCCAGTAGCGAGGGCGGTGGTGGGCGTGCGGCCATCGGCGGTGGATTGCTTGGCGGCATCGTGGGTTCGCTGTTGAGTGGCGACGACAACTGATCGGTAGGCCCGACACAGTGGCGCTCGATGCAAGTCGCACCGAGCGCCCCAATGGCTATACCGATTTCACTTCACCGCCGTCCATGCGCAGCATGGATCCCGTCATCCATCGGGCTGCCGGCGACACCAGGAACGCCATCAGTTCGGCGATTTCCTCCGGCGTGCCGTAACGGGCGATGCCAGCCTCGCGCGGGAAGCGTTCCATCGCTTCGTCCACGGTCATGTTGTGCAGCGGGGCCCAGTGCTCCAGGTAGGAGCGGCGGCGACCGGTCATCACCGGGCCCGGCAACACGCTGTTCACCTGCACGCCATCGGCAATGCCGCGATCGGAGAATGCCTTCGACAGTGCGGCAATGGCGGCGTTGATGGTGCCCACCGCGGCGTAGGGCGCCTTGGGGAAAATGGCCGAGTTGCCTGAGGTGAACACCACGGAGCCATTGGATTGCTTCAACGCCTCCCACGCTTCGATGGTGAGGCGCCGTGCACCGTGCAGCTTCAATGCCATGCCGTCGTCCCATTGTTCGTCGGTCATCTCGAACAGGTCGATCTGTGGCACCGCGCCTGCGATGTTGAGCAGGGCATCGATGCGGCCGAAGGTCGACAGCGTCTGCTTGACGACGCCTTTGGCGGCGGTTTTCTCTGCAAGGTCGAGGTCGATGATCAAGGTCTTGGCGCCCAGGGCTTCGACGGTCGCCGCCGTTTCAGCTAGGTGTTCGCGATTTCTCGCAACCAGCACGAGAGCCTCGAAATCCTTGGCCAATCGAATGGCGGTGGCCTGGCCGATGCCTTGACTGGCCCCGGTGACGAGCGCGGTTTTCAGCGACATGATGTGCTCCTGGCGTCAGTGTTCCCACGCCATCTCAGGCGAAGAAGCTGCGGATGGCCTGGGCGATCTCGCGCGCATGGGTTTCCAGCGCGAAATGGCCCGTCTCGAAAAAGCTCACCTGTGCCTGCGGGATATCGCGCTTGAATGCCTCGGCGCCCGGCGGCAGGAAGAACGGATCGTGGTTGCCCCACACTGCCAGGAAGCGCGGCTGGTGCTGGCGGAAATACGCCTGGAAAGTGGGGTAGAGCGCCACATTGCTCTGGTAGTCGAGGAACAGATCCAGTTGCACGTCGTGAGCGCCTTCGCGTGCCAGGTAGTAGTTGTCCAGCGCGATGCCATCGGGCGACACCAGCGACTCATCCGGCACGCCATGGGTGTACTGCCAGCGCGTGCTCTCCGGTGCAAGAAAGGCGCGCAAGGCGTCGCGGTTCGCCGCGTTCGGGTTTTCCCAGTACGCACGAATGGGATTCCAGCCCTCGCTCAAGCCTTCCACGTAGGCATTGCCATTCTGCGAGATGATGCCGGTGATGCGTTCGGGATGTTTCACCGCGAGACGAAAGCCCGTGGGCGCGCCGTAGTCGAATACATAGACGGCGTAGCGGTCGAAGCCGATCACTTCGGTGAAGCGATCGATCACGTCAGCGAGATGATCGAAGGTGTACTTGAACTGCTCGCGCGGCGGCATGTCCGACAGGCCGAAGCCCGGCAGATCGGGAGCAACGATATGGAAGTCGTCGCTGAGCAGGGGAATCAGATCGCGAAACATATGGCCCGAGCTCGGGAATCCATGCAGCAGCAGCAGCTTGGGCTTACCCGGCGTGCCTGCTTCACGATAGAAAATATTGAAGCCGTCGGCAGACGCGGTGCGATAGTGAATGTGTGACATGGCAATGCTCCTTCGATAGAGGTGACGTTGCAGCGGGGGATGGCATCAAGGCGCCAGATGAGTCGTTGGGTGATTCGTCGGGGAGTCAGGCGGTGTGTCGCACGGCATCGGCGATCAGTTCCGCGACCGGCAACGGCGCCGTGACGCTGGGCAGGTGATCGACGGGAAGAATCGTGGTGTGCGCATGCATGCGCTCGGCCATGAAGCGCTGCGTTTTCTCGGGAATCATGTGGTCGTGCTGCGCCACCAGATACCAGGCCGGCACGTTCTTCCATAGCGGTCGTCCCGCCGGCACGGTAATCGCCGCTGGCGAGATGGGGCGCTGCGACGCGGCCAGCGCCTGTTGTTGTTGCGCCGTGGCGTGCTGCGCGAACGCGGTGGCAAACGCCTCCGCCGGCAACCAGAACAGGCCGTCCTGACCCGGAGCCAGCGCGGGTGCCTTGTCGTCGTGCGGATAGCGGTTGAACACCTCCGCGACCGTCTCGCCCTCGTCCGGCGCCAGGCCGGCGATATAGACCAGCGCTGCCACTTTGGGGCTCTGGGTAGCGGCGATCACCGCACCCGCATAGGCGTGCCCCACCAGTACGACCGGCCCGGGGATGCGCTCGAGCACGTCGTCCAATGCCGCGACATCGCCGGCCAGGGACAGCAGGGGCAAACTCACCGTAACCGTATCAATGTGCTTTGAGCGGAGTAGTTTGACCACCCCGTCCCAGCTGGACGGATCCGCCCAGGCCCCGTGAACCAGCACTACCGTCTTTGCTGTCGCGTTCATTTGTGCCCACTCCCATGAGGTTTGATGACGAAGAAACCTGAACTGCTGGCTTGAGATTTAAGTAACCGCCTCAACTTCGATTTGGAGGTTATGATCGTCAATGTAACTTGTCAAGTGCTTTTTAGCCGGTTACCTTTGGCCGCAGGAGAACCCCATGTCACAGCCCATGCCCGCTCTATTCCTGGCCGATTCGCTCGGACTGGATTTCCTCAACTCCGTGGCCACGCCGGTGGACACGCCGGTCGATTGGCTGGCAGACGGCGAAGGACTGTTGCGTTGGCTCGCGCAGGCGCAGCTGGTGCCCGCTGAGGTGTTGCGGTCGGCGCGTGAGCGCGCGATCCCCGGGGAGATCGATCGGCTGGCCGGGCAGGCGAGGGCGCTGCGGGAGTGGTTCCGTGGCTTTGTTCGCCAGCACAAGGGGCGTGCGTTGCAGCCCGCCGATCTGGCGGCGCTTGAGCCGCTCAATAGCCTGCTCAAGCGCGACGAGCGCTACAGCGAAATCGTTGCCGGGTCGCATGGCGAGTCGATGGTGTTCACGCTCGCGCAGCAGCGGCGCTGGAATTCATCCGACGCCTTGCTGCTGCCGATTGCCGAAGCGATGGCGCGCCTGGTCTGCGATGAAGACTTTGCCCACGTGAAAGCTTGCGAAGGCCCCACCTGCACCTTGCTCTTTGCGGACCACACCCGCGGTCATGCCCGTCGCTGGTGCAGCATGGCGCTGTGCGGCAACCGCGCGAAACAGGCCGCGCATCGGCTTCGTCAGAAGTCTTCAGCGGGAGCTGCGTAGTCGCCTCAGCGTCACGTTGAGCGGCAAGATGGCCTGCCTTGGCCAGGCCATCGGTTTCACGCGAAACTTTGGGAGTTTGTGAAACCGCCGCGTGGTGGTAATAAGGCCGGGCCCTTATCGCCGAGCGTCACCATGCACGACCTCCCGCCGTTCCATCTCGCCTTTCCAGTCACCTCGCTGGCGAACGCACGCGCGTTCTACGGCCAGTTGCTCGGTTGTCCCGAAGGCCGATCCAGTGACAGCTGGGTGGATTTCGATTTCTACGGCCATCAGATCGTGGCCCATCTGGCGCCCGAAGAGACGCGCGCCGCCAGCGCGCACGACGTGGATGGCGACGACGTGCCGGTGCGCCACTTTGGGGTCGTGCTGTCGATGGACGACTGGCAGTCGCTCGCCGAGCGCCTGGAAGCCAGCGGAACGCGCTTTGTCGTGGCGCCGCACATCCGCTTCAAAGGCCAGCCCGGCGAGCAGGCGACCCTGTTCCTGCTTGATCCCTGCGGCAATGCACTGGAGTTCAAGGCCTTCGCTGATCGCTCGCAGTTGTTCGCCCGATGAAGCCCGAAGACCTGCAGCGGCTGGTCACCATGAGCATGCCCTATGGCAAATACCAGGGCCGCCTTATTGCCGACCTGCCTGGCGCCTATCTTGCCTGGTATGCCCGCAAGGGGTTTCCGCCCGGCGATCTGGGCAACTTGCTCGCGCTGGCGCTGGAGCTCGATCACAACGGCCTCAAGCCCCTGCTCGATCCGCTGAGGAAACCGCGGCGGGACCGCTGAGCCACGCGTCCGCCGCATTAGTTGCAGCGCAAACTTGTTGGCCCGCGGAATGTTATTGCGCAGACAACGAAATCCACACTTGAGCCACACCGAGGCTTGCGGCTGACTTGGTGTAACCTGAACCAGTCGGGGCGCGGCGACGGAGGTCGACCCAATGACTGCAGAGACCGCCTCTGCTGCGTGGATTGCGTTCGGTACGGTCGAGATCGATACCCTGGGCCATCGCTTGTTTGTCGATGGCGAAGAGGTCGGGCTCGAGCGCAAGGCGTTCGCCGTGCTCGTGCTGTTGGCACGAGAGCCTGGCCGTGTGCTGAGCCGGGATGAAATTCTCGACGAGGTCTGGGGCCATAGCCACGTCACACCCGGCGTACTCAGCCGCGTCATCGCGATGTTGCGTCATGCGCTCGGCGAGAGCGGTGACGAAAGCCGCTATCTGCACACCGTGCATGGCGTCGGCTTTCGCCTCGATGCCCAAGTGCGGTCAGCCGCATCGCGTGAAGAGCTGATGGTGGACAGGCCATTGCCGGCCTCCGCGCTTGCGTTCGTACCGCCCCGCACCAGCGACGCCGGTGCGCCACCGGTTGCGACGGATGCGAGTCCGGCAGCACCTGAGGGGACTGATAAGCCACGTCGATTTGGCCGGCTAGTTGTCGTCGCGGTCGCGGTGCTGCTCGTCGCGGCGGCCCTGCTGTTCGGCGGCCATCAAATCGCGCGTCGTCCCGCAGACGCGTCGGCGGCGGTCGATCTCAAATCCGTTGCAGTGCTTCCCTTTGAGAATCTAAGCACCGATCAAGGCAACGCCTACTTCGCCAGCGGCATGCAAGACATGATCCTGACCGAGCTGGTGGGCATCGGCGGGCTCAAGGTGATCTCGCGCACCTCGACCGAAAAGTACCCGAGCCATCCGGAAGACGTGAAAACCATCGCACGCGAACTGGGCGTGGCGACCTTGCTCGAGGGCACGGTGCAGAAGGTTGGCGATCAGGTGCTCATCAACGTGCAGTTGATCGATGCAGCCAGCGGCAATCATCTCTGGGCGAAAGCCTATACACGCACGCTGGACGATGTCTTCAATGTGGAAGGCGAAGTCGCGCAGAACGTAGCGGAGGCGCTGAAGGTACGGTTGACCTCGGCTGAGACGGCGCGCATCGATGCCGCGCCAACCTCCAACGCGGCAGCCTACGATCTGTATCTGCAGGCCGGTGCGCATGCCAACCGCGCCTACGATGATCCCGTGCTGTCATCGACCGAGTTGCCCGTGGCGATCTCGCTGTATCAGCAGGCCTTGGAAAAGGATCCGCACTTCGCACTGGCCGCCGCCGCGCTGGCGCGCGCCAACATGCAGATGTATTTCTTCGGACCCGATCGCACGAATGAGCGACTGGTCGAAGCGAAGACTGCCGCCGATCGCGCCCTGACGCTGCAGCCGAAACTGGGGCAGGGACATTACGCACTGGGCCTGTATCACTACTGGGGGCATCGGGATTACGTCGCTGCCACCAACCAGCTTGAGCTGGCCCGGCAGGCCTTGCCCAACAGCGCCACGGTTGAACTGCTTATCGCCGCAGTTGCCAGGCGGCAGGGACGCTGGGACGAGGCGGTGTCGCTCTTTCGCTCGGCCACTGTGCTCGATCCCCATAGCGAATTTGCGTTCAACCAGCTTGGCGTGACTTATCAGAGCATGCATCGCTATGCGGATGCCGACCGGGCTTATGCCTCCGCTCTCGCATTGAGTCGCAATCCTGCCGGTGCGCGTGTGACGCTGGCCTTCAATACGCTGATGTGGAAGGGCGATCTGGCCCCGCTGCGTGCCGCGCTGGCAGCGCTGTCGCCGGGGAGCAACGCCTACGCCGGCAACGTCATGGGCATGTATTTCGAGCGTTCGCTGGCACGCGATTATGCCGGGGCGATCAAGATCGCCGAGGCGGACAAGAACGAGGACTGGGACGATCCGGACAATATTGTCTTGCCACGGCGCCTGTATATCGCCTGGGCCGCGCAGTCGGCCGGAGACACGGCCAAGGCGACCGCGGGATATACCGCGGTGGCTGAGAAAGCGCGCGCCGCCCTTGTCGAGCGACCGGAAGACCCGGATCTGCATCTCGCCCTGGGATTTGCCTATGCCGGCCTCGGGAAAAAGGCCGAAGCCGTCGCGGAGGGCGAGCGTGCCGTCGCCTTGATGCCGGTCACCAAGGATGTCCTTACCGGCGCGGACATGCTTGCCTGCCAGGCGCAGCTCTATATGCGAGTGGGCCAGCACGACCAGGCCATCGCCTTGCTCGATCGCGTGCTGTCGATGCCGACGGGCGGCATTTTGTCGGGTGCGTCGCTGCGGGTCGATCCGATCTGGGATCCACTGCGCGATGAGCCAGGCTTCAAGGCGCTGCTGCAGAAGTATCCGAGCGGCTAGCCAACAGGCGTGGCGCAATCGTATGAAACGTCGGCCTTGAACCAGACCGCCAGCATCGATGCAAGCTGCATTTAACTTGCGTCGTCACGTTATCGATCAAGCTCTGACAACCTAAGTCGCAAACCGCGGCACCTATCTGTCTCCAGGCAACGAGGAAATGACATGAGCAAGGGTATGGATTCAAAGAAAAGCGACAAAAAGAAGCCGGCCAAGACCATGAAGGAAAAGAAGGCGGCCAAAGAGGAAAAGAAGCGAGCCGCCAAGTAGAACCTCGCCATCGCAACCTTTCCGTATCACCGCTGCCTCGACGCGGGGCTCACTGCGTCGAGCGCCGTCGTTTGACCCGGAGTGGCTCCGTTGAGGGGCGGATGCGGAATCATCACCTTAGTCAGGACAAGTCATGATCGCGAAGACCGCAAGCGGATGGGTGGCGGCTGTTGTATGGCTGATCGCCGGTGCATCGGCCGCTCAGGCGCAGGAAGCAGTACCTGCTGCACTGCAGCCGCCCGCCGGCTATACCGTGGCATTCACGGCCAAGGCCACCGGCGTTCAGATCTACACCAGCACGATCGAAACGGGCTCGCCACCGAAATGGACTTTTGAAGCACCGCTGGCCGAACTGACGGCTCCCGGCGGCGTGATTCATCACTACGCCGGCCCCTCATGGGAGGCCGCCGACGGCAGCAAGATCGTGCGCGACAAGGATGCGCCGGTTGCCACCGTACCCGCGAAACAGCCCAACGCGGATATTCCGTGGCTGCTCATCAAGGTGACGCCTAACGCCACGCCCGGCATCTTGAGCAAGGTGGCCTATGTTCAGCGCGTTTCAACCGCCGGCGGCGCCGCACCCTCCGCACCGCCCGCCAACGCCGGCACCAAGGTCGGCGTTCCGTACACGGCAACCTATGTGTTTTACGTCAAATCAAATTGATGTCCAGTGCGGCGTTGTTCCTGCGGGTTGATCCTGGACCCGTTGCGTAACAGCCGCAGGCCACGCGAGGGCAACCAGGATGCGCTTTCGACATGCCGGAACTCCTTAAACTGTCGTCTTTCGATCTGATGCAGATAACGTAGGCCGAGCTTCCATGGCAAGGAGCAAGGGTCCATGAAGAGGTGGTCACCAACCGGCGGTGTCTTCGCTATCGTGTTTCTCGCATTCGCGATCCGATGCCTGGTTTCCATCGGGCGCGGCGATGGCGATCCGCTGTGGATACTTCAGTTTCTGACGTTGCCAGTTTCTTACTTGCTGGTCTTTCTCAGTGGTCACGTCCACGCCCTTTTCAATTTGTCCGACGACGTCGTGGGGTGCTCGGCCGCCATACTGGACGTCCTTTGGGGAGTGCTGATGTACTACTTCTTTGGATGGCTTCTGGAGCGGCCGCTAAGGCGCTAGCCATTGGCCCCATGGGCCGGTGCTAGTCCGCTTTCCGATCTGCTTCGAACCGGATGCGGATGATTCGTCGCCCGAACACAGGTGATTTCCAACGCTCGATGCGCGCCTGGATTGGCGGGCATCGACTATGGCGCCTGGTGCGGCTGTTGAGCCGGCAAGTCCTTCATATCCGAAGTGACCATCGGTTCGGCAGGTCTGAGCCACATGGCAAAGAAATGACCTACGCGCTCCTTGTAGCGATCTGCGCCATATCGAAAAAGGTCGACATGCTGGGCGCCATTGACGACCCACAACGCTTTAGGGTCGGCAGCCGCGGCGTACATCGCCATGGATTCATCAAGGTGCGTGTGACGGTCTGAACTTCCCACGATGAGGAGCTTTGGCACGTCAACCTTGGCAATGTGGTCAATCGGCCGCAGCTGCTCTGCCTTGATGCCGGTTCTCCAGGCGAGTGACTTCAGCAGCAGGGGTGACAGCCAGGCCCCTCCTTTCAGATGGATCAGGAGACGGTCGTACACGGCTTTATCGATGCTGGGATAGACCTGCTCCAACACCATGGCATCGACGTGCAACGGTGGGCTCGCCAACAAGCTGGCCGCGCCTCCCATGGAAGTCCCAATGACGCCGATACGTTCAAGCGGCAGCCGTGAACGCAAATAGGTAACGGCGGAGACGGCGTCGTCTGATTCACGCAGCCCAAAAGTAATCCACTGGCCGGAGCTTTCCCCCGCAGCCTGGAAATCAATCAAAAGCACGGAATATCCAAGCTCATGGAGCCACCTCGCCCGTGGCAGCATCGCCAGTCGGTTGGCGCGCACGCCGTGGAGTAGCAGGACGGCGCCGCGACCGGGCGTGCCGGCTACGAACCATCCGCGCAGCGTCGCTCCCGAAAGGCTTTGGATAATTATGCTTTCGAACGGGAGGTCAGTCGGCGCTGCGCCGATGGACTCCCTTTGCGGCGAGATGAGCATGCCCTCCGCCATCCATGCTGCGGATGCCACCAGCAAAGCCAGTGCGATGCATCCGCAGGCCGCGATTCGTCTCCATCGGCGTATGGCCATAGCGCTCTCTTCGCAGCTGATGTGGTCGGCGGATTGCCAAACCACAGGCTAGCGCGCACCTATGCATAAATCGGGCGTTCCCAAGGCCGCAAATCTGGCGGGCCAGAAAGTGGCGTTTCCCGGAAAAAGCGTCCGCCGCTGACCCAGGGCGGAGCTGACTCAATCAGTAGCAGATCGAAGGACCAAGCCTTCGCCATCAGCGCGCTCGCAACGCGTTCATTTATGTGCCGCCGATTTCGGTGACAGGCAAAGGCACTCCTTTGTGCCGCCGCCGATCGCGCAGGACAAGAAACGGGCGCTCGACGAGATAGTGCAAAAGAGCTGCTGCCGTGATGGCCACGAGCAGGCAGCACGCGAAGGTGATGATGCCGCGGTGATTGAGGTCATCCGGAAGATGCCTTGAAGCCAGCTTGAGCATCGCCTTGTGGCTCAGGTAGATGCTGTAGGAGGTGGTCGCAACCCAGGCGGTACCGGGCAACCTGATTCTAGCGAGGAGGCTGGCGGGACTTGCGGCGGCGGCAACGATCAGGGCGATGCCTGCTGACAGTATCGGGAAACCGAAGACGCAGGCTGCGAAGGTGAGGATGTCCCGGAAAATCCAGGCTGCGAACAAGACCAAGGCCAATCCAAGAAGCGCGAGCATATTGGGGCGTCGTTGCAGGCGCTCCCATTGCGATGCCCGGTAGACGCTCAGGATCGCCAGGCCAACGCCGCACAGCAATCCATCCAGGCGTGCGTAGGTGGGGTAGTAGATGAGCTCCATATAGCGTCGCCCGTCCATCTCCCACACACCACTGCCGCCTGCGGCAGGCGTTGCGGATTGCCACCAGGCGAATGCGCGCCACGCGATGCCTGCCAGCATCAGGCCAAGCATCACGATCGTCACGTGCTTCGCTCGCAAGCGGTGCGCCATGGCAAGCACCGCGATCGGGAAGATGAGATAGAAGTGTTCTTCCACGCACAGTGACCAGGCCGATGAGAACGCGTGCAGCACACGCTGGTCGACAAACAGGTTCATGGTGAAGGTGAGGAACTGCCAGAGCGGCTGGATCGCCGTTTGCTCCCGCAGGTTGGGCACCAAGAAATAGAGCGCCACTACAGTCAAATAGGCAGGAACAATGCGGTAGGCCCGCTGCCGGTAAAAAGCCCGCAGGTCCACTCCATCACCGCGCTTGTGGCGAAGGAGAACCTGTCGGCCAATCAGGTACCCGCTGAGGACGAAGAACAAGTCAACGCCCATCCAGCCGTATTCCTCGATCCATCCAAATCCGTAGCCCATGCCGCCGACAATCCATGCATGCGTGCAAAGGACCGACACGATCGCGACAGCGCGCAGCAGATCCAGGCCTGGTAGACGATGCATGGGGTTCTTCCCTGAAATGGCGGGGAAGCATAGCTACTTTTCAAGCGGGCCTGCGGCTGGGTCTTAGTGCACGCATCTCAGGATGCCGTGGTTGCCCGTCAACCCAGAATTGTCGTGGCGCATTGCGGAGGATGGGGCCGTTGGGCAAGCTGGGAACGCCAGCTGCCGCGCCGAAGCGGACTATTCCCCGTGAGCAATGGATGGAGATGACGACGATGGATCGAGCCGAGAAGAAGTGTCTTGACGACATCGAAAAGTACGGCTGCCACATCATCCATGTGTTTGAGGAAGGTGAGTTGCCGCCTTTCAGCTATTCCGTTGGCTTGGAACGCTCCATAGGGCGCCCGGAGCTGATCATCATCGGCCTGCGGAGAGAGTTGGCTCACTATATGATCAATGAGTACTGCGCCTGAGCGCGTGCTGGCGAGAAGTTCAGTCCTGGGATGCGTGCTCAAGGTTTCCTGGATGACTTCGACTGCGAGTTCCGCACGGTGAGTCCAATCCACTACGAGCAATACACGGGCTGGGATATCTGGCTCTATGGAGGAACCAACTTTCGACTCCTCCAACTCGTATACCCATCCACCACGGGCGCCTGGCCTTGGGATGAAGACAGTGGTGAGGCGTTTCAGGCCTGGCAACCTGTGCTTGAAACCTAGCGCTATGTCAAAGTCCGCTTCCCGCCCAGAGCGGACGCGGTGCTTGAGGCTTCCAGGGGCCAGGAAAGGGCGCGACTGATGCCGAATTTCCTGGGCTTATGCGTTTCCCGCCCGGGTGGGCAAGTTTGGGTCTCTGTCCCGACGAACTCGTTGCGCGAGAGAAGCGCATGCACGCCCACATGGGGGTGGTCTTCTTTCAGCAGCACCTGTGAAAGGTGCAGCGCGAAGCGAAGCGCCATGACCGTCACTCCGAAAAGGATGGCCGAAGGCGGCTGACATCCGCCTTCGGCATCCGATCTGGTCTTGCTTAGTGTGTAGCGGTATTGAAGCCGGGTGTGGCGGTGATGAAGCTGCTTGCCGCCTGGATGTCGATGCTGCCCCAACCAGTGGCGTTGTCGCGACCGGCGACGGCGGAGTAGTAGCCGTTGTTGCCCGTCGTTACGTCGTGGAACGGAAACTGGCTGGCGTAGGCATACAGCGCCGGGGCGGCGAAGCCCAGGCCATTGTTGTTCGCCGATTCAAGTCGTGCCCACACGCCGACAAAAAGCGGGGATGCCAGGCTGGTGCCGCCGTTCAAGTAATAACCGGACTGGCTGATGCCCGAGGTTGAGCTCGCCGTGAAGTAGACGATGATCGGCGAGTTGGTCCAGTCCGCGTCAAAGGCCACGTCCGGCACGGTGCGATGTGCATAACCGCTCGGCTGCCAGCTCGGCGTGGCTTCCGATGCACTCACGCCGCCACCGCTGTACGGCCAGGAGGCCTCCGAGACGTAGCTGTCAGTTGAGGAGGTGTTGAGCGTGGTGCCGCCCACGGCAACCACGTACGGCGAGCTCGCCGGGTAGTTCACCGAAAGCTGCGTGGTGCTGCCATAGGCGCCGTTCTCCGGCGCACTGCCATTGAGCGGGCAAGGATAGGAACCGTTGTCGCCGGTGGCGGCCGAGAAAGTCTGTCCCTGGGTGACGCCCAGCGCGAAGGCCGAATCGGCAAAGCCCGGCGCGCCATCGCACTCCGGAAGACCCCACGACATGTTGAGGACCTTCGCGCTGTTGTCGCTTACGGCTCGGTTGATCACCTGCAGCAGTCCGCTGTTGGAGGCGCCACTCGATCCCGTGCGCGAGCTGTAGGTGCCGCCGTCCGTATAGAAGATCAGCTTCTGAAGGCTGCCGGCTGCGCCAACGATCGCCTGCGCGTCCATGCCCCACTCGCCCTGGCCGCTGTCGTCCTTGCTGGTTGTGGTGACGGTCGACACGATCGAGGTCGGCACCGCGGTAATTCCCTGGCCGCTTTCGAACTTGGTCAGGTCGGTCTGCGCATTGGTCATGCTGCCCCAGCCAAGCACCGCCACGGTTGTATTGCTGGCCGTCGCGGTCGTGCCTGCGTCATAGACGGTCGCAAACTCCTGCGGGTAATAGGCATGGGCTGCCGAATTGCCCGTCGTCGACACCACCGTATAAGCGGGCTTGATCTGCGATCCGGGCACCGAGAAAACGCGGGCCTGATGCAGGGTGTTGAAGCCCAGTACCTGATCCACGGTCTGGCTCAGCGCCGCCGGCACCTGCACGTCGCTGGTGTTGGCAATGCCATCCTTGCCGTGGCGCGTGTAATGGCCGATCGCTGTCCGGAAAGCATTGCGTGCTGCGCCAACGGTGCCATCGGCGGTGACCAGCAAGCGGTTCGGCGCGATCTCGATGTTGGTGAAACCCTGCTGCGCGAGATAGTCCGCAACGGACTTGGCTTGCTCCTGAGTGGGCGCAAAGAGCTCGGTACTGTCCTTGCTGCTCAGGAACTGATGATAGGACGGGCTGCCCTGACGGAAGAGTTCTCGCGTGAAATCCTGAAGAACGTCCTGGTTACGCAGCTTCAGCGACACGGTGATCGACACTGGCTCCTGATCGGCGGCATAGCCCTGAAAGGCGGCGTCGCCGGTATAGGGAACGTGGGTGCGGGTAACAGTCCACGACGACGCGTCGGCGCCAAACGCGGATTGCGCCACAAGGGCGCCCTGGATGCCGAGCGTCAATGCCAAAAGGCTCATCACGCGTCCGCCGATGAACAGGCGCGAGCCGCCTTTGCTTTCGTTTTTCATGCGCAAGAACTCCCCAATGATTGGATGACAGGCCCACATGGGCCGATGCAGCCAAAAAACGCAAACACAAACCCGGGCCATGGCGATGTGCGAAATCGCCTTGGCTGCGCTGTGGAATACGGAATGCAAGAGAAGGCAGTACGGCTGCCTCGACCTCTATGCGCTGGCTGTCCTTTTTTTATAGGGAAGTCGCGTCACTGGAAGTGTGACTACGTTCTCGTTGCGTGGCGCAAGAATATGCTGACGCGTGCCTGTCGTCGGCGTCGATGGCTGCACTCTCACATGGCCATCCAGATGGCCATCTGATTTTTGCAGGATACCTGCCATCGCTGGTACCAAGCGCCGATGCCCGTATGGACTGGGGCATCTGCGCAACCGCAGTGCCCTTGCTTGCACCGTTGCGGCGACTGGCGAATAGCATCGGCGTAGCGTTCCCTGCCGTGCGAGATCCAAGTCTCCACGCGCAACTCGGGTGCGGTGCTATTCATTGGGTGCGCGTAACACATGGAGCACGCCGTCGAATCTCTGCGGGCCCGCCGTTGGCCATTCGCACGACAAAGCAAGCGATGCCGCCCAGTACGGGCGCCAAGGCGGGCGGGCAGCCGAGCCGTCGGCCAGCAACGAGCACTAGCGCACCCAGCAACGCTGCGCTTGCATAGATGTTCGCAACCAGCACCATGGGCACCCGCAGCTTCTGGGACGGATTCATCTGGGAGTTGCTCTTGTGGGGAGTATTGGCCTATGTATTCCTACGGATGTTGGCTCACCTGGAGTGACTGATCACGTTGCGGCTGTTGGGCTCGTGTGACATCCACACACCATGTCCGAGGGCTGGGTCTGGGAAATCCGGCACAGCGTGCACTCGGCCCGGCTTTGCGACCATTGTTTTGATGCTTTCTACTTCTCGACAAAAGCGCGCTCGATAACGTAGTCCCCCGCTTGGCCGACACGCGGGCTGATCGTGAAGCCGCGAGCATCGAGCAGGTCGCGTGTGTCCTTGAGCATTGCCGGGCTGCCGCAGATCATCGCGCGGTCGGTTTCCGGGCTGAGCGGGGCCAGGCCGATGTCCTGGAAAAGTTGGCCGGACTCGACGAGGTCGGTCAGGCGCCCACGGTTGCGGTACGGTTCGCGCGTGACGGTCGGGTAATAAATCAGCTTCTCGGCGATCATCTCACCGAGCCATTCGTGCCGCGGCAGTTCCCTGGTCAGATAGTCCTGGTAGGCCAGTTCGCTCACGGTGCGCACGCCGTGCAGCAGTATCACCTTCTCAAATTTTTCGTAGGTCTCGACGTCGCGAACGATGCTCATGAAGGGTGCCAGGCCCGTGCCAGTGGCGAACAGGTAGAGGTTCTTGCCGGGCAGAAGATCCCTGATGACCAGCGTACCCGTGGACTTCTTACTGACGAGGATGTCGTTGCCCGGACGCAGGTGCTGCAGGCGCGAGGTCAGTGGGCCGTTGGGCACCTTGATGCTCAGAAACTCGAGGTCTTCCTCGTAGTTGGCGCTGGCAATCGAGTACGCACGCATCAGCGGCGCCCCCTCAATCTGGAGGCCGATCATCGCGAAGTGGCCATTATCGAAGCGCAGCGCCTCGTCCCGTGTCGTCGTGAAGGAAAACAGCGTTTCGTTCCAATGACGAACGCTCAGGACCCTTTCAGTAGTGAAGGCAGTCATCTTGATGGGCGTCGTTGATGAGGTGGCGTTGAGTCGTTTTTTGCCATGGCGGGCGCCATCGTGGCGACCACGCCAAGGCGACTGCACCGAGGCATAGCGTGTTGTCCGGTCATGACGATGCGCCATGCTGCTCTGCTGTTTCAGTTGCTGGCGAGGTAGTCGAGAACGCACGCATGAAGTTGCCAAGCCAGACTCGCCTGGCAATCGCGGGGCGCAGCAGTGATGACGGCGGCATCATCAGGTTCACGACTTTCAAAAACGTTGTCGCCAGCGTGCTGTCTTCCATCGCGGCAAGATGAAGCTTGTCGATGTACCAGTTGATAAAGCGCAGCATTGGCGTGCGCGCGCCCTTGACTCGCTGATTGCGCAGGTCGCTTCCGACCGCGATGTGCCACGGAATGTCCACGATCGTCGCGGCCGCCTTGAAGAACCGGCGCGCGAGATTTTTTGTGCCCGCGCTTAGACACTGTTGCAGCATCAAGGCCTCTTGGGCAGCAACCGTCATGCCCTGGCCGTAGATAGGGTTGAAGCTGCAGAAGGCGTCACCAAACACCAGGTAGTTGCCGGGGAAGCGTGAGAGCTTTTCATACCGCCGGCGCTGGCTTTCGGCGTAGCGGTAGCGATTGAATCCACTCAGCGGCTCGCCGCGAGCGACGATGTCGTGCATCTCCATGGTCGGCAGTGTCGCCAGATAGGCGAGAAAGCCTTGATCATCGTCGGGCGCGTCATCGCCGAGAAAGCCGCCGGTGCTGATGGTCCAGCTGTCGTTCTCCTGCGCGAGCATGACGCCATTGCGCCAGTTCGGCGCACTGCCGGCGACGACGATGCCGAGCTTGCCGCCCAGATCGCCTGGGCGACGTCGATAAGTACGAGTCATGTAGCAGATGCCGATATGGACCCTCTCCTGGGCGGGAGGCAGGTAGCCCAGCTGCTGGAGCCAGGCCGCGCTCGATGAGCCGCGGCCAGTCGCATCGACGACAAGGTCCGCATGGATGGTTTCCTCCGGTTTGCCTCCGACGCGCGCGCTCACACCAATCACACTTTTGCCGGCGGCGTCAGCGACAAGGCCCCGGACAGAGCAATTCTCGGTGGCGCAAACGTTCGGCAACGCCAGCAGTCGTCGGCGCAAGTGGCCCTCGAGCACGGGGCGGCTCGCGAGCAAGCCGTCAAGGTCGCTCTTGCCGTTAGCCAGCCTGACATTGCGGCCGATCCAGATCACATCGTTCGCAACATCACCGATCAACCCGCCGCTCTGCGCCACGACCTCGGCGTTGTATCCCGGGAAGAACGCTTCGAGTACCTCGCTTCCGCGCGCCAGCAAACCGTGCGTATGGCGACCTTGCGGCACGTCCTTGCGCGGCGTGTCTGCCGCAGGAAACGCATCGCGTTCAAGCACGGTGACGGTGGTGTAGAAATCCGCCAGTGCGCGGGCGGCCAGAAGCCCACCCATGCTGGCGCCGATCACGATCGCATGCTCGCCCAGATTTTTCATGGCAATCCTCCGTTTCAATGGGTCGCGATGAATCCGGCAACCATCGCTTGCACGGAATGCTAGGATTGCCCCGTCCCCTGAGCGTCCCCTGGACGCCGTCACTGAGGGTCGCCTCGCCATGGCTCTGCTCAGCGTGCAGACGCTTGGATTTCCCGAGATACGTCGAGATGGCCGGCCATGTCCGCTGGCCTTGCGCAAAGGCCTTGCGCTGCTGGTCTACCTGGCCGAAACGAAGGGATCCGTCGGACGCGATGTCGTCGCCACGATGTTGTGGCCGGAAGGCAGCGAAGAGGTAGTGCGGGCGCGCTTGCGGCGCCTGTTGCATCACCTCCAGCGCACGCTGGGCGACGAGGTTCTCACCATCGACCGATCCACGGTGCGATGGTCGGCGACGATCGACCTGCAGGTGGATTCCCATCGATTCGAGCAAGCCTGTGACGATGGCCAGTTCGAGCGTGCGTGCGGACTCTACTGCGGTGACTTTCTTGAGGGCTTTACGCCCGGCGATTGCCCGCAGTTCGACGAGTGGGCCTTCTTTCGTCGCGAGG
Source organism: Dyella sp. 05T440 (assembly GCF_056395965.1). Lineage (NCBI taxonomy): Bacteria > Pseudomonadati > Pseudomonadota > Gammaproteobacteria > Lysobacterales > Rhodanobacteraceae > Dyella > Dyella sp. 05T440. The sequence continues at coordinate 52,089 of NZ_JBFTKN010000021.1, forward strand.
CCTTGCGGGGCCGGTTGATCCAGGCGCTGGAGCGGCTGGTGCAGGATAAGCATGCAGCAGGCGACTATGCGGCTGCGGCCATGCATGCTGGCCGTCTGGTCGAGTTCGACCCGCTCAGCGAAGTGTACGGCCGGCACCTCATCCGCAGCCTCTTGCTCGCGGGCGACCGGGCCACCGCCCAGCGGCATTTCGAGGCCATGCGGCAGCGCCTTCACGACGAGCTCAACGTGGCTCCCGAATGGGAGACCCGTGCGCTGCTCGATGCCGGCACAACCTTGCCCAGCGAGAGCCCGCCGTCAACGCGCTACGTCAGCGGTGACGGCGTCCATCTCGCTTTCCAGACCTACGGCACGGGCCGCTTCGATATTCTGCTGTTGCCTGGCTTTGTGTCTCACGTCGAACGGGTGTGGGAGGAGCCCCGGTGTCGGGCGTTCCTGTCGTCACTCGCCGGGATGGGTCGTCTCGTCTTGCTCGATCGCCGCGGCGTCGGGCTGTCAGACAGGGTCGGCTTCAATCCCAGTGTCGAGGCCACCGCGCAGGACATCGGCACGGTGCTCGACGCCGCCGGCAGCCGCCGGGTCGTGTTGTTCGGCGCGTCCGAGGGTGGACCTGCATGCATCAAGTTTGCCGTCGACCACCCTCATCGCGTCGCCGGACTCATTCTGTTCGCCTCGCTGGCCAAGGGTGTCGCAACGCCCGACTACGGCCACGCGCTTCAGGCCAGCCAATATGAAAGATGGCTGCAGCACCTCATCGCAGGGTGGGGTGGACCTGCGGGTATCGAAACCTTCGCGCCGAGCCTGTCAGGCGATCCGCAGGCCAGGGCCTGGTGGGCAGGCTTGCTGCGGGCTGCGTCGAGCCCGGGCGCCATCAGGGGCGTGCTCGATACGTTGCGCGATATGGATGTGCGAGACCTGTTAGGCCAAGTTGCCGTGCCGACTCTGGTGCTGCACCGTCACGACGACCGCGCGGTGCGCGTGGGCGCCGGACGGCACCTCGCCGGCCATATCGCGAAAGCGCGATTCGTTGAACTGGAAGGCGCCGATCATTGGCCCCATGCGGGCGATCAGCAACCCGTCCTGGAGAACGTCAAGCAATTTGTGGGCGGCCTTGCTGTGTAGTTGCGAACCGCGGATAACAGGACGCGAGCTTCGGCGCAGTGCAAAGGCAGCGTCCAGAACCCGCCAAATGCAGGCCCGCGGAACCTGACACAGGCGATCACCTGTGCGTCAAGTTTGACGAGCGCCGGCTTGCAACGATCAGGATGCGCAATCAGGGCGAGGGCCAATGTCTGTTTCCGGCCGATGGTGTTGAAAAAGTCGTCATTTCGCCAGTGGCTCGTCGGTCCGATGATGAGTTGGTCGGTTCCCAAGTGAAGAATCGACAGGCAAACGCTCTGGCTCTGTCATGCGGGGACCACATCGATCCCTTTGGTCACC
>NZ_JBFTKN010000022.1:0-47874 GCF_056395965.1 Dyella sp. 05T440
GTCGCGCACAGGGTGCGCTCCCACAGAAGAGCCGATCGGCAAGATTGATCCGCAACCCACGAACCTGCATAACCCTTGTAGGAGCGCACTTGTGCGCGACCGCAGAGCTGGGATGTACCGCTCCGTAGGCTGGTCGCGCACAAGTGCGCTCCTACAAAAAGAGCCGCCCAACAGCGTCGGACGTCGCGTGGCTCTTGATGTGGCTCTCCGCTCTCGGGGTCCCCGTATGACGCGGCGGGCGGGTGGAGGAAAGCCCGCAGGGTGGCCGCATGGATGCGGCCAGTTTTTCGACAGGACAGGGATGTCCTGTCGAAAAACCCCGTAACCCGACCGCGCACCTGGAGGGCCGTAGGCCCGGAAGGCGCGTCATCCGGGGGGCCCTTCTCTTTGGTTACTTTCTCTTGGGCAAGCAAGAGAAAGTAACCCGGGCCGCGGCAGCGGCACGGAAGCCCGCGGCAGGCGAGCCAGATCGCGGTATCGCGACAACCGAACACCGAGGCTCTGGATGACCAGCTTCGCTGTTTAGAAGCGCCTCCGGCCGGCGCCGGAATGACGATCAAATGCCAGCCAGCTCTGGGATGACGATCAGAAATGCCCCCGCGAGCACCCTCCCCTCACCCTAACCCTCTCCCCGGCGGGGAGAGGGAGAAAAGCCAGGTGCCTTCCAACTAACTCCAACCAACCACCTCACTTAGTCTGCACACTCCCCAAACTCACAAACGGCAACGCACTACTCCCCGTATAAGTGGGCAAATGCCCATCCCACTTCTCAATCGCCGACATCTGCACGATGTTGGGATTTTCGCGCAGCGCATTACCCTTCAACTCAATCGCCTTGGCCTCCGCCGTGGCAATCGTGATCTGCGCCTGCGCACGTCCCTGTGCTTCAGCCTCCACCTTCTCCGCTTCGGCCCTGGCCTGCGCCACCTCGTTCTGGCGCTGCTCGGCCATTTGCGTAGCCTGGATCTTGGCGTTGATCGACTGCACGACATTTTCGGGCAGGCGTAGCTCACCGATCCAGTAGATCTTCTCCACATTGATGCCGACGGCGGATACTTCGTCGCTCACATCCTTCTGCACCGATTCGATCAGGCTGGCCTTGCCCTTGCCGTAGACCGATTCGATGTCCAGGTTCGAGGCCTCCTTGACCAGCGCGTCGCGGATCATGTTGCGCAGATAGACGTCCGTGATTTCGTCAATGCCCTTGCGGTACTTCTGGAAGATCAAGGTCACCTTGGACGGATCGATGTGGTACGTGATGCCCACGTCCGCGTTTACCGTGAGGCCTTGGGCGGTCTGGAAGCTTATCGATTCGTCCACTGCACGGCCTTCCATGGTGGAGCGCGTGAAGGTGTAGGTCTGGGTGAAGGTCGGGAAGGTGTACAGCTCGTAGCCCCAGCCCACCCAGTAGCGTCCGGGCGGCAATTCCTGCAATGCGCCTTTGTCATCGCCATACATCTGGAACTTCACGCCCACATTGCCCGCCGGCACTTTCGAGCAGGCGGCCAGCAGCAGGGCCGAAAGCGACAACGACAGCGTCAATACGCGTTTCATGGTGATCATTCCTTGAGAGTGAAACCGCGGCGCAGAAGCAGATAGCCCCACGCCAGTAGCAAGGCCAGCAACGCCAGGCCGATCAGCACGGCCAGCGTGCTTGCGGCCGAGATCAGCTCCGGCCCGATGACAGCGACGTACAACAGCAGGCAGACGACGAACGGCCACAGCCGATGCGCCAGCCAGTCGACAAGCGTCTTCATGGTTTTCCCCGTGGTGATGATGGTTTGGCGAGTGCCGTATGGATGTCCGTTCGCAAGCGCCGCATCGACACGTCAGCGCGTCGAGACGGTGTGCGAAGGACAAAGTGCGTTGCTAACCCGTGGGTGCGATGACTCGCCGTGTATGGCGGGATGGGTCAGCGATAAGTAGCGTGCGAGCCTTCATATAAGCGCACTCCAGGCGCGCTGCAGGATGAGGACGGGGCGCACTCTACTCCGATTTTGGTGCGTTGCAACAAGTCAGCGCTGACGCAAATCCAGCACCACCGGCCTATTGACTACAGCTGTAGTCACGGCGTACGTTGACTACAGCTGTAGTCACCAGGAATCTTGGACATGGGCAAGCCAACCATCGGCGATCAGGAGCTGGCGCTCCTGCAATATCTCGCCGACAACAACAACGCATCGGTCGGCGAAGTGGCGACCGGATTCGGCGAACCGCGCGGCCTCGCTCGATCGACCGTGCTGACCATGATGGAACGCCTGCGCGGCAAGTCCTACCTGCGCCGCAAGCAGGTACAGGGCATGTATCGCTATAGCCCATCCACCGGGCCTGGCGAAGTCATGCGCAGCGCGGTGGGACAGTTCGTGGAGAAGACGCTCAGCGGTTCGGTATCGCCGTTCGTGGCATGGATGTCCGAACGCACGGACGTCAGCGACAACGAACTCGCCGAACTCGAAGCCCTGGTGCATCAACTGCAGACGCGCCGCAAGGAGACCTGACATGAGCGCCATTGCCTCTCTCGCACAGGAAGTGGTTGGCCGACTGGCCTGGACGTCGCTGCAGGCAGCACTGCTGGTAGGCGCCGTGTGGCTGCTCAACCGGCAGCTTCCGCGGCTTTCCGCGGCCACGCGCTCGCTGTTGTGGTGGCTGCTTGGCGTGCAGCTTCTGCTGGGCTTGTTGCTGCCCACGCCGGTGGCGCTGCCGCTGTTGTCGCCCACTTCCGCCGAAACCACGGTGATCACCACGGTATCGCCGAGCGAACACCGCATCGCCAGCATTGGCCAGAGCTCTGCGTCTTTCTCGGCAGAACCGGAAAGCGACGACCAAACCGTGATCGTGCGCTCCACTACGTCGACAGCAGCTGGCTGGACGCGCTGGTTACCGACAGTCCTGGCGCTATGGCTTGCCGGTGTGGTCGTGCAGCTGCTCATCACGTTGCGTCACTGGCGCCAGGCACGCATCGTGGTTCGTGCATCGCGACCGCTAGCCGATGCCGCCTTGCAGACGCTGTGCGCCGAGCAGGCACATGCGATGGGGCTGCGTCGCTGTCCGTCGCTGCGTGTCTCCGATGCGATCCGCTCCCCCCAGGTGAGCGGTGTGTGGCGGCCAGTGGTGTTGCTGCCCGCGAACCAGAACCTCTCCTCCGAAGAAAGCGCCCTGGCGCTCGCCCACGAACTCACCCATCTGCGTCGCGGTGATCTGTGGATGGGATGGATACCCGCGATCGCCCAGCGACTGTTCTTCTTTCATCCGATGGTGTCGTGGGCAATGCGCGAGTACGCCTTGAACCGCGAGGCCGCGTGCGACGCGCAAGTGGTGCATCAGCACGATGCCGCACCGCAGGATTACGGCCGCCTGCTGCTGCGCCTGGGTGTGGCGCATCCGCTGCATGCGGGTCTTGCCGGCGCGTCGCCGACTTTCCACAACTTGAAGAGGCGCTTGACCATGCTTCAGCTTAGCGATCAGGACACTACCTCGCGTGTGCGCAGCTGGTTGCTGGTTGCCGTGGTCGCTGCCATCGGCGTGCTGCCGTATCGCGTGACCCAGGCCAAGGGCGATACGGCGTCCGCGCCGGCGAGTACCTCGAGCGTCCAGTCGGTTCCCGCGACACCCCCGACACCAGCCACACCGCTGACGCCGCCTACGCCGGCCACGCCAACGACGCCTGCTACGCCGAAGACCAAGCCGTCGCCGCGCGGCAGCATCACACCGCCGGCCGTCCCTCCGGTACCGCCGGCACCACCCGCGCCCAAGGCTCCGACACCGCCGCCTCCGCCGCCCCCGCCGCCGGCCCCACCCGCACCGCCGGCGCCGCGTTCCGAAGGTTTCTCTGCGCATCACATCGATATCGATACGCATACCGATGCGCAATACGGCTTCGCCTTGCTCGACAAGGATTCGGTGATCATCAACGGCAGCGATCTGGACGTTACGACGGCTCGCAGCATGCGCGGGCAGTCAGAGCCGCTGTTGATGTTCCGTCGCGGCAACAAGTCCTATGTGATCCGCGATGAAACCTATCTCACCCGCGCCAAGGCGGCCTATGCGGCGGTGACCGAGCTGTCCAAGGAACAGGGCCGGCTCAGTGGCGAACAAGGTCGCGTGAGCGGTCAGGAGAGCGGCATCGGTGCGCGCCAGGGCGCGCTGGGCGAACGGTTGGCACGCATGGCCACGCGTGAAGCAGAGATCGCGGCACGACAGGCGCAGCGTCCGTCGTCCGATGGCGGCGACGCCGAGCGCGCGTCGTTCGAGTCTCAGCGCGCGGAGATCGATCGCGAGCGCGCCGGTCTCGAACGCGAACAGCAAGACCTCGAAAGGCAACAGGAAGCCTTGGCCAAACAGCAGGAAGCACTCGCCCATCGCGAGGAACAGGCCACCGAACAGGCGACCCAGCAGATGAGCCGTCTGCTGGACGAAGCGCTGGCCAAGGGCGTCGCACAGCCGGTAAGCAACCGCTAGCCACAACGTGGTGGCGTGCCCGGCGCGCCGCCACGAATCACAGCCCCATCGATCAACACACGCCCCGGTTTGCCGGGGCGACGGGTAACCGTTGCCCACGCGCAGCCGATTCATGCAGGGAAGGAGGCGACATGATTGGCTACTACGCGACAACCGCCATCAGCAGTCTGCGCCGCAGCAAGGCACTGGCCGCGCTGATGGTGCTGGTCATCGGCCTGGGCATCGGCGCCAGCATGACCATGATCACGATTTTCCATGTGCTCTCCGGTGATCCGCTGCCGGGTCGCAGCGGGCAGATCTATGCACCGGTGATCGACATCCGGCCGCTCGCCCGCGATCACAGCGAGTCCACTGAGCCGGACGGCAATTTCAGCTGGCCGGACGCCATGAATCTGCTGCACGCACGGCGGGCCGATCGGCAGGCCGTCATGGCGGGCGGCGCGGTTCCGGTGCGCCCGCCACAGAGCGGCGAGCTGCCGTTCTACGAAACGGGACGCTACGTGACGGCTGATTTCTTCAGCATGTTCAACGTGCCCTTTGCCGCAGGCACCGCCTGGCGCAGCGACGATGACGAGAACCATGCGCGCATCGTCGTGCTCAACCGCGACCTGGCGCGCAAGCTGTTCGGCAACGCGTCGGCGATCGGCCATAGCGTGCGCTTGAAGAACACCGACTTTCGCGTGGTCGGCGTGCTCGACGACTGGCACCCGCAGCCGCAGTTCTACGCACAAGTGGACGGCCGCGGCTTCGGCAAGACCGACCAGTTCTTCCTGCCATTGCAGACCGCGCAGGATCTGGGGCTCGACTTCAACGGCCGCTTGTCCTGTTGGGACAGCGGTGGCGACGCCCGCACCAGCAACCACTGCGTGTGGCTGCAGTTGCTGGTGCAGCTGGACAGCACCGCCAAGGCGCAGGCGTACCGGCAATTCATTGGCAGCTACTGGCGCGACCAGCAGTCGCACGGCCGCATGCCACGCCCCGTCGACGCGCAGCTCTACGGCCTGATGGACTGGCTGACGCGCCAGCACGCCATCCCCGACGACCTGCGCCTGCAGCTATCGCTGTCGCTTGGCTTCCTCGCCGTGTGCATGCTCAACGTGGTCGGTCTGTTGCTTGCCACTTTTCTGCGTCGCGGCGGCGAGATCAGCGTGCGTCGTGCGCTGGGTGCGCGGCGTTGGGACATCTTTCTGCAACTGGGCGTGGAGTCGTGCGTGATCGGCCTGGCCGGCGGCCTGCTCGGATTGGGCATCGCCTGCCTGGGCTTGTGGAGCGTGCGCCAACGGCCCGACGGTTACGCGCAACTCGCGCAGATGGACGCGGGCATGCTGCTTGGCACCTTCCTGCTCGCCCTGGTGGCCAGCGTGATCGCGGGCCTGCTCCCCGCGTGGCGTGCCTGCCGCATACCTCCCGCCCTGCAACTGAAAACGCAATGAGGCCTGTCATGTCGCATTCGCCCCTGATCGCCAGCCTGTCGCGCCACAAGCTCACCGTCTGCCTGCTGGTGATGCAGGTGGCGCTGACCTGCGCCATCGTCTGCAACGTCGCGTCCATCATCGGCCATCGCCTGGCGCAGATGCAGTTGCCCAGTGGCGTGGTGGAAAACGAGCTCGCCATGATCGAAAGCATCAGCGTCGACGAATCGGCCAACCACCTCGCCAAACACAACGCGGACATGGCGGCGCTGCGCGCGATCCCCGGCGTCACCATGGTGGCTGCGGTCGATGCCCTGCCCTTCAACGGCAACAACTGGAGCAACGGCATTTCGCTGGTGCCGAACGGGCCCGCGCCGGCCACCGCCACGGCATTCAACGGAACACAGGAAGAAGCACGCGTGCTCGGCATGCGTCTGGTGGCGGGACGGTGGTTTCTGCCGGAGGAATACATTGCGCTCGATGCGGCGCATGACTGGGCGGGCATCAACCGCGTGCCCTCCACCATCATCACGCGCGCCCTCGCCGCCAAGCTGTTTCCGGGTCAGGACCCGCTGGGCAAGGTGATCTATCCGGGAGATGGACCGGTGCGCATCGTCGGCGTCGTGGATCAGCTGCTGCGTCCCTCCCTGGGCGAGTCCGATGCGAGCGGCTACGCCACGCTGTTTCCCATGTTGCCGGACACGGCCGACATCACCTATGTGATGCGCACTGCGCCGCAGGACAGGGAGCGCGTGCTCAAGCAGGCACAACAGGTACTCGCCCGCCTCGACAACAACCGCGTGCTGAGACATCCGCAGACTTTCACGCAGCTGCGTGACGATTACTTTCGCCGTGATCGCACCATGATCACCTTGCTGCTCTCCGCGGCGCTTGGCTTGCTGCTGGTGACGGCTGCCGGCATCGCGGGTCTCGCCAGCTTCTGGGTGCAACAACGCCGACGCTCCATCGGCATCCGCCGTGCGGTGGGTGCTACGCGACGGGATATCCTGCGGTATTTCCAGACGGAGAATGGGGTGATCGTTGGTGTGGGTGTCGTTCTAGGTGTGGTGCTTGCCTACGCGCTCAATATGCTCTTGATGCAGCATTACGCGTTGCAGCGGTTGCCTTGGCTGTACGTGCCGGTTGGGGCGGTGTCGTTGTGTTTGCTGGGACAGTTGGCGGTGCTAGGGCCAGCGATGCGGGCGAGTTTGGTGCCGCCGGTGGTGGCGACCAGAGGGTAGGTGGGGATGTTTGCCTGGCGGGTTATGGATCGTCGTTGCGGCGCAGGCGGTTTTTGCTAGTCGTCGCGGCGCTGGCTGGGCCTCTGCCCGTCATCCCGACGCTAGACGGAGGTGGTTTTCAACTGCCGAATGGCTGGTCATCCAGAGCGTCGGTGTTTCCTTGTCACCTTTGGGCCAGGGTGCCGCCTGCGCGGCGGGCGTTTCGATCGGCTGCCGCCGACCGAGTCACTTTTCTCTTGCTGGCCCAAGAGAAAAGTAACCCAAAGAGAATGGCCTGATAACGCCCGCAGCATCGTGTTGGGATAAGCCCGAACGCTTGAGGCGCATCGTTGTGGGACAACCTCCGAGGGTACACAGCGGGTAGTTCAAAGCGCTGCGCAACGCGCCCGAATCGCTGAGGACTTAAAGCGGGGCCTCGCTGCGCATCGGCTTTGGGCATCGCTCCGTCCCTTTGCCGCGCCTGGCGCTTGTCTGTGGGAGCGCACCCTGTGCGCGACAGCCACGCCGGGGTGTACCGCTCCGTAGGTTTGTCGCGCACAGGGTGCGCTCCCACAAAGAGCGATCGCAAGATTGAATGGGTACCACAGCGTGCGAAACCCTTGTAGGAGCGCACTTGTGCGCGACCGCAGCGCCTGGGTGTACCTCTTCGCAGGCTGGTCGCGCGCGAGCGAGCTCCTACAACAGAAAAACAAGCGCCCGAAAACGCCGGGCCGCGGCAGGCGAGTCAGATCTCGATAACGCGGCGACCGAACGAAAGGTCACTGGATGACCAGCCATTCGGCTGTTGAAACGCGCCCCTGCCCGTGCAGGGATGACGATCGAATGAGCGCAGCCGCCCCCTCAATCCTTCGGCGGCTTCATCTCAAACTCCTTCGGCGCCACATCTCCCGCCAGATTCCGCACAAAATAATCCCAACGCTTGCGCATCATGTAGTTGGCCGCGGCGCCATAGGTGTGATGCTCGTTGGGAAGCATCAACAAATCGAAATCCTTGTTCGCCTTGATCAGCGCATCGACAACCAGCAGCGTTTCGTACGGCGGCACGTTGTCGTCCATGGTGCCGTGGGCCAACAGCAGGTGGCCCTTGAGGCCGGCGGCGTGGCTCTGGTTGGCCTGGTCGTCGTAGTTGCTCTTGCCGTCCTTGTCGGTGACCAGCAGCCCCTGCCACTTCTCCGCCCAATCGTCTTCGTAGTTGCGGTTGTCGTGGTTGCCGCTCTCGGCGATGCCGACCTTGAACAGGTCGGCGTAGCGGAACATCGCCGTCACCGTGGCGTTGCCGCCGCCGGAGTGGCCCCAGATGCCCACGCGATCCATGTCGATCCACGCATGACGCTTGCCGAGCTCCTTCAAACCGGCCACCTGGTCGGGCATGGTGTTGTCGCCGATATTGCCGAAGTACGCATCGTGGAAGGCCTTGGAGCGCCAGGGCGTGCCCATGCCGTCGATGGCAACCACGATGAAGCCCAGCTCGGCCAGCGCCTGGTGATCCGCGCGTGCAGGATTGAAGCTGCGTGAGCCCACCGAGCCGGTCTGCGGGCCGGGGTAGATGTAGTCGACCACCGGATATTTCTTCGACGGATCGAACTGCGTGGGCTTGAACATCAGGCCGTACAGGTCGGTCTTGCCGTCGCGCGCTTTCACGGTGAACGGTTCGGGCGCCTTCCACCCACGGGCCAGCAGGCGTGAGATATCGGCCTTGGCGATGGTGGACACCACATGGCCATCCTGTGCGCTACGCAGCACGGTGACCGACGGCGTGGTGGGTGTGGAGTAGGCGTCTGCGAATAGACGTCCATCCGGCGACAGGGTGATGGTGTGGTCCGCCGGCTCCGGCGCCAGCAGTACCGGCGCGCCGCCGTCCAGGCTGACTTTGTAGAACTGCTGGTAATACGGATCCACGCCCTGCTCGCGACCCACGCCGCGGAACCACAGCGTGCGCGAGGCAGCATCGAGCTTGAGCACCTCGGTGACATTGCCTTCGCCGGTGGTGATGGCGTGCTTGAGCTTGCCGCTGTCGAGGTCGTACAGATACAGGTTGCCCCAGTTGTTGCGCTCGCTGAACCACACCACTTCATGGCTGGCCGGCAGGTACTGCCAATTGACCTTGCCGATGCCGCTTTCGTAGTAAGTAGGCACGCTTTCGTTGAACACGGTGCGTATGTCGCCGGTGTGCACATCGGCCACGCGAAACCACGCCTGCTTGTGATCGCGCGAGGAGGATACGAAGGCCAGCGAGCTTGCATCGGTCGCCCATTGCACATCGTCCCAGCCGCCATTGCGGCCGCAGCTCACGTCATCGCACAAGGTGGAGCGATGCTGGTCCGGCTCCATCTTCAGGCGCAGCACCTTGCGCGTGTCGACGTCGACGATCACGCGTTCGATCATCGTCACGTCCTTGTCGCCGACCAGTGGATACTTCCACTTTTCGACCTTCGGGTGGCCCACGTTGGTGCCCACGATCACCATGTCGCCGGTCTTGCGCTGATCCTGCTGGAAGGTGGCAATGCGCCTGGAGTCCGGCGACCACACGAGGATGGCCTTGCTGCTGTGCTTCCAGCCCGCGTTGTCGGTGGCGTAACCGTAGTTTTCCACGCCGTCGATGGTGAGCTGGGTTTCCTTGTGGGTGAGGACATCGCGCACCCATAGGTTCCAGTCGCGCACGAAGGCTTCGCTGTGCTTGTCGGGCGACAACACGCCCGGTTCGTTGCCCGTGCCGTCGATGCTTTCGTCACGGCCGAGAACGCAGACGATGTTGCCCTTCATGTCGCACAGATAGTGTTTGCCGCGCAGGTTGACGTCCAGGCGGCCATCCGGCGCGGTGACAAATGTGGTGATGCCCAGCTTGTTCGCGCTGACGGACTTGCCAAGCACCTTGCCAAGCGCGACGGCGAGGGCCGCGTGGTCGAACGCGGGCTCGACCTTGCCGGTGCCAGCATCGACACGCAGGTAGCGATCGCCGGAGGCATCATGGTCGCGGTACCAGTAGTGGGTATCGTCGATCCAGGTGACCGTTTGCACGGCGTGGTCCACCAGGGGCGTGGCGTTGTAACCCACATAGCGCTCGGCGCGCGCGTAGTCGTCATGGGTGAGCGTACGCCCCTGTGCGACGGCGCCAGCCGAAAGCGCAATCAGCGCCGCCGCGCCCATCAGGCGCGCACCACGTGTGTTCAAGCTCATGTTTAGTCCCCCGATCAATCGCGACATACAGGCGCGCATGGAAGAGCGGCCTGGGTATTGCCCGTAGTGTTACTCAGGTGGCGTTGGACTGCCATTGGTTTGGGTTGAGTCGTTCCAGGGGAGCGGAGCGCGCAAGAACACGAGGGTGGGAATGCCGCCTCTGCGCGACAAGCCTGAGGAGTGGTGTACCCAAGCGCTGCGGTCGCGAACAAGGTGCGCTCCTACAAGGGGACTCTCGGCTATTTGTGGGAGCGCACCCTGTGCGCGACCATCCTACGGAGCGGTACACCGCAGCGTGGCTGTCGCGCACAGGGTGCGCTCCCACAGACAAGAGGGCGCGGCGGGGGAATGCAGCGAGGCCCGGCTTTAAGTCCTCAGCGATTCGGGCGCGTTGCGCAGCGCTTGGAAGTATCCCCTGTGTACCCTCGGAGGTTGTCCCATGACGGCGTGCCTCGAGCGTTCGGGCTTATCCCATCACAATGCTGCGGGCGTTATAGGCCATTTTCTTTGGGTTACTTTTCTTTTGGGCCAGCAAAAGAAATGTGACTCGAGCGGCGGCAGCCGTTCGAAACGCCCGCCGCGTAGGCGGCCAGATCGCGGAATCGCAACGCATCAACCGCCCCCCCCTCACGCAAACTTCAACAAACAAACCCCCACCGTGATCAACCCCAACCCCACCCACCCCTCCCCCCGCAACCTCTCCCCAAACACCGCGATCCCCAACACCGCCGTCGCCATCAACCCCACCCCGCCCCACACGCCATACGCCACCGACAACTGAATCCCGCGTATGGCAAAACTCAACGCCGTAAACGCCGCCAACGCGCACGCAATCGCGGCCACAGCCGGCCGCTTGTAGGCAAACCCATGCGACTGCTTCATCAGCACATTGGCCGCGATCTCCAGCACGATCGCGATGGCGAGGTAAAGCAAATGGACAGGTTCGAACTCAGGAAGCATGACGGCTCCCTTCAGGCGCTTCGTCTGTGCCGCGCTCCAGCAGCACGATCCCGGCGATGATCAGGGCGATCGCCGCCAGCTTGATCGGCTTGAGGTCTTCGGCAAACAGCCAGGCGCTGCACAAGGTGATGAGTACCAGGCCCAGGCTTTCCCATGCGCCATAGGCCACTGCGAGCGGGATGACCTTCACCGCCATCGCCAGGCAGGTATAGGACAGCACCAGCATCACGTACATCGTCGACAGGCCGATGGTCAGGTAGCCGTGATGGGCGCCGAGTTTCATCGCCAACGTGCCGGCGACTTCGGTGACAATAGCCGCGGCCATGAAAAGCCAGTGACGCATGTGGTTCTCCTTGTCGGGCACCGCGACCCCATCCTACCCTCGCCCTCCCCGATCACGCCATGAACCCAATCAACGCCCTGTCCGCCACTCCCACGCTGCCTGAGGCACGCCTGCTCGAGATGGTGTTTCCCGATCACACCAACCACCTGGGCACGCTGTTCGGCGGACAGGCCTTGGCATGGATGGACAAGGCGGCCTTCATCGTCGCCTCGCGCCACGCCCGTCGCACGGTGGTCACCGCGCGCTCCGAAGAAGTGAATTTCAAGGTGCCCGTGCGCACGGGCCAGCTGGCCGAACTGGTTGCACGTATCGTGCACGTGGGCCACAGCTCGATGACGGTGGAAGTGGAACTGACGGGCGAAGACCCGCTCACCGGCGATCGCCGCGTCTGCACCACCGGCCGTTTCGTGATGGTTGCGCTCGACTCGAACGGCACGCCGGCGACGGTGCCGCCGTTGCCGGTCGTCTAAGCATGGGTGGCGGCCGCGCGCGGCCGCCCACATCTCAGCGCAGATGCAGCCAGTGCAAGTGGACGCCGTTGTCGCGGTCTTCCGCGCGGAAGCCTTCGCGGCCCTCGACCACGATGCCCCACACGCTGCGCAGCTTTTCGCCCTGCGGCTCGTCCACCCGCACCTGTTCGCCCAGTGCGATGGCGTAGCGGGTCTCGAGCATCATCACCTGGTCGCGTTCCCACACCAGCACGGCCGGGCGGCCGCTGGAAGCGCCCCAGCCCAGGTGGATCTGCACATCCTTGGGGGTATAGGTGCCGCGGTTGTCGAGCTTCCAGTTTTCTGATCGACGCAATAACGCCTGCAGGCGAGGATCGGCCCAATCCACGCGATTACCCTTCACGTGCGGCTTGTGTGCGTTCATGCGTTTGCTACATCCCATCGGGCGATACGACAGCGTCGCGGCGTTTGGCACGGCGACAACAGGACACCGCGCCATCGTCGTGGTCGGATGTCGCGTATGCCCGGTTATCGGCCGTGCGGGGGCGAACTTGAGGCTGGCCTGCCCTGCCTAGCGACGCGTCTTCAGCGGGTGATCGAGGCCGCCGGCGGTGCGCATCATCAGTTGCCGCGCAAACGAAAGATGTCCCGCCACGGGCACCACGCCGTCGCGGATCCAGCGCAGCCACGGCGGCCGTCCATGTACCACGCGCGTCAGCGCGCCGATGCGGCGCACGACGGACTTGTGCACGGCGTGGCGTAGCGAGGCATAGTCGTTCATCCGGCCCATGTCGCCGGCCAGTGCGTCGGCGGCGCAATCGGCATAGACATAGGCGTCCTCGATCCCGAGGTTCATGCCGCGCGCGCCGATCGGCGAATGGATGTGCGCGGCGTCGCCACCCAGCGCCACGCGCCCCACGCCAGCCTGCGATGCCACGCGATGGCTGACGTGGAATTGCGATTCCCACGACACCTGGCCCAGCGTGCCGTAGCGTCGCATGCTCGCCAGCGGATCATGCGTGTTGCCGATCACCCGCCACACGTCGTTGGCGAGCCGCAGCAGGAAGATGAAGCCGTCGCGCTCGAACAGGATGTGCGCGCGATTGGGATCGAACGAGGTCTGCATCGCCACGTCCCACAGCAACCAGGGTTCGGCCAGGCCGCTGCCGGGAAAATCGAGCTTCAGCGCGGCACGCGTGGCGCTGCGCGCGCCATCGGCGCCGAACAGCAGACGGCTGGTGACCTGCTCGGCGCCGCCATCGGCGTGCTGCAGGGTGGCCGTGACTTCGGTGAGGTCTTGCGACAACGCGTGGAAGGTGACGCCGCGCTCCACCGTCACGCCTTGCGCCGCCAGGGCCTTGGCCAGCAGCGCCTCGGTACGCGCCTGCGGCAGCACGGTCATGACCGATCGCGCGTGCTGTGCGGGCGGCAGGTCGAACGCGAGCACATCGTGGCCGTCCTCGTGCAAGGTGGCGCCGCGCACGGGCCATCCTTCGGCGACGATCTGGTCGGCAACACCGGTGCTCTGGAGCATCTCCAGCGTCCGGCTGTTCACCGCCAATGCCTTGGATGTCGTGGCTGCCGCGTGGGCCGTATCGATGATGCGCACGGATACACGCCGATGGGCGAGCAACAATGCTGCGGCCAGCCCCGTGGGACCGGCGCCGACGATAAGCACGTCGGGATGGGTCGATGCCATGCTCGCCTCTCCGAGCCCCTGACACCGGGAGTCTGCCGCCAACGTGCGTGGTCCCAGCGTCAAGAGAGCCCTGCGTGCGCGCATGCGGAAGCGATCAGGACAGCCCTAGCCCATTTGGCACCCCGCCCAGCACTATGGCTTGACGCGCCGGCCAGCCATACTGCGCCGCGAACCCACCGGAGGCTTTCCTATGCGTGCCCCGTTCGTCGCGTTCGTACTTTTTGTGGCGCTGCCCTGCTTCGCCGACACTCCCGCTCCCACCGACTCGCTGGCCACGCCGCCAGCCAATGCGCAGCGCTTTTCCATCGTGTCCACCGCCGGCAAGCACGGCAGCTCGGCGCGCTGGGTTACTGCCGACGGCACACATATGGGCCGCGAAAGCCTGTTGCTGCGCGGCATGGTGACCGAAGTGGACAGCAGCACGACGCTGGGCCGTGACGGCATGATTGAGCGCGTGGTGATCCGCGGCCACACGCCCAACGGCGATGCCGGCGAGACGTTTGCCGTGCAGTCGGGCACGGCCAGTTGGAAGAGTCCGGTGGACGCGGGTTCCGCGCCGTACAGCGCGCCGGCCGAATACGTCGCCTTTGGCGGTCCCTTCGACCTCAATGCCGACCTGGTCGAAAAATTGCTGGCCGCGCCAGACAAGACGCTCACGCTCCTGCCCGGCGGCAAGGCGCACGCGGAAAAACTCACCGTCGCCACGGTGGGCGATGGTGCCAACAAACAGCAAGTGACCGCGTATGCGGTGACCGGCCTCAGCAACACGCCGGTGCCGGTGTGGGTGGATAAGTCCGGGCACTTCTTCGGCTTCGTCAATGGCCTGACGTGGCTGCCGGAAGGTTATGAATCCGCGCTTCCAGTGCTGGAGAAGGCCCAGACTGCTGCGCTCGCCCAGCATGCCAAGGCCATCGTGCCCAAGCTGCTCAAGACGCCGGCCGGCCCGGTGGCTTTCACCAACGTGCGCGCCTTCGTGGACGGCACGCGTTTTGTGGACGGCCAAACGGTGCTGGTGGACAAGGGCGTGATCACCGCCGTGGGCGATGCCGCCTCGATCACCGTGCCCAAGAACACGCAGGTGATCGACGGCAAGGGCAAGACCCTGGTGCCCGGCCTGTGGGATTCGCACCAGCATGTGCCCGATGACGCCAGCGGCCCGATGCTGCTGTCGCTGGGCATCACCTCGGTGCGCGATCCGGGCAACATCAACGAGCAAACGCTCTCGCGCGCCCAGCGTCGCGCCAAGGGTGAATTGCTGGGGCCGCACGTGTATCCGTCGATGCTGATCGACGGCAAGGGCCCGAACGCGGCGCAGGTGGCCACGGTGGCGACCTCGCAGGACGAGGCGATCAAGCTGGCCGACCGCGCCAAGGCCGATGGCTTCAGCGCGATCAAGATCTATGGCACGTTCAACCCGGCCTGGGTGAAAGCGACCGCCGCCGAGGCGCACAAGCAAGGTCTGCACGTGCATGGCCACCTGCCTGCCGGCATGCGTCCGAAGGAGGCCATCGACGATGGCTACGACGAGATCACCCACATCTACTTCGTGATGATGCAGGCGATGCCCGACGAGGTGGTCAAGGCGTCCAATGGCATGGGACGTTTCGAGGGCCCGGGGCGCTATGCGCGCAACGTGGATCTGGACAAGGAGCCGATGAAGTCGCTGATCGCCACCATGGCCCAGCGCCACATCGCCTCCGATCCCACCCTGGTGATCGCCGAAAGTCTGTACGTGCCGGAGAACGGCGATCTCTCGCCTTCGTACGCACCCTACGTCGGCACGCTGCCGCCTGCCGTAGAACGCGGCTTCCGCCAGGGTGGTTTCACCGTGCCCAAGGACCTCACGCGGGCCGACTACCGTGCCAGCTTCGCCAAACTTCAGGCGCTGGTGGGCGCGATGCACAAGGCGGGCGTGCCGATTGTCGCCGGCACCGATGGCACCGGGCTGGAGCTGGTGCGCGAGCTGGAGCTCTACGTGCAGGCCGGCTTCACCAATGCCGAAGCACTCGCCAGCGCCACTGCGGTTACAGCTCATCTGGTGGGCGCCGACGCGCACACCGGCAGCATCCAGAAGGGCAAGAACGCAGACCTGGTCCTGGTCGACGGCAACCCGGCGGTGAATATCGGCGACCTGCGCCATACCGAGGTAGTGATGATGGACGGCAAGCTGATGGATGCCAACGCGCTGCGCACCGAAGGCGGCATCAGCAAGCGACCCGCCTGGGAGGAATAAGGCCTACCGGCGACCACGTCTGAGGAGCAAGCGCCATGACGCACCTGCTGATCTTCCTGCTGATTTTTGCCGGTGTGTTTGGCTGCGCGCTGCTGGGCATGTATGCGCGCACGCGCTTGCCCAATCATCACCTGGATGAGGATTCGGCCTCGTCCATCAAGCTGGCCGCCGGCCTGATCGCCACCATCGCCGCGCTGGTGCTGGGCTTGCTGATCTCGTCGGCCAAGACCTCGTATGACGCGGTCAATGGCGATCTGCAGCGCAACGCGGTGAATATCCTGCGCCTCGATCGCGCGCTGGCGCAGTACGGACCCGAGGCCCAACCGCTGCGCGAGACGCTCAAGCGCAGCTATACCAACTGGGTGGACTTGCTGGCCTCGGGTGACCGCGCGCGGATCGCGCAGCTCGACAGTCCGCAGATCCTCAGCCACGTCAGCGAATTCCAGCGCCGCGTTGGCGCACTGACCCCCACCACGCCGGCCGAGCAGCAATTGAAGGACCGCGCGCTCGATATTTCCGACGAGGTATTCGCTGCACGCTGGCTGGCGCTGATGCAGAAGAACGGCACCATCCCGATGACGCTGTTGCTGGTGCTGGCCGCATGGCTGTGCGTGATCTTTGGAACGTTCGGGCTGTTCGCCCCGCATAACCACACGGTGCTGTTCTTTTTTCTGATATGTGCCCTGTCGGCTTCCGGGGCGATCTACGTGATCCTGGAAATGGATACGCCGCTGACCGGCGTAGTCAGGGTGTCGGTGGCGCCGATGCGCGAAGCGATCAGCCAGATGGATCGGTAGCGCTCAACGCACCTCGCCCATCACCTCGACGATCCAGTCGATGAACACGCGCAGTCGCAACGGCAACTGCCGCTGCGACTGGTACAGCACGCTGATCGGGAACGATGGCGGCGGCATCGCCGGCAGCAGCTCGATCAGCGTGCCGCTGGCCAGTGCCTCGTCCACCCGATAGCGCGGAAACTGCGCGATGCCGAGCCCTGCCTCGCAGCAGGCGAGGTAGGCCTCGGTGCCGCTCACCACAATCGGCGCCGGCAGCGTCACTTCGCGCATGCGCTTGCCCACCATGAATTCCAGCGGCGAGGTGCGGCGCGTGGTGGGGGATGCCCAGTCCACCGCCACGTGTCCGTTTTGCAGATCCGCCAGCGTCTGCGGCATGCCATGACGCTGCACGTAGGCGACGCTCGCCACGGTGGCCTGCGAGAGATTGGCCACGCGCCGGCCGACCATGGTCGAATCGGGCAGATCGCCGGCACGCAGCACGCAGTCCACGCCTTCGCGCACCAGATCGATAAAGCGATCACTGGTGCCGATATCCAGCTCGATCTTCGGATAGCGCGCAAGAAATTCCGGCAGCGCCGGAATCAACACCAGGCGCGCCAGCGAGGAGGCCAGGTCGATGCGCAATCGCCCCTTGGGCACCGCGGCCGCCTCGCGAAAATCCGCCTCCACCGCATCGAGGTCCGCCAGCAGGCGCACGCAATGGTTGTAATAAACCTCACCATCGCGGGTGGGCCGCACCTGCCGGGTGGTGCGCTGGAGCAGGTGGGCGCCCACGTGTTCTTCCAGCCGCTTGATGGTGTGGGTCAGGGTGGCGCGCGGCAGGCTGAGGTCATCGGCGGCGCGCGTAAAGCTGCCCATTTCGACGATACGGGTGAAGACCCGCATGGCTTGCAGACGATCCATGGCGATTGTTGACCATTTCGACAACAGACATGGCGATTATTGAGCATTTATCGCCAGACTGTCATGGCTAACAATGCATGGCCAGCCTCCCCACCCTCCCAAGGAACGCCCCATGCATATGCGACAGCTCGGCAAGAATGGTCCCTCCGTCTCCGCCCTCGGCCTCGGCTGCATGGGCATGAGCGATTTCTACGGCAGCCAGCGCAACGACGCCGAATCGATCGCCACCATCCACCACGCACTGGAACGTGGCTTCAACTTCCTCGACACCGCCGATGTCTATGGCCCACACACCAATGAGGTGCTGGTGGGCAAAGCGCTCAAGGATCGCCGCGAGCAGGCCTTCCTCGCCACCAAGTTCGGCATCGTGCGAGATCCCAACGACCCGGCCAAGCGCGGCATCAATGGCCGCCCCGAGTATGTACGCGCCTCCTGCGAAGCCAGCCTCAAGCGACTGGGTGTGGAATACATCGACCTCTACTACCAGCACCGCGTGGACATCGACGTGCCGATCGAGGAAACCGTGGGCGCCATGGCCGAGCTGGTGAAGGCCGGCAAGGTGCGCCATCTGGGTTTGTCCGAAGCCTCCGGCGCCACGCTGGAGCGGGCGGCCAAGGTGCATCCGATCGCGGCGCTGCAGGTGGAATTTTCGCTGTGGACGCGCGATCCGCAGGAGAACGGCATGCTCGAATCCTCGCGCAAGACCGGTACCAGCATCGTGGCGTATTCGCCGCTGGGTCGCGGTTTTCTCACCGGCGCTTTCCGCAGCCCGGAGGATTTCGAAGCTGACGACTACCGCCGCCAGAGCCCGCGTTTCCAGGGCGAGAATTTCTTCCGCAACCTGGAACTGGTGGACAAGGTGAACGCGATTGCCGCCGAGAAGGGCTGCACGCCGGCCCAGCTGGCGCTGGCCTGGGTGCTGGCACAGGGTGAGAATGTGTTCGCCATTCCCGGCACCCGCTATCGCGACCGGCTGGATGAAAACCTGGGTGCGATGGATGTGACGCTCGATGCGGCTGAACTGCGGGCGATCGATGCCGTGTTCCCGCCGGACGTCGCCGCGGGTGCGCGCTACGCCGGGCCGATGATGCAGATGGTGAATCGCTGATTTCGCAGGCTCCTGGCTGGCCTGACATACGGCCATCCAGTTTCTGACCAAACGGGTAAGACTTCGCTTACATCGAAATCTCGAAGCCTCGGGCAATC
The DNA here is from genome assembly GCF_056395965.1 of Dyella sp. 05T440. Taxonomy (NCBI): domain Bacteria; kingdom Pseudomonadati; phylum Pseudomonadota; class Gammaproteobacteria; order Lysobacterales; family Rhodanobacteraceae; genus Dyella; species Dyella sp. 05T440. Next base: position 18,879 of record NZ_JBFTKN010000022.1, read on the forward strand.
TAACCAGGTCGCGGTTTCCACGAACCCCGGCAGCCCGGATCGGTCGCCCCCCTAGAGCCGATCCGTGAGGCCCCCGAAAGGGGGCCTTTTTTTATGGGCCACTCACGGCCACTGCGTGCTTCGCTCACCGGGCGGATCGGCTTGTTCACGCCCACAGGCAACGCTCAGTTGGATGCGGCGTGCCATGCCTCCCGTTCATCGGCATCCAGCTCCAGGGCTACCGCCCGATGTTCCGCCGCCGATTGCATCGCAGCCTCGATCACCGCCATCACCGTGATCGCCTGGCGCGCCGTGACGGGAGCGGGGCCTCGCCCGAGCACTGCGTCGCGGAAGGCCGCGTAATAGCGACTCTGGTCGCCCCGGGGCGTGGTCAGATGCGTGACCTGGCCGTCACCGTCGTACAGCAGCAGATCATCCGGATCGATGCCCCATTCAGCGTCGCCGGGACGCATGCCGGCGATCAGTTGCGCTTCCTGCACGTCGATCTTCGGCTTGACCAGGCTGCCCTGCGTGCCGTGCACTGTGAAGCGCGCACTGCCGCCCGCCACCAGCATGCCCGCGTGCAGGATCACGCGACGCTCGCCGTACTCGAGCACCACATGCGCCCAGTCGGTGACTTCACCGCCATCGCGCTGGGTGGCCAGACTGGCCCATACGCGCTCGGGCAAACCGAACAGCGACAAGGCCTGATCCACCAGATGCGGCCCCAGGTCGTACCACAGGCCGCTGCCCGCGCCCGCCTGCTCGCGCCAGCGTGCACGCACCTGCGGACGAAAGCGGTCGATATGCGATTCGAAATGCGTCACCTCGCCCAGCGTGCCCTGCGCGATCAGCTGCCGCACGCCGAGGAAGTCGCTATCCCAGCGACGGTTCTGGAACACCGACAGCACGAGCCCCTGCTGCTGGGCGATGGCGGCCAGGTTGCGGGCCTGCGCCAGATCGAGCGCGAAGGGCTTGTCCACCACCACGTGCTTGCCCGCTTCCAGCGCGGCGCGCGCCAGCGGCGCATGGGTGTCGTTGGGCGAGGCGATCACCACGATGTCCACCTGGGGATCCGCAAGAACTTTTGCGATGTCGGCGATGACGTCCACCTCAGGCAAGTCCGCGCGCACCTTGTTGGCATCGCGCGATACCACCGTGCGCAGCGCCAGGCCGGGCACGCTGCGGATCAGGGGCGCATGGAAGGTCTTGCCGGCAAATCCATAGCCGATCAGCGCCACGTGCAAGGGAGTGGAGGGGTCGTTCATCGTGACTCGGGCGGTACGGGGGAGACCCATGATAGGCCACCGCCGTCGACGATCCGTCGGAAACGGCTTCGCGCCGCGCTAACGTTTTCGCGCGCACCATCCGCAGCGATTCCGCTTGTGCCGAGGATGCCGCCATGTCACTCCGTCCTGTGCTGATCGCCGCCCTGCTCGCGGCCGCTGGTGTGAGCAGCCACGTCGTCGCGCAGGATGCGCCGGCCGCCAATGCGCCGCAGGCCAAGCGCACCATCCTCGACCAGCACGAGCAAAGCGGTGTGCCGGGCACCGAGATCGTGCTCGGCACGGCCGAGATTCCCGCGGGCGGCGCGGTGGGTTGGCATATACACAACGGCGATGAATCGGGCTATGTGCTGAAAGGCAATCTCGTACTCAAGACGCGCGGCAAACCCGATCAGGTGTTGAAGGCGGGCGATCACTTCTTCAATCCGCGCGGCGCCGTGCACAGTCTTGCGGCGGCACCGGGCAGCGACGGCGGCACGGCGCTATCGACGTGGATCATCGACAAGGGCAAGCCGCTGGCCGAGCCGGTGAAGTGACGCATTACAGCGTTCTCAAGAATACGCGCTGAGTGTGACAACCGCTGCCGCGCGTCATCGCGCCGCACAGCACTTAGGTCACCACTGACAGAAATTCCGCTGAAATTCGCTGCGGAACGAGGCGTTCGTGCGCGTGGCACTTCACGAACAAGTCACCGCCACGATGTTACTCAACCACCCCGTCTGCCCTTGTATCGATAGGGACGGGGTTATGCGCGAAGGCTTGCAACGACGGCCGTGTCATCCGGCGAAGCCCTGCAACAGCGGCGCCCATCGACATCACGCTACATACCCGCCCCCTAAGCTGCTCTTCGCCTGCTTGATGACCGCGCTGTCATCACCCGCGTTCGCGAACTGCGCGCTACAACCCGATGGCCTCACCGTCATCTGCAATACCAACGCGCCCAATCCCTATACCAGCAGCATCAATGCGATCACGGTGGGCAGCGGCACACTCGTCATTCCGGGCAATGGCGCCAAAGTGATCGTCAATACCGGTGCAGGCATCGCCACCACCGGCGCCGCCGTGCAGGTGAACAACAACAGCTCGGTCACCAATGGCGGCAGCATCAGCACGACGTTCATCAATGCCTATGGCATATGGGCGGGTGATCCCAACAATGCATCGAGCACCACCGTCGGCTTCGGCAACACACTGGAGAACGACGGCACGATCAAGACCACGGGCAGCAATTCGGTCGGCATCTTTGCGCGCACTGCCAATCGTACGGCCGGCAATGTCCTGATCAATCGCGGCAGGATCGATACCTTCGGCTCGATTTCCGGCACCAGCCCACGGTCATCGTCCGCCGGCATTCGCTCAGACAGCGTGGTGGCCAGCACCATCCTCAACTACGGCATCGTGGCGGCCCACGGCGCGTACGCAACGATTGCCAGCGGCAACACCGTGGCAATCGCCGGCAATGGCGTGGAAATGGCGGGCCCCGGCACCTTCACCAACGAAGCCGGCGCCAGCGTGACCAGCGACAACGCTTATGGTTTTTACGGTAACGGTCCCAATGCGAACGGCATCACGGTGATCAATGCGGGCACGCTCAGCGGCAGCCGCGGTGCCATCCTGTTCGGCGCGGGACAGTCCAACAACACGGTGATGCTGGAAGCGGGTTCCACCACCACGGGCTCGATCAACGCAGGCGTGGGCGGCAGCAATAACACGCTGGTGTTCGATGGCTTTAGCTCCACCGCGTTTGCCAACGCCATTCCCAACTGGCAACTGGTGGCGCTGCGCAACAGCGCGAATGTCACGCTATCCGGTGCCAGTTATGCGCTGACCAATCTATCGCTTGACGCGGGTACGACAGCGACTTTCACCGCACCTGCGTTGACCATCGGTGGGCAGATCAATGACAACGGCACGCTCGTGTTCGCCAGCGCGAGCAATCTCAATATCACCGCGCCTATCCAGGGAAGCGGTGCGGTGACGCAGGCGGGCAACGGCACGCTGGTGCTGTCGGGTGCCGGCACATACACGGGGCCAACCACCGTCGCCAGTGGAATATTGCAAGCCGGCGGTGCCAACCTGCTCTCGCCTGCCAGCGCGTTCACCGTCAACAGTGGCGCCACGCTGGATCTGGGTAACGCCAATCAGACCATCGGCAGCCTCGCGGGCGCGGGCGCCGTGAACCTGGGTGCGGGCACACTCACCACGGGCGGACTGGGAACATCCACGTCCTTTGGCGGCGTGATCGCCGGGGGCGGCGGGCTGGTAAAAACCGGCGCCGGCAGCATGACGCTCACCGGCGCCAACAGCTACACCGGCGGTACCACCATCAGCAGTGGCGCGTTGCAGTTGGGCGATGGCGGCAGCACAGGCAGCATCGTCGGTGACGTGACTGACAACGGCTCGCTGGTGTTCAACCGCAGCGATGTCTCGACCTACGCAGGCACGATTTCCGGCGCTGGATCGGTCACGCAACAAGGCACCGGCACCACCGTGCTCACGGCCAACCATACCTACACCGGCGGCACCACGATCAATGCGGGAACACTGCAAGTGGGCGATGGCGGCAGCAGTGGCAGCATCGTTGGCGACGTGGTGGACAATGGCGCCCTCGTATTCAACCGCGGCGACGTGTCGACATACGCGGGCGTGATATCCGGCGCAGGTTCGGTGACGCAGCAAGGCGCCGGAACCACCGTGCTCACTGGCAACAGCACCTATAGCGGCGGCACCACGATCAATGCGGGTGCACTGCAACTGGGCGATGGCGGCACCAGCGGCAGCATCGTCGGCGACGTGGTGGACAACGGTGCCTTGGTGTTCAACCGCAGCGATATCTCGACCTTCGCAGGCGCGATTTCCGGTGCCGGATCGGTAACGCAGCAAGGCACTGGCACCACCGTGCTCACCGCTGACAACACTTACGCCGGTGGCACCACGATCAGCGCAGGAACGCTGCAACTAGGCGATGGCGGCAGCAGCGGCAGCCTGGTCGGCGACGTCATCGACAACGGCGCGTTGGTGTTCAATCGCAGCGACAACACGACGTTTGCCGGCCTTATTTCCGGTAGCGGCTCGGTGACGCAGCAGGACACCGGCGCTACGGTGCTCACCGCCAACAACAGCTATACCGGCGGCACTACCATCAGTGCCGGCACCTTGCAGCTGGGCAATGGCGGCGCCAGTGGCAGCATCGTCGGCGACGTGACCAACAACGGCGCGCTCGCCTTCAATCGGAACGATGTGTCAACGTTCGCCGGTGCGATCTCCGGCAGCGGCGCGGTGATTCAGCAAGGCACGGGCACTACGGTGCTCACCGGCAACAGCAGCTATACCGGCGGCACCACGATACAAGCAGGCATGCTGCAGCTCGGCAACGGTGGCACCAGCGGAAGCATCGTCGGTGATGTCACGAACAACGGGCGACTGATCGTCGATCGCTCAGACACAGTCACCATCCCTGGCGTCATTTCCGGCACCGGCAGCGTGAAGCAGCTCGGCAGTGGCACCACGATCTTCACCGGCGACAACACCTATACCGGCGGCACTGTGATCGCCAACGGAGCCTTGCAACTGGGCAACGGCGGAACGAGCGGCAGCATCGTGGGCGATGTGCAGGATGGCGGCACGCTGGTCTTCAACCGCTCGGACACGGTCACCTTCAACGGCGTCATCAGCGACTGGACGAATACCACGCCCGACCCGATTGGCAGTTTGCAGCAGAACGGCACTGGCACCACCGTGCTTACCGCGCTCAATACTTACAGCGGCACGACGTCGGTGAATGCAGGAACGCTGGTGGTGGGCAACGTGCCCAACAGCACCGCAGCGATTGCGGGCGGCGGCGCGGTGCATGTGGCCGGCGGCGCCACGCTGGGCGGCTACGGCATGATCGGCAATTTCGACGGTTCGGGTGGTCCGGTGACCAACGACGGCACGATTGCCGTGGCCGATGCGCTGCCGTTGTTCCAGGGCGGCAGCAAGGGCGACTTTTCGATCAACGGCACGTTGACCAACAACAACCTGATCCAGCTGGCGGGCACAGGCGTAGGCAACAGCTTGTTCGTCGGCAACCTGGTGGGTCAGGGCAATTCGCGTATCGCGATGAATACCGTGCTGGGCGACGACACGTCCAACTCGGATTTGCTGGTCGTCAGCAAAGGCACCACCAGCGGGCATACGGTGCTCAATATCACCAACGTCGGCGGCCTGGGCGCCACCACGCCGGGCAACGGCATTCTGGTGGTGGCCGCCTCCGGGCTGGCGGTCACCACGCCCGATGCTTTCGCGCTCGGCACGTCGCTGGAGGCTGGCCCTTATCAATACGCCTTGTTCAAGGGTGCACGCGATGCGTCGTCGCCCGAATCCTGGTATCTGCGCTCGGAAGATCCCAGTCCTCCCGCCGAGGTACTCGATGCGCTGGGCATTACGATGCCCGCGCCTGGTACGCCGACGGCGACGCGACCCTATGTGGCGTATTACCGGCCTGAGGTATCGCTGTACACCGCCCTCCCTTCGATGGCGCTCAACTACGGCAGGGCGCTGATAGGCACGTTGCACGAGCGCGTGGGCGAAGAGGAACAGCTGCGCGATCTGCCGGGCGATGGTTTCGGCGCCAGCGGCGTGTGGGCACGCGTGATCGGTCAGGACGGGCAATGGGATGCGAAGAGCGGCGGCATCTATCGCGATGGTCCTTCGTTCGACGACAACATGGTCGCGGTGCAAGCTGGTCTGGATCTTTATCGCGATGAACACGACGACGGCGCACGCGACTTTGCCGGCGTACTCTCGTCGGTCGGCCACGGCCATGGTGGCGTGACCAACTACGACGACACCTCGGCGGGCAACGACCGCTTTGATTCCTATTCCATCGGCGGCTACTGGACACGCTTTGGCGCGAAGGACTGGTACCTCGATGGCGTCGTTCAAGGCACCTGGTACGACGCCAAGTCATCGAACGAACAGCAGAGTCTTGCCACCCACGGATTTGGCACGACGCTGTCGCTGGAGGGCGGCTACCCGTTTACCTTTGCCAGCGGCTGGTCACTCGAACCGCAGAGCCAGGTGATCTACCAGTCGCTGCATCTCAATAGTGCGAACGATAGCTCGGCGCACGTGCAGTTCCGCGACGCCGATTCACTCGCCGCACGCCTCGGCGGCCGGGCGTCGCGTAGCTGGGAGTGGGACCAGACGAGCAAGCCCCGCCTGCTGTCGGGGTGGTTCTTCGCCAACCTCTGGCATGAGTTCAAGTCCGATGCGGTCACCCTGTTCTCCTCGCAGACCGGCAATATCCCGTTCCATTCGGATCTGGGCGGCAGCTGGTGGGAGTTGGGCACCGGCCTGAGCGCGCAGTTGAGCAAGAGCGCGTCGCTGTATGCCACGATCAGCTATGACAAGGGTTTCAACGACGGCGTGAAGGCTGTCAACGGAAACCTGGGCATGCGCATTAACTGGTAGGCGCCTCCGCAGTGAAGCCGTTCAGGCCAGGCCTAAGTCGGCGCTAAGCAAACCGCCACTGCGCATCACCCCTGTGAAACGGAACTGTCAAATGGCGAACCCACGCTAGTGCACTGAATCCAGCCACTACTCGGGCCGCCATGTCTTCCTCTTTCCGTCGGCGCTATCACGCGTCGCAGCTTGTCTTGCGTCCTCTTTCCAGCGCAGTCGCGCTCGCCCTGCTCGCCAGCCTGTCGCTCAGCCTGCCCGCGCGTGCCGCCGATACCGATACGACGGCAGCCAGCACACCGGCGGACGCTTCGCCGTCCAAGCCCAGCGCCAATGCCTTGAGGGCACCGAAGGAACTGGAAGAAGTGGAAGTGCAGGGCTCTTCTGCGACCTCGGCCATCACCCAGGCGCCGACCCAGGCCGACCTCAACATCACCCAGCCGCAGTCGGTGATCGGGCTGGACTGGATCAGCAACCATGTGGCGCCCACGGCCGACTACGCCACGATCGCGGCGATCGCGCCGGGCGTGACCAATGTGAGCACGGCCGGCCCCGGCCTGGGCGAGTCCAAGCAGATGACGCTGCGTGGCTTCAATGACAACTCCTTCAACGTCACCTACGACGGCATTCCGTTTGGCGACACCAACGACTTCAGCCATCACACCAGCAGCTACTTCCCGGCCAAGATGATCGGCCAGGTTCTCATTGATCGCGGCCCCGGCAGCGCCAGCACGATTGGCGAGGCGACGTTCGGCGGCACCGTGGCGCTGAGCTCGAAGGACCCGACCGATTCGTTCTCGTTCATTCCCACGCAAAGCTTCGGCAGCTACGACACCTCGCTGACCCATCTGGAGCTCAACACGGGCAAGCTCGACGATCTCGGTGGCGGCAAGCTGATCGCCAGCGCGCAGTACATCAGCACTGATACCGCCAAGACCGACGGCGACACCTCGCGCAAGACGGGCTATATCAAATATGTGCAGCCGATCGGCAGCAACACTGAGATCACCTTCCTCAGCAACTACAACTACATCCGCTTCAACAACCCGAACCTCAGCTCGCTGACGTTGCAGCAGATCGACCAGTTGGGCCGCAATTTCGGCCTCAACAACGATCCCACCAGCACCAATTGCGCCTGCTACAACTTCCAGACCAAGCAGACCGACCTGGAATACCTGGGCATCCACAGCCTGCTGTCGGACACCTGGTCGGTGGACAACAAGGTCTATACCTACGCCTACGACAACACCAGCCACGAGAGCCCCTACGTGGGCACCAAGGCATCGCCGACCAACATGGGCGGCTACGTGAAGATCAACAACTACCGCGCCTGGGGCGATGTGTTCCAGCTGGTGCACGCCGACGACCACGGCCAGTTCCGTACGGGCGGCTGGTACGAGTACACCAACAACGAGCGCAGCAGCATCGCCATCGACTACGGCCGCGACGGCGCCATCGATGTGAAGCCGGGCGCGTCGACGTTCGGTACGTTCAACAGCAAGGGCGTGTACAGCGGGCCGTACAAGTACACCATGAAGGACCAGCTGCACACCGGCCAGCTTTACGCCGAGTACGAGTGGTACGCGTACGACGGCCTGAGCATCACGCCGGGCGTGAAGTACTTCAACGTGAGCCGCGACATCGAGGCGCCGATCAACCAGACCAGCAAGACGCCGCTGTACTACAGCCAGAGCTGGGACAAGACGCTGGGTTACCTCACCGCCAACTATCTGTTGCGCGACGACTGGAGCATCTACGCTACCGCGGCGCAGGGCATGCTCACGCCCAACCTCAACGAGTTCTACGTGCCCAATCCGGCGCTCGACAACACCAAGCCCGAGCAGACGATGAACTACCAGTTCGGCACGGTCTACAAGACCGAGCGCTTCAACGCCGACGCCGATGTGTACTTCATCAACTTCAAGAACTACCAGTTCTCCACCACCGTGCCCGGTACCACCGATGCGGTCTACTACCTGGCCAAGGGCGCGTACATCAAGGGTATCGAAGGCGAGCTCACCTATTACGTAGGTTCGGGCACCAGCGTGTTTGCCAACGGTTCGCTGCAGGACGCGACGTTCAAGGGCTCCAAGCTCGACATCCCCAATGTGCCGGACCGCACCGCCGCGCTGGGCGTGATGTATGAGAACGACGGCTTCTTCGCCTCGCTGTACGACAAGTATTCCGGCAGCCAGAAGGCGTACAACTCCAGCTTCAATCCGGACGTGGCCTCCTCGGTGACCTCGACCATCGGCACCGGCGGTTACTGGCAGGCGGCGATGAGCGTGGGCTACGGCCAGAACCTCACCGGTTCGTGGATCAAGAGTTACAAGGTGCGCCTGCAGGTGGACAACTTGTTTGATGCGCACAACCTGGTGATCAACTCGGTGAGCGGCAATGTGGGTTCGTATTACGTGTTGCCGGGGCGCAGCTGGTTCGCCTCCGCGTCGCTGGCGCTGTGACGGGGGAGTTCACGATGAAGTTCAAGCACACCCTCCTTGCCCTGCTGTTGATCGCACCGTCCCTGTCCGCTGCCAAGGACACGCATGCCGACGTCTACCTGAGCACCACCCAAGTCGACGCGGTGATGTCCGCTCTGCCCCCGCCGAGCGCGCCGGGCAGCGCGGAAGACCAGGCCGATCGCGATGCCACCGATCGCGCCTTCGCCGCGCGCTCTTCCTCTGATTTCGACCAGGCGAAGCAGGAAGAGAAATTCAACGCATTCGACTTTGCCCCGGTGATCGGCGCGGATTTTCGTGCAGACAAGCTCCCTCACGTGGCCGCGCTGTTCAAGGAAGCCGAACACGAGACCAAGGAAGCCGTCGACCTCTCCAAGAACCACTGGAAGCGCGTGCGCCCCTGTCCGCCGGCGTCGGACTGCGCGATGCATCCCGAAGCGTTGGCGAAGAAGAGCTTCGGCTATCCCAGCGGTCATGCCAGCCGCGCCACGGTGGACGCCATCCTGCTCGCGCAACTGTTTCCGCAGGATGCCGATGCGTTGATGCAGCACGCCCGCGACATCGGCTGGCGCCGCGTGGTGAAGGGCGTGCACACGCTGCAGGACATCTACGCGGGCCGCGAATTCGGCCAGGCACTCGCCACCGACATGCTCGCTTCGCCTGCCTTGCAGCACGATCTCGCGGCCGCCCGCGAGGAATTGCGTGCGGCTGGCCTGGTGTCCACCGCTTCCAAGGCCCCCTAGTACCTGTCCGCGGGCTCCGCATGGCTCGCGGGCAGGTGCGATTGCCCAGGGATGGGCAGCTTTTCCCGGGACGGTAACAAAACGGAAAGACAATCGAACGCTGACCCGGCGGGCCCCATGGCCCGCCGTTCTCGTAGCCGAGGCACGCGATGCACATCATCCTGGTGGAAGACGATCTGGAATTGGGCGCGGCGATTCAGCGCGCGCTTGAACGCCTGTCGTACGCGGTGACCTGGATCACCGATGGCGCGCAGGCCATCGGGGCGATGCAGGACCAGACGGCCGACCTGGTGCTGCTCGATCTGGGCCTGCCCGGCAAGGACGGCCTGGACATCCTCACCGAGGCACGCCGCAACGACATACGCACGCCTGTGCTCATCCTCACCGCGCGCGATGCCGTGCAGGCGCGCGTGCATGGCCTCGATGCCGGTGCGGACGACTACCTCACCAAGCCATTCCATCTCGATGAACTGGGCGCGCGCATCCGTTCGCTCACGCGCCGCATGCAAGGCCTGGCCGCCAATCGCATCGAAGCCGGCGCGCTGTGCCTGGACCTGGCCACCCTGGAAGTCACCTTCCGCGGCGACAGGGTGGATCTGACCCGCCGCGAAATGTCGCTGCTGCAGACCTTGATGGAACGCAGCGGCCGCGTCGTCCGCCGCGACACGCTGGAGAGTTCGCTCTACGGCAGCGAGCGCCAGGTGACCGACGGCGCGCTCGATGTGCTCGTGCATTCGCTGCGCCGCAAGCTGAGCTTCGACACCATCCAGAACGTGCGCGCATTTGGCTACATGATTCCGCGGGACCCGCGGTGAAGCCCACCAGCCTGCGCGGTCGCCTGCGCTGGATGATCATCGCGCTGTTGCTGCTGTTCCTGTTGCCGCTGGCGTTCTACAGCTTTCGCCGCACCAGCTCCGAAATGGCCGTGCTGTCCGATGCCCGCCTGGCCGAGGCGGCGCACACCATCGCCACGCTGATCCAGCAAGCCGGCGTCCAGACCTTTGCTGGCCATGAGGGCCTGCTGGTTCCCGTGCAGAAGAAGAGCGTGCTGGCTGCGCAGGGCGAAGTAGCCACGCACGAGTCGGAAGTGGGATTCCAGGTGTTCGACCGGCAGGGCAAGCTGGTGCTGGGCACGATCAACCTGATGACCTTGCCGGCCACCCCGGATGATCGCTCGGCCTACCACGACCTGAAAAAGCAGCACCACGTGTGGCGCGTGTTCAACTACGTCGATCCGAACAGCGCTTATGTGATCCGCGTCGCCGACCGTTACGACAGTCGCGAAGACATCGTGCACACGCTGTGGCTGGATCACGGCCTGCCCTTCCTGTTCGGGCTGCCCGTGCTGGCGCTGCTGGTCGGTTGGGCGGTGGGTCGCGGACTGCGTCCACTGGCCAGCCTCACCACGGCCTTGTCCGAGCGCGAGCCCGGCAGCCGCGCACGCATCGTGTTGCCTGACGCACCGCGCGAACTTCGTCCGGTGCTCAACGCCCTCAACGAGCAGCTCGACCGCCAGGAAGACGCGCTGGAACGCGAGCGCCGCTTCAGCGCCGACGTGGCGCATGAGCTGCGCACACCGCTGGCCTCGATCCAGCTCAACCTGGAAAGCGCCATGGAGACTGTCGACCCCGACGAGATCCAGGACAGTCTCGCCGGCGCCCACGGCAGCGTCGTCACGCTAGGCCGTCGCATCGAACAGCTGCTTGCGCTGGCCAAGCTGGAGGCGGGTGCGGCATCCAGCCCGTTCGAGGCAGTGGACCTGGTCGACCTGGCCGGTGGGGTGGTCCAGGAACTCACGCCCGGCCTGCAGCGCCGTGGCGTTGAACTGGGTTTCGTGCTGCATGACAGCCGCGTGGTCGTGCAAGGCTATGCGCCCGCCCTGGTGGCCTTGCTGCGCAATCTGCTGGAGAACTCGCTGCGCTATGTACCCGCCGGCGGTCGCATCCAGCTTGCGGTGGTGCAGAACCAGCAGGAAGCCACGCTCGAAGTCATCGACAACGGGCCCGGCATCCCGCTCGAGCGACGCCATGCCGTGTTCGCCCGCTTCCATCGCGAAGCCGGCAGCCGCGGCGAAGGCTATGGCCTGGGCCTTTCCATCGTGGCCCGGGCCGCCAGCCTGCACCGCGCCACCATCGAATTGCTCGACTCGCCGTTTGGCCGCGGGTTGCGCGTGCGGGTTTCCATTCCTTTGCTGTGTCCTTGAGCAGCGCGCCAAACGCGCTGTAAGAGCCCGACTAAGCGACCACTAAGCGTGGCTTGACGAATTTCTAGCGATAAGCACAACGGCAGGCAACCGAATCGTGGGCGCCATCGGAATCGCAGGATATTTCAGTAGTCATTAAGCCCCGCAGCCCGAGCATCGACTCCAGTTCAACGGAGGTGTGCCATGAAGAAGTTCGCACTTGCTCAACGCGTAGTGCTTGGCCTGGCGGTGGCGACCACCGCGATGGCGCCGATGGCTGCATCCGCCCGCGATGGCTGGGGGCACGACAACGGTTATCGCGGGGGCCATGATCGAGGCAACTGGAACCATGATCGAGGCGGCTGGGGCCGCGATCGCGGCGACTGGCATCACGATCGCGGATACCACGGCGGTCACGGCAATGCCGGCAACTGGATCGCGGGCGCCATTGTCGCCGCGACGGTAGCCGGCATCGTGACGCAGGCGGTGGCGCCTGCCCCGACCTACTATCAACCCGCGCCGACGTATTACCAGCAGGCGCCCGTGGCTGACCGCCAGCCTGCCACCGTGGTGTATGAGCAGCCGCAGGAAGGGCAGGTCATCTATGAGCAGCCCAGTGATGGCTACCAGCAGGGCTATCAGCAGGGCTACCAGGACGGTTATTGAGCCCTGAGTTCACGCAGCGACGTTCGAAGAGAGCCCGGCACCCGCCGGGCTCTCTTGCTTTGGCCAGGGCGAACGATACGGCCGATCAGCGCGCGTGACTCTTCTCAAGCAGATCCGCCAGCACATCGGCGATATCGTGCTGCCGAAACGGCTTGGACAGCCGCGGCAGCTCGGCGACGGTGTCGTCGTTGAGCGACGCGAAGCCGGTGATCATCAACACTGGCAGCGCCGGTCGCAGTTGCACGGCTTCGCTCGCCAGCTGCGTGCCGGACATGCCGGGCATCGCATAATCGGTCACCAGCACGGCCACATCGAGGCCTGCACGCAACAGCGCCAGCGCCTCATGGCCGGACGACGCCTGCCGCACCACGTAGCCTGCATCGCTCAGCATGTCGGCCGTGCCGGAACGCACCAGTTCCTCGTCATCGACGAGCAGGACGTGCGCACCCTGTCCGCGGCGCAGCAGCGATGTCACCGCGGGTGGCGCCGCCTGCTCGTCCACGCCCTGGGTGGATGCGGGCAGCCACAAGGTGGCTGTGGTTCCGCGTCCCGGCGTGCTGGCGAGCGCGAAGTCGCCACCCGATTGGGCGGCCAGGCCATGCACCATCGACAGGCCCAGGCCGGTGCCCTGCCCCTTCGCCTTGGTGGTGAAGAACGGCTCGACGGCGCGCTTGAGGGTGTCCTCATCCATGCCTGCGCCCGTATCGGACACTGACACGCGGATATAGCGCCCCTCGGCGAGCTTCGCGTGCTGCACGACGTGGTCCAGGTCGACGCTGACGGTGAGCGCGCCACCATCGACCATGGCATCGCGCGCATTCACAGCAAGATTCAACAGCGCCAGCTCGAACTGGTTGGGATCCATGATGGCCAACGGCAGCCCGGCCACGCATTCGATCTTCAACAGCACCTGCGGCCCCAGCGAACGGACCAGCAGATCCTCCATGCCGTTCACCAGCTGGCGCAGATTGACCGGTCGCGCCTGCAGATGTTGTCGACGCGCAAAGGCCAGCAGGCGCTGCACCAGGGTGCGCGCGCGCTCGGCGGCCTGCAGCCCCGCGCCGGTGAGGCGGCGGGTGCGCTCGTCGTCCTCATGGATGTGCGCCACCATGTCCAACGCACCCACGATGGGCGTGAGCAGATTGTTGAAGTCGTGCGCCACGCCGCCGGTGAGCTGGCCGATGGTTTCCAGTTTCTGCATCTCGTGCACATGCGCCAGCGCCGCTTCGCGTTGGGCCACCGCCTGCGCCACGCGCTCGGCGAGTTCGCGATTGAGCAGCAGCAGTTCGTCTTCGGCACGCTTGCGTGCGCTGACGTCCTTGAACAGCACGGCCACCTGGCGGCGCTCGGGCGGCTCGATGCGGAAGGCGGCGAGTTCGAGGTAGCGGCCAGTCGCCTCCAGCTCGCGCTCGAAGCGCACGGCTTCGCCAGTGAGCAGCACACGGCGATAAATCTCCACCCATGCCCCGGCCTCATCGGGCACCATGTCGCGCACCTTTTTGCCGACGATGTCGGGAATGCCCGTGTTCACGCTGTATGCGGGGTTGGCCTCAATGTGCACGTAGTCGCTCAACGGTCCATGTGGTCCGTCCAGGAACTCGATGACGCAGAAGCCTTCGTCGATCTCGTTGAACAGTGTCTGGTACTTCGCTTCGCTCAGCGCGAGTTTCTGTTCCGCGCGACGGCGCTCTTCCAGATCGATGAGCACGCCAGGAAACGAAGCGGCCTTGCCGTCGCCACCCTGGTCGACGCGACCATTCGCTTCGACCCAGTAGTAGTTGCCGTCGGCACGGCGCACGCGATATTGGTGCGCATACGGACCGCCGTGCTCGATCGCCTCGCCGATCGCCCGCTCCAGGCGCGGCCGGTCGTCGGGATGGACGGTGGCGAGGACCTGCGCAAGGCTCAGCCCGACGCGCCCCAGTGCAGGATCAAGTCCAAAACTGACCGCGAACTTTTCGTCGACGGTGAGGCGATCATGCGGCAGATCCCACATCCAGGTGCCGATGATCGCGCCGGCCGACAGCGCCAACTGCACGCGGTCGGCATCCTGTCGCTGGCGGGCTTCGGACTCGCGCAACAAGGTCTCGGCGCGTGCGCGTTCGGAGGCCGACCAGGTGCGCTCTGCAACCGAGCGCGCAAACTGCGCATCGTCATCATTCCAGTGGCGCGAAGCCGGATAGGTGACGTGAAAGGCGCCCACGGCGATGTGGTTGCGCGATACGGGAATGTCGAGCCGACAAGGATCGGCCGCCATGTCATCGCCACCCATGTCTGCGTAACTGACGGCTTCCACCGGCAATTCGCGTTGCAGCAATTCAACTGCCACGGCTTTGGCGCCGTCCGCATCGGCGATCTGGCGCAAGGAGTCTTCCAGCTGCAGCAAGGATGCCTGCCGCCGCGCGCTCACTACCCGGCCGGTGGTCTCCGAGACGATGCACAACACGCCGCCGACCGAGCCGTCCGCTTCGGGCACCGCGGAATAGGAGACATCGAAGTACACCGTTTCACCGTAACCGTGGCGTTCGATATAGAACGGGCGATCGTTCGCCGTGAAGGTACGGCCTGTCGTGCGCACCCCTGTCAGCAAAGGCTCGAGATCGTCCCAAAGCTCCGCCCAGTTTTCCGCACCTGGGCGACCCAATGCGCGCGGGTGCTTGTCGCCGATGGTGGGCGCATACGCATCGTTGTAGAGCGCGACAAACTGTGGCCCCCAGAACAACACGATCTGCGCCTGCGCCGCCAGCAGCATGCCGACCGTGGTGCGCAGGCTCGGGGACCAGGTGTTGGACAAGCCCAGCGGCGATTGCGACCAGTCAAGATCCCGCATGGCGGCCCCCAAGCTGCCTGGGCTTGAGGGAGCAAATTCCATCTGCGTGCTGCCGACAACGGGTTCGGGCATAGGACACTTCACTCGGGCCTGTAGTAGAAGAACTGGCGTGCCGCGGCGGGCTTGGAACTTAGTGAAGCCCCATGGCCGCCACCGAGCTCAGGGTTTGCCCAGTCTCATATCGCGTGGAGCGTGTAGGCGCTGACAAAAAAGCCCATTGCTCCACGCAACACCTGCCGCTCACGGCAGGCTGATGATGGCCTTGAGGCCACCCCCATCCCGGTTGCACAACCGCAGCTGACCGCCGATCGAAGCGATGAGCTGTGCGGCAATGGCCAACCCCAGCCCCGCGCCGCCGGTGTCACGATTGCGTGACGATTCCAGGCGATAGAACGGCTGCAGCACCTGCTCCAATTCGTGCTCGGGAATGCCGGGGCCGTGATCGGCAATGATGACGCTGAATCCACCCGAGCCGTCGTCCTGCACCGCGACCTCCGCCGCACCGCCGTACTTGATCGCGTTATCGATCAGGTTGGCCAGCACGCGACGCAAGGCCTGCGGGCGAACGGTGGCGGTGGCAGCCACCTGACCGGTCATCGATACCGGCCGCCCCACATCCTGATAGTCGAACACCAGACTCTCGACGAAGGCGCCCAGGTCCATTCGTACCGGTGTTTCCGAACCGCCGTGCGCACTGCGCGCATAGGCCACGCCTTCGCGCACCAGATGCTCGAGCTCCTTCAGATCCTCGACGATGCGCTGCTGTTCTGGCGACTCGTCCAACGCTTCCACGCGCAAACGCATGCGGGTGATCGGCGTCTGCAGGTCGTGCGAGATGGCAGCGAGGATGTGCAGGCGCTCCTGCAGATGGCGCGCAATGCGGTCCTGCATGGTGTTGAACGCCTTGGCCGCACGCGCCACTTCGACCGGTCCTTCCTGCGACATGCGCGGGCCGTCAGCGGTGGGCGTCATGGCATCGGCGGCGGCCGCAAGCGTGCTGAGCGGACGCGTGGCAAACCGTACCGCCAGCCACGTGCAGATCAACAGCAGGATCACCTGCAGGATGAAAACGAACGGCAGCCAGCTGGCGACCGGCTTCATGTAAGGCGTGATCTGCAGCGTCAGCGGCGAGCCGTCGTGCAGGGCGAAGTGGACCTGATACCGCTCAGGCGCCGTCGAAATGGTATTGCCGTATACGCGGAAGTCGGGCCCGACCTCCTTGGCGATCATGCTGGTCACGTACGCTGAGCGCTGGTTGGAGAGATGATTGCCGGGCTCGCCTGGACCGAGGATGTAGAAGTAGTTGTCGCGCTCCAGACGGTTGAGCCAGCGCGGGCGCTCCGCCGCCGGCAGCCGGTCGATCACCGCCACCGAGGTGCCCACGTCGTGTTCCAACGTGTTGAACATCACCGCGGTCGCGCTCTGCATCCGCTCCATATAGAGCAGCGCGAACGACAGGCCCTGCGCCAGCATCAAGCCCGCGAAGATGATCAGGTAGAGCCGCGACGCCATGCTGCGCGGCAGCCAGCGACGCCGCTCGATCACCGCTTGAGCGTTCATGGTTCCTGGCCGTTGAGGATCACCGGCATCGAGAACACATAGCCCTCGCTGCGCACGGTCTTGATATACGTCTGGTCGCGGGCTCCGTCCTGCAGGCGCTGCCGCAGGCGGCTGACCAGCAGGTCGATGGAGCGATCGAACAGCTCCGCATCCCGGCCCTGGGTGAGGTTGAGCAACTGGTCGCGCGACAGCACGCGTTGAGGATGATCGAGGAACACGCGCAGCAGGCGGAATTCGGCGCCGCTCAACGACACCACGGTGCCGTTCTCGTCGAGCAGATGGCGCGCCGTGGTATCCAGGCGCCAACGTCCGAACGCAATGCTGTCGCTGCTCTCGGTCACGCGCAGGTTGGGCGGCAGCATGCGCGTGCGGCGGATCACCGCCTTGATGCGCGCCAGCAGCTCGCGCGGCGAGAATGGCTTGGTGACGTAATCGTCCGCACCCATTTCCAGGCCGATGATGCGATCGGTCTCATCGTCGCGCGCGGTCAGCAGCACCACCGGCACATGCTTGTGCTTGCCGCCGCGCAGGGTGCGGCACAGCACCAGGCCATCGTCGCCGGGCATCATGATGTCGAGCACGACCAGGTCGAACGCCGAGGTATCCAGCTGCGCGAACATCTCGCGGCCGTCGGCGGCGCCGGTGGCGCGCAAGCCGTTCTTGCGCAGGTAATCCACGATGCCCGTGCGGATGCCGTGGTCGTCATCGACGACCAGGACCTGGTCGATGTGTTCCATGCTGTCTCCCATGATCTGATGCCGTATCGCCTGCCTTACGCCTTGCCGAGCAGCTGGCGGATACGTTCCTCGGTACGATCGTAGTCGCCTTCGCCCACATGGCGATAGACCACGTGGCCCTCGCGGTCGATCAGATAGATCGCCGGCCAGTAGCGATTGCCCCAGGCGTTCCAGATCCGGTAGTCGTTGTCCATCGCCACCGGATATTTGATGTCGAGCGCGCCGATGGCGTCCTTGAGTGCGTGGGCGTCGCGCTCCTCGTCGTACTCGGGGGTATGCACGCCGACCACCACCAGGCCGTCAGCCGCGTAACGGTCGTAGAGCGCCTTGGTATGCGGCAGCACATGCACGCAGTTGATGCATTCGCGCGTCCAGAACTCCACCAGCACCACCTTGCCGCGCAGCGACTGCATGGTCAGTGGCGGCGAGTTGAACCATTGATTGGCACCGGTGAGATCCGGGGCCGCCGTTTGGGTGGGCGGTGTCTGTGCATTGGCGGTGCTCGACGCACCGGGCCAGGCGGCGACCAGGGCTGCGCCGAAAGCCGCGGCAGCAAGGGCATAACGCAGAAGTTTCATGGATGAGGTTCTCCTCAGGACATCAGGGACGGCGCACGCGCCAGGGTGATGTGTATGAGAACAGCCCGGTTTGTATCGGGGATGTCGTCCGCACCGGCTTTTTGTATCGCTTTGTATCTGCCCTGCCAGCCCGCATGGGGCCTGGCGGGCGCCGGTTCGTATCCGAATGTATCGGCGGGGCGCCGTTACACATTTCGATGCTGTTCGACCAGGAGCGCGACACATCGCGGATACGCGGCGACGGTTTCATGGCCACACCGGCTGATCGACAGCCAAGCCAACCAAACCAAGCCAAGGAATACCTCCCATGTCAGACCGCACCGTTCTCTACACCGGCAAGACCACCACCACCGGCGGCCGCGATGGCCAGTCGCACAGCAGCGACGGCCAGCTCGACATCAAGTTGTCGCCCCCGGGTTCCGGCAAGGCCGGCACGAATCCGGAGCAGCTGTTTGGCGCAGGCTGGTCGGCCTGCTTCATCGGCGCCATGGGTCTTGCCGCTCGCGCCAACAAGATCGCCCTGCCGGCAGACACCCGCGTGTCCACTGAAGTGGACCTGGTGCAGGGCAGCGACGGTTATGCGCTGCAGGCGCGTCTCAACGTGTCCCTGCCGGGCGTCGACCGCGACGTCGCGCAGCAGCTGATCGACGCCGCCCACCAGACCTGCCCGTACTCCAAGGCGACGCGCGGAAACATCGACGTCGTGATCACGCTCGTCTGAGCCATCCCAGCCATCGAATCCAAAGGACTCCTCCGATGAATCGCACACGCGCCACCCTCGCCGCCACGTTCGCCCTCAGCCTCGCCGCGTTTGCGGTGAGCGGCCACGCCGAAGACGCCAAGAAGCCGATGGAAAAGTGCTACGGCGTCGCCCTTGCCGGCAAGAACGATTGCGCAGCCGGTCCCGGCACCAGCTGCGCCGGCACCTCCAAGGCGGACTTTCAGGGCAATGCCTGGGTACTGGTCGACAAAGGCACCTGCACCACCATCAAGACGCCCAAAGGGCATGGCTCGCTCGAGGCCAAGTCGTGATCAGTACGCAGATCGTCGCGCAGTCGCCGAGGACGCTGACCGCCCGACGCCACTCGTCTCTGCTGCCCGACGCACTGCTCTTGCTGGTGGCGCGTCTGGGCATTGCGGCGGTGTTTTTCCAGTCGGGACGCACGAAGGTCGAAGGTTTCCTCTCGATCAAGCCCTCGACGTACGACTTGTTCGCATCGGAATACCGCCTGCCGCTGATTCCCTCCGACTGGGCCGCCCGCCTGGCGACGGGTGCGGAACATCTGTTCCCGCTGCTGCTCGTGCTGGGTTTGTCCACGCGGATCTCCGCACTGGCGCTGCTGGGCATGACCACGGTGATCGAGATCTTCGTATACCCGGACGCATGGCCGACGCATCTGAGCTGGGCGGCGCTGCTGCTGCCGCTGGCCGTGCGCGGTGGTGGCAAGTGGTCGCTCGACCAGCTCTTGCGCCAGCGCCGCACGCCGCACTGAACACGACGACCTCAACCACGACTTTTCATCCCTGATTACCGAAAGGACACACCCATGCGTACCCTGCTGAGCCTCACCATCGCCCTGATGGCATCGATGGGCCCCGCCCTCGCCGACGAGGCGCCCAAAGCTGCACCGACGCCCACTTCCGTCCCCGCTGGCGTCAAGAACATCGTGATCGTGCCTGGCGCCTTCGTCGACGGTTCCGGCTGGCGCGTCGTGCACGACATCCTGATCCACAAGGGCTACCACGTCACCGTCGAGCAGCCGCGCATCGAAACGCTGGCCGACGATATCGACCTGACCCGCGAGCTGATCCGCCAACAGGACGGCCCCGTTGTTCTGGTCGGCCACAGCTATGGCGGCGCCGTCATCACCGTGGCCGGCAATCGCGACAAGGTGAAGGCCCTGGTCTATGTGGCCGGCGTGCAGCCGAGCGAAGGCGAGAGCCTGAGCCAGTTGGTCGGCTCGATGCCGTCGCCGAGCAACGACATCGTCGCCACTCGGGATGGCCACCTGTATGTGGAGCCGTCGAAGTTCGCTGCCGATTTCGCCGCCGACCTCACCCCAAACCGCACCAACTTCTTCGCCGTGTCGCAGGCACAGGCCACCTCAGCCGCGTTCAACGCCACGGTGTCTGCGGCCGCGTGGCACAGCAAGCCCAGCTGGGCCGTGCTTACCACCGAAGACCATGCACTCAGCCCCGACCTGCAGCGCTGGATGTACCAGCGTGCCGGCTCCAAGGTCACCGAAATCAAGGCCAGCCACCTCGTCTACATCTCGCAGCCCGAAGCGGTGGCGAAGGTGATCGAGGAAGCCGCCACCAGCGTGCATTGAGCACATCCCGCACCGTCCCATCGAACTTCATCCATCAAGGAATCTGAGCATGACTACCGCCTCCATCAAGCGCACCAGCTTCGCCTCCGCCGCCGCGCTCGTCGCCCTCGCCGTCGCCTCGATCGCCTCGCCCGTGCGTGCGGCCGATCAGTCCGGCGCGAAGGAAGAGCCCGTGCGTTGCTACGGCGTCAACACCTGCAAGGGCACCAGCCTGTGCGCCACCGCCAAGAACGATTGCAAGGGCCTCAACACCTGCAAGGGCCAGGGCGTCGTGGTGAAGACCAAGAGCGCCTGCGTCGCCGAAGGCGGCACGCTTACCGAACCGAAGTAAGTCGCTTGCGGGGCTCTGCATGGTGCAAGCCCCGCTTTCTCCTCTTAAGGACCCTGCCATGTTCATGCCACCTCCAAGCTTTGCTGGTTTCGGCCTCGGCCTGCGCAAGGAGCATTACCGCGACTTTCTCGAGACCAAGGTGCCGGTCGATTTCGTCGAGGTGATCTCCGAGAACTTCATGGTGGATGGCGGCCAGCCGCGTCACATCCTGCGCCAGGTGCGCGAGCGTCATCCGGTGGCCTTGCATGGTGTGTCGATGTCGATTGGCTCCGCCGACGGTCTCGACCATGATTACCTGCGCCGACTGCGTGCACTCGTCGACGAGATCCAGCCGCTGTTCGTGTCCGATCACCTGAGCTGGTCACGCGTGGCGGGCTTCAACTCCCACGACCTGCTGCCGCTTCCGTATACCAACGAAGCGCTCGATCTGGTCTGCCGACATATCGACATGGCGCAGGAGGCACTGGGGTGCTCGATGCTGTTCGAGAACCCCTCCAGTTATGTGGCCTTTGCCGAGAGCGACATGACCGAGTGGGAGTTTCTCGCCGCGATGTCGCGCCGCACCGGCTGCGGCCTGCTGCTGGACGTGAACAATGTCTATGTGAGCTCGCGCAACCACGGCCTTGATCCGCACGCCTTCCTGCGCGGCCTGCCTGCCGAGCGCGTGCGCCAGATCCATCTGGCAGGCCACACCGAAGTCACCGACCTGCTGATCGACACGCACGACCAGCCCGTATGCGACGACGTGTGGTCGCTCTATGCCGAGGCCATGTCGCTGCTCGGACCAGTCGCCAGCATGATCGAGCGCGACGATGCCATTCCGCCCCTGGCCGAACTGCTGGACGAACTGGCGATCGCACGTTGCATCAGCGAGCGCGCCCGGGACCTGCGGGAGGCCGCATGACGCTCGCCGAGCTGCAGCGCGATTTTCGCGACTGGCTGATCCGGGCTTCGCCCGACGCCGCGCGGCGCGTCGATCCCCGCGCGGGAATGGGCATGACGGTCTACCAGAACAATTACCGCGCCCAGCTGGTGAGCGTGCTGGAAGCGAGCTATCCGCTGCTGCACGCCTGGCTGGGTTCGACGCTGTTTCTTGAAGCGGCCATCCGCCATATCGACAGCCGACCGCCGCAGGGCTGGACGCTCGATGCGTATGGCGCTGATTTCGAAGACACGCTGCACGGCATGCTGCCGGACAATCCCGACGTGCACGAGCTCGCGTGGATCGAATGGTCCTTGTCCGAGTCCTTCGTGGCGCCGGATGCAACGCCGCTGTGCAGCGATCAGCTGGCCGACGTCGATTGGGATACGGCACGCCTCCAACTCGCGCCGAGCCTGCGCCAGCGATCGGTGACGACGAATGCGCCGGACCTGTGGTCTACGTTGCAACAGGACGCCGAAGTACCGGAAAGCGAAATGCTCGCGGTGCCTGGCGGTGTTGTGACGTGGCGGCAGGGTTATACCTGCCAGCTGAAACAGATCGACGCGGTGGAACACGACGCCCTGCTCTTGCTGCGCGACGATCCACGTTTCAGCGCGCTCTGCGATGCCCTGGTGGCGCGCCTCGGCGAAGACGCAGGCATCGCCCGGGCCGGCGAACTGCTGGCCAGCTGGATCGCGGCGGGCATCGTCACCGGCGTCAGCTGAAAAGCGGACGGCGGCAGCGCGAGCCATAGTGGCGCACGACAGTCGGTTTCTGGCATATCTTAGGGCGCGCGCCATTGCCGGCGCGGATAAGCTGGTCGTGGTTCTTCCTCCAAGGAGCTGCCCGATGCCCGCCGTATTTCGTCACTTCGCGATCAACGCCGACGATGTGGGACGCGCCAGGAGTTTCTACGAGCGCGTGTTTGGCTGGTCGTTCACGCCCTGGGGGCCGCCCGGCTTCTACCAGATCAAAAACGCCGGACAAGGACTGCTCGGCGCACTGCAGGAACGGCGCGACATCGTTCCCGGCGTACGCATGGCGGGCTACGAAGCGAGTTTCGGCGTGGCGGATCTGAAGGCCACCATCGCCGCCATCGAAGCCAGCGGCGGCAAGATCCTGATGCAGCCCTACCGCATCGACGGCGTCGGCGAGCTGATCTATTTCGAAGATACGGAAGGCAACTTTGTCGGCGCGATGCAATACGAGCCGGGCGTGTTCGATTGAATGACGAGGGCGAGAACCAGGACGTCCGCACGCTCGCGCTGAGCTTTCACGCGGGCACGTTGCTGGCCGAGCACCAGCATCGCTGGGGCCAGCTGGTGTTCGCGGCCTCTGGCGTCATGCAGGTCATCACCGATACGGCGGCGTGGTTTATCCCCAGCACGCGGGCAGTCTGGCTGCCAGCCGGCATCAGGCACAGCATCAGGATGCAGGGTGAAGTCAGCCTGCGCACGCTCTACATCCGTCCCTCGCGCGCGACGCCCTTGCCAGCTCAGCCCGCCGTGCTTGAAGTCGTGCCGCTGCTACGCGAGTTGATCCTGCATGTCGTTGGGATCGGCATGCTCACGCCGGAGCAGCCGCAACACGATCGCCTGGCGGGCCTGCTGGTTGACCTGCTGTGCCAAGCCCGCAGCGAAGACCTGATGTTGCCCCTGCCGCAGAGCAGACGCGCAGCGAAGTTGGCAGAGATACTCCTTTGTGCGCCTGGCGATGAGCGCGACCTGCCAGCGCTGTCCAACGAGGCAGGCGCCAGCTTGCGCACCCTGCAACGGCTGTTTCCACAGGAGACCGGACTGACCATCGAAGCCTGGCGACAAAAGGCTCGCATGATCCACGCCGTCACGATGCTCTCCACCGGCGCCAGCGTGGCGCAAACCGCGCTCGATTGCGGCTATCTCAGCCTCGCTGCATTCAGCAGCGCGTTCCGCAGGCAGTTTGGCGCATCACCGGGGCGTTATCGATTGCGGCAACGTCGGTGATGCGCCATGGACAGCCCTGAGGCGACTGAAGCTGGATCGACTAGTGGCTCATCAAGATGTCGGCGATCACGCCGGAGGTAACTGCTACCAACAGGAATTCGCCATTGTCGCTACGAACCCAGTGGTAGCCGCGTGGCGGCTCGCGCAGATGCTCCGAGCGCCAGTCCGAAACCACGTAGCGGTCATCGCGATACTCGCGCGGAACGGCGCCGCCCTTCTTGTACCAGCCTTCTTTCGCACCACGGTCGTGCATCACGGCATTTTCCTGATGGTGTTCATCGCCGGGGGGATGCTCGTGCTCCTGGGCCATCACTGCGTTGGAGAGGAGAAGCGCGGCGGCCATCGCTGCGGCTAGTGTCGTTTTCATGAGTTGCGTCCTTATTCAATGTCACATTTTCTTGCGAATCGAAGTGTCTTGCGCCAACGGCAGAGTCGCCGCTCAACACACTTACTTTCATCAAGTCACGAACGTGTGACATTGGTGTAGCGCCTACCGCTGCCATTCATCGGCGAGACCGGCCTGATGCATCCTGCAGTTGGGATGCTCGCGAACCCACGTGGACGCACAGGGTCCGTTTGGATCATCAGTCAATGCGCACTTCTCCGCGTGATGACCACGCCCAGGCAGCACAACGGATGCACGACCGCGCAGGTGGCCAGCCCGCTCGCGACGTCATCACGTAGATGGCGTCGCTTCATCGGCGTCGTGCGCAAGCGGCGCCAGGAAATCCGCTACCGGCTCAAGCACGAGTTCCGGCAGGCTTTCAGCAATGCAATCCCGCAGTCGCTGCCACGCTTGCGGATCGACCGACGCGCGCGCCAACCCTTCGGCCTTGGCTTCCGCCGATGGCCATTGCGTATAGCTGTACCAAAGTTGATCCGGCCCCCGGTGCAGGCGCGAACCCAGCGAGCCACGTTCGCTACGCAGCAACTGGGTGATCCTCGACCAGGCTTCGACGAAGGTCGCTTCGGAGCCGGGATGCAAGCGCCAGCGGTAGATGGCGCAAAACGGAGGTGCGGCACTGCTCATGGCGTTCCTTTCGGCAACCGGGGTTGGGATGGTATACGAGCCGAGGCAAACGTTCCGATGGACGGGCCGGGCCTGCGCACCTGACGTTACCGCGCCCCTTGCCGCGCTGACAAACCCCCAATGAGCTCCAAACCCAACGTCAAGCGGCCGAGCCCCGCCTCCGGCGCTTTGTGTCATGATTTCCCGGTGGCAGGAGTAACGTGACTGCAGGACGCAACGGACGTTCCAACCGTCATGAACTCCGTCGGCACCAGGTCGGCAGATCTGCGTTCCGGCAAGGGAGCCGAGCGTGCTGCTGCGGATCAACCTGATACTGCTCGTCGCCTTCGCGCTCGGCATGATCGCGATCTCCCTGGTGGTGACCTCCACCCTGCAGCAAAACGCGACGCGCGAAGTGCTGGCGCAGGCCGGCCTGATGATGGACAGCGCGGCGGCGATCCGCTCCTACACCGAAACCGAGATCGTCCCGCTGCTGGACGACAAGATGGCCAGCGCGTTTCGCCCGCAGAGCGTGCCGTTCTATGCGGCGACGCAGAACTTCCTCACGCTGCACAAAACACACCCCGACTACGCCTATAAGGAAGCCACGCTCAATCCGACCAATCCACGCGATCGCGCGACGGACTGGGAGGCCGACATCGTGCAGCGCTTCCGCAACGACAGCAGCGCCCGGGAGATGAGCGGGACACGCGATACCCCGATGGGGCGGACGCTTTACCTGGCGCGCCCGATCCGTGTCGACGCCGGCTGTCTGGGTTGCCACAGCCTGCCCTCGGCAGCGCCCGCAACCATGCTCGCGCGCTACGGCAGCGACAACGGCTTTGGCTGGCAAGCGAACGAGGTGGTCGGCGCGCAGATCGTCTCGGTGCCATTCGCCAGCGCCGAAGCCAGCGCCGGGCGCGTTCGTCGCGACGTGCTCAGTGCCATCGCCGCGATGCTGGTCATCGTGCTCATGGTCGTCAATGCGTCGCTCTACGTGCTGGTGATCCGCCCGGTGCGGCGCATCGCGCGAATAGCCGACCAGGTGAGCCTGGGCGATGACTCAGCTCCCGATTTCCCGAGCGGCGGCGGTTCTGAAGTGGCCGCGTTGTCGGCGGCCTTCAACCGCATGCGCAAGAGCCTGGACAAGGCAATGAAACTGCTGGGCCGCTGACCATGGCACACGACGTGTTCGTCAGCTATTCGCAGCCGGATCGACAAGTGGCGTTCGCGCTGGTGCAGCGCCTGGAGGCGCGCGGCATGCGCGTATGGATCGCACCGCGCGACATCTCCCCAGCAGCAGACTGGGCCGCCGAAATCATCGATGCGATCACCAGTGCACGACTGATGTTGCTGATCTTCTCCGCCAGCAGCAACGATTCGGGTCAGGTGCGGCGCGAGGTCGAGCGGGCCGTGCACAAGCAATTGCCGATCCTTCCGTTTCGGCTGGAGAACGTACTGCCATCCAAGAGCCTGGAGTACTTCCTCAGCACCCAGCACTGGATGGATGCCTTCCCGCCACCGCTAGAGCCGCATATCGATCGTCTATGCGATTACCTCGACAACGCGCTCGGCAGAGTCGACACCATCGACTCCATCACCGAACAGCAGCCAGGTCGGACCACTGCGGCTACGGACGCCACGCGTCCAGCCGCAAGCGTCGACGCGGCGCATCTACGCCTGCTTGAAATGGAACTGGCAAGGCACATCGGCCCTGTGGCCGGACATCTGGTACGTCGGGCCACGCTGGGCGGCTGCGATCTGGAGACGCTCGCCCGACGCCTCGCACCAGAGATCGATGGCGAGGTCGAACGTCGGCGCTTTCTTGAAGCGTGCTGGCGAATTGGCAAGGGACACTAGAAGGCGCGTCGATCGTGCATGGGTGCCCTCCATGCCGATTCGCCCTCACGAAACAGCACTCATCACCGAAGACAGTACGTGCCATCCGCTCGCGTCATGCGCCATCACCGCTGTGTACCAGCCGGCGCAAAGGGGACCGCAGTAGTAGCTATAGGGCACGTCGTAATTGCCATCCTGACGACGAACCGGAAGGCCAACGGCAAAGCGTATGGCCATGGAACCGTTCGCCGCCCCCTGTGTCCAGGTGCTTCCCGGAAAGGCTTCGATATGGTCCTTCCGGAGGTCGGCGAGGTTTTCTGGCGGGAGGTCCACTTGCCCTCCGGTGTCCGGGGAGGGAATGCTCACGAAATAACGCGTCTTCGGCGCAGCAGTGTTCCTGGGACGATCCGCATTCACCTGATATCGAAGGATGACTTCCGCCAACTGCTTCAAGTCAGGCGCCGGATGTTTCCTGGCCAGCGCCAATGCATCCGACTTCTGACGGATGCTGGCCACCAGTGCATGGAGATCTTCCTTGGCAACGCAATCCGTCGCGGGCGGCGCTTCAAGGCATGCAAGAGCGGTGGACTCATTGACTCGCGCCACGAAGTGCTTCGTGGTCTGGGAATCGAGCGACGCGTCGATCTGGATCACCCACTCGCGAGCCGCCGGGTCAAAATTAATGCCCGGCACAGCAAAGTCATGGCTACCCGTCACGCGGCCCGCCAGCATCACCGCGATGTTGCTGGCGGCCTGGCCATCGATCAGCGGTTCGGGCTTTGCGTCGGCCGCCAGCACCAACGGGCTCGCCAGCCATCCGATCGAGAAGCCGACGAATATCCCTAAGCGATCATGCAACGTCATGATCCATCCTCCCGATGGCGACATCTTTTACTCATACATGACCCGACTCTATCATCGCGCCCGCATTGGGCCGCAAGTCGACGTCGTTATAGCCAGTGCCGGCTGCCCGTAACTTAAGAACAAGGCCGCCTTATCAGATCCACACGTTTCTACGACCGTTCGATGTCAACTCCACGGCTCGATCCTGTCGTCTCGTGTAGACCCAACGCCCAGACCCGCAGGGTCCGCCTTGAGTCGGTAGCGAACATTTAGAGCAACAGCCAGGCCCGCCAACATGGTTGCCTCACAAGAATCTATCGGATGGATTCAAGCGCCCGACGCCAGACCGGTTCACTCGGAAGCGGAATCCGGATCGAGATGCTCATCTTCCTACCGTCAATGGACACCGCACTCTTCTGCGGGATGCCATGCACGAAAGCTCCCAGTTGCGGGAGCTCAGCGCCGTCCATGAAGATCGAGTAGTCCTCTCCACGCCGGATCGTTCTCGAAGATTCCAGGCCTGGCCACGCCTTTGGCCACGGCACGGATTTGCCTGGTGCGTAGTTGTAGTCCCACATCATGACTTCGGCATAAGGCGGAGACCATTTTTCGCTGCCAGGAAAGTTCATGGAACAAAGGGACGCGTTCAAGTCGAGCAGCGCCYGGGGAGGCGGTGCAATATTGCGCTCCCATGGATTTGGCTTCGACGACCCACACTCCAGGCCAACCACATCCGTGGCAACGAAGCCCCTGGCATCGTGAAAATAGAACTCGGCCACCGGTTGATCGGTCGTGCCTCGCATGTCGTACTGATGCTTGAGTTCCGTACCTCGAAATACTTTGCTCGCCTGTTGCCGCACGTTCTCCACTTCCTGGGAAGACAGTCGCTTGAAGCGGTAACCCTCGCCGTTTTTATCGCTGTCGACGAAGATCGCGTCGCCGTTCTCATAGATGGCCAGCCGTGGCGAATCGGCACCCAGCACCATAGACCAGGGGTTGGATTCAATAACCACCAGAAGCGGCTCAGGCCCCGCGAATGGATTGAAGTCCGTGGCCGCACAGAGCCTGGATAAACCAAGGCCGATGATCAGAAAACATATGCGCTTTGGCACGATATCCCCCGTGGTACGTCCGCTTCGGGTCGATTGTGTTGAAAAAGTCAGTTGAATCGGCCGTCTGAAGCTGATTCACTGCCTACCCATCGGACAAGTGGACGTTGCCACGATGATGGGTCGTCAGCAAGCTGCGCAAGCACCGCTGTTCTACGCCTTCAACCTC
>NZ_JBFTKN010000023.1:0-32264 GCF_056395965.1 Dyella sp. 05T440
TTCTTTCTGAAGCGTTGTTCCTAACCATAAACGTCAAGCTTTTGAATTGACTCTTAGGTTAGACGCTTGCATATATTGGACATTCAATCGTCCGTCGCAAGACGCCCACACAAGTCACCTGCGCACACTGTCAAAGATCTCAATCACTTGCAGTACGTTGCCGTTTCTGCGTTGGAACATTTCGTTCCGAGTGAGCCGCTCATCTTACATCGTTTTCCCTGTCCGTCAACACCTTCAGCGAAGAATTTTTGCTGTCGTTGTTGCCGTTGGAAGACGCTGCCAGCGGCGGGGAGGCGAATAATAGGCAGACACCCCACCTTTGACAAGCAATTTTTGAAATTATTTTTGATGTTTCGCGTAAGACGTTGTTCTCACGCGAAACTCTGTTGATGGATGCATCGCGATGACGTTGCGTCATCGCGATCAACTCATGCGAGCGTCAACAACACGCGCGCGAAGTTGCGCTTGCCGATCTGCAAAACCCCTTCAAAACCCGGCAAAAACACGCGTTGCGCATCTTCGACGACTTCCGCGTCGATGCGCACGGCGCGTTCCTTGAGTTTGCGATTCGCTTCGCCGTTGCTTGGCGTGAGGCCTGCCGCGGTCAGTAGAGCAGGCAAACGCAAGCCTTCCGCGGACACTGCAATTTCAGTGAGCGGCAGCAGGCTCGTATCGCCTTCGCCGCGCACGACGGCGTGCCATCCGGCGATCGCCTGTTCGGCGGCAGCAGCGCCGTGGAATCGCGTGGCCAATTCGCGCGCCAATTGCAGCTTCGCGTCACGGGGGTTAAGCACACCGGATTCCACCTCGAGCTTCATGCGCTTGAGGTCATCCAGCGAGGTGTCGAAGCTAAGCAACTCGAACCAGCGCCACATCAGCTCATCGCCGATCTTCAGGGTCTTGGTGACCATGTCGATGGCCGGCTCATTGATGCCGATGTAGTTGCCCAGCGACTTGGACATCTTGTTGACGCCGTCCAGGCCCTCCAGCAGCGGCATGGTGAGCACGATCTGCGGCGGCTGGCCGTGATGCTCCTGCAGCGCGCGGCCCATCAAGAGGTTGAACTTCTGATCGGTGCCGCCGAGCTCGACGTCGCATTTAAGTGCGACTGAGTCATAGCCCTGCACCAGCGGATAGAGGAATTCGTGGATGGCGATGGGCTGCTGGCCGGCGAAGCGCTTGGAGAAATCGTCGCGCTCGAGCATGCGCGCCACGGTGTGCTGGGCGGCCAGCTTGATCATGTCGGCTGCGGTCATCTGGCCGAACCACTCCGAATTGAAGCGCAGTTCGGTGCGCTCCTTGTCCAGCACCTTATAGACCTGGTCGGCGTAGGTCTGGGCGTTGGCCAGCACGTCCTCGCGGGAAAGCGGCTTGCGCGTGACGTTTTTGCCGGTCGGGTCGCCGATCATGCCGGTGAAGTCGCCGATCAGGAAAATCACCTGATGTCCCAGGTCCTGGAACTGGCGCATCTTGTTGAGCAGCACGGTGTGGCCCAGGTGCAGGTCCGGCGCGGTCGGATCGAAGCCGGCCTTGATGCGCAGGGGGCGACCGAGCTTCAGGCGGGCGACCAGCTCTTCCTGCTTGATGATTTCGTCGGCGCCGCGCGCGATGGTGGCCAGCGCCTGCTCAAGCTCGTTCATGTATTCCTCAAATTTTCGTTGTCTGGGCGGCACCGTAAAGCATAGCTTCCCGGCCGGTTCCGTTAAGTGTGCGTTAACCGAAAAGTTATCGCAACCCATTGATGGAAAAGGCGTTGACGCCCTTTACACAGGGCCGCTATGGTACGCGGCAATTAGAAATGTAGTACCTGGGGAACACCGGGCATGGGTGAGAGAAACGAAAACGCGCGCGCTGCGCGCAAACAGGCTATGCGTCGAAAGGCGCAGCAGCGTCACTCTCATTTTTACGAGCGGTGTGCCCATTGGTCCTTTGGTTGTCACGGTGAGGCCGAGCCTATCCGCTGGCATCGCGAGCGCTGGATTCTTGCCGGCACCGCCCTCCTTATTACCGCCGTTTCCGGCTTCCTGATTCCCGCCTGGGCCAGCGCCATGCGCCCGGACACGATTTCGACCGCGCACGCCGTGCTGCCGCTGGAACTGCCCAAGGCGGTCCCGGTGGCCGCCCAGGCCGCGACCGTGGAAGATTGGCACATCGTGCAGGTCCAGCCCGGCCAGACCTTGTCGGACCTGTTCCAGAGCCAGGGCCTGAGCCTCACCGACGTACAGCATGTGGTGGACCAGTCGGGCGATGCCAAGGCGTTGCACCACATCAGCCCCGGCCAGGAATTCGATTTTCTGCTCGACAGCGACGGCAGCCTCAAGGGCATCCGCTTCGACAAGGACGAATCCAACCGCACCACCATGCGCTTTGAGGCCGACAAGGCCACCGTTACGGCGGAAGCGCGCGAAGTGGAACATCGCGAACACGTCGCCCATGGCAGCATCGACAGCTCGCTGTTTGCCGCCGGCTCCAAGGCAGGCATGAGCAACCAGATGGTGCTCAAGCTGGCCGAGCTGTTCAAATACGACATCGACTTCGTGCAGGACCTGCGCGAAGGCGACAGCTTCACGGTGATCTACGACGACGTGTACCGCGACGGCGCCTATCTGCACGAAGGCGACATCGTGGCGGCGGAGTTCGTCAATCAGGGTGAGCGCTACACCGCCTACCGCTTCAAGAAAGAAGACGGCAGCTACGGCTGGTTCAGTGAGGACGGCCGCCCGATCCAGAAGTCGTTCCTGCGCATTCCGGTGGACTTCACCCGCATCTCCTCGCAGTTCAGCGCGGCACGCATGCATCCCATCCTTGGCCTGATGCGCGCCCACCAGGGCGTGGATTACGCCGCACCCACTGGCACGCCGATCCATGCGGCGGGCGACGGCGTGATCAAGTTCAAGGGCTGGATGAACGGCTACGGCAATTTCGTGATCGTGCAGCACAACGGCTCGATCAGCACCGCCTACGGCCACATGTCCAAGTTCGCCAATGAAAAGGTGGGCCAGCATGTGGGCCAGGGCGAAGTGATCGGCTATGTGGGCATGACCGGCCTGGCCACCGGCCCGCATCTGCATTACGAATTCCGCGTCAACAACGTGCAGCGCGATCCGCAGAAGGTGACGCTGCCCAAGCCCGAACCGCTGCCTGGCGCACAGCTGGCCAAGTTCAAGTCGCAGGTGGTGCAGCCGCAGCTGGCCCGCCTGAAGACGCTGGACGCCAACATGAAGCTGGCCAAGGCCAGCGGCACCAAGCGCAACGACGACTGATCCCGTGGATGACGCGACGGCGCTTTACCTTGGCCTGATCTCGGGCACCAGCGCCGATGGCATCGATGCCGCGCTGGTGAGTTTCGACAACGACAGGCCGCAGCTGGTCGATGCACTGGCCCACCGGTGGCCGGATGAGTTGCGCACGCGCCTGCTGGCCGTGGCGCAGGACGAAACACGATTGGACCTGGATGCCTATGGGCGTCTCGATGTCGCGATCGGCCAATGTTTCGCCGAAGCTGCCCAGCAGCTGTTGGACCGCAATCCGGCGCATGCGCCGCGCGTTCGGGCCATCGGTTCGCATGGGCAGACCTTGCGGCATCGCCCCACCGGCGAATTTCCTTTCACGCTGCAGGCGGGCGATCCCTCGGTGATCGCCGAACGCTGCGGCATCGATGTGGTGGCTGATTTCCGCCGCGCCGACGTGGCCGCCGGTGGCCAGGGCGCGCCGCTGCTTCCCGCGGTCCACGCCATGCTGCTGGGTCGTGCGGACGGTGTGCGCGTGGTGCTCAATCTGGGCGGCATTGCCAACATCACGGTGCTCGATCCGGCCGGCAAGGTGTTCGGGTTCGATACGGGCCCGGCCAATGGCCTGATGGATGCCTGGCATCTGCGCCATCGTGGCGCGGCGTACGACGCCAATGGCGCCTTCGCGGGCGCGGGTCGCATGGACGAGGCCTTGCTCAGTGCGCTGATGGCCGATCCCTATTTCGCGCTGCCGCCGCCCAAGAGCACGGGACGCGAACACTTCCATCTCGCCTGGCTGGAACAGCACGCCGGCATGGCGGCGCTGTCGCCTGCCGATGTGCAGGCCACGCTGCTGGAGCTCTCGGCACGCAGCATCGCCGAGGCGATCGAACGCCATGCGCCATCCGCTATCGATGTGCTGGCCTGCGGTGGCGGCGTGCACAACGCCGTACTGATGGAGCGGCTGGGACAACTGCTGGGTACGCGCACGCTGGCCAGCACCGCCGCGCATGGCGTGGATCCGGATTATCTGGAAGCCACGGCGTTTGCGTGGCTCGCGCGTCAACGCCTGCTGGGCTTGCCGGGCAATCTGCCCGCGGTCACCGGGGCACGGGGACCGCGCGTGCTCGGTGCGGTCTATTCCGCACCGCGCTGATCAGAAGCTCTCGTCGCCCAACACGCCGTGTGCCTGCGCCAACGCAGCCGTTGGAGCGCGGGAAAGGGCTTGCACGGCCTCCTGGAAGGCGGCCTTTTCCTTGGCATCCCACTGACCGCCCAAGGTGGTCAGGTCGCCGGGATCGAGCATGGTTTCGGCGAACACATTGGATGAGGCCATGCCAAGGCCATGGCGCAGTGCGTGCAGCACCACGTCATTGATCGACCACTGCCTTTCCTTGGCGAGCGTCTTGATGCGCTCGGCCATAAGGTTGTCGATATGGCGTATGACGAGGTCCGGCACGGACGCTTCCTCCGACAGTCACAAGCCCCCTGTGACTTGATCTTGTCACAGGGTCAAGGGCGAGACTATCGACCGCTTGGCTGATTCACACGCTGCCTTCTTTTGGAGCGGGCGCCGGATCGCCGGGGCGGTCCTTGCTGTAGCGAGGCCACAGATAAGTGAACAGCAGCGTGGCAGGAACGATGGAGATCACGGTCAGGACAAAATAACCGCCATAGCCCGTGGTCATGGCGATGCCGCCGGCGAAGAAGCCCAGCACCTTGCCCGGCAGATTGACCATGGAGCTGAGCAAGGCATATTGGGTCGCCGTGTGTTCACGGCTCACCAGCGAGGAAAGATAGGCGACGATCGGCGGACCCAGCACGCCGAGGGTAAAGTTCTCCACCGAAATCACCACCGTCAGCACCGCCAGATTGCCGGGGTGTGCGATCAGCCACAGATAGCCCAGGTTGCTGGCTCCGGCCAACACCATCGACACCCCCAGGCTGCGCCACGCGCCCCAGCGGGCCACGGCCGCGCCGCCGACGAAGACACCTACGATGCCGATCCATACGCCCCACAGCTTGGTGATCGTGCCGATCTGCGTCTGGGTGAACCCCATGTCCAGATAGAACGGGCCCATCACGCCGCCCACGGTCGCCTGCTCAGGAATCTTGAACAGCAGGATGAAGAGCAAGGTGACGCTCGCCAATGCCCATCCATAGCGTCGGAAGAAATCCGCGAATGGATCGATCACGCTTAGCTGCATCGCTGCACCCCAGCTGGGCGGCGTAGTCCGAACCACATCGGGTTCGCGCGCGAACAGCGTGGCCAAGATGGGGATCAGCATGGCCAGGGCGAAAACGACATAGATCACTGGCCAATCCAGATGGTCGGCCAGAATCAGCGCGCCGGCGCCGGTGATGATGAGCGCAATGCGGTAGCCCAGCGAATAGGTAGCCACCAACGCACCCTGGGTGGCCGTTGGTGCGATCTCGATGCGATAGGCGTCGACCGCGATGTCCTGCGTGGCACCGAAGAACGCGACGACCAAGGTCGCCGCCACGAACAGGGGCAATTGCGACGGCGTCAACCTGGCCATCGCCAGCAGACCGCCCATCACGGCGAACTGGGCCAGCAACAGCCAGCTGCGCCGCTGACCCAGCCGTCCCAAGGCGCCAGGCAGTCTGACGTGGTCCAGCAATGGCGCCCACAGGAACTTGAGCGCGTAGAACATCCCCGCGCTCGCGATCATGGTGATTTCCTTCAGCACGATGCCATGCTTTCGCAGCCAGATGGCGACGGTGTAGGACACCAGCAAGAATGGCAGGCCCGAGGAGAAGCCCAGCAGGAACATCGTCCAGGCAGCGGGCTGGGTAAACGCATGCCATACCGCGAGCTTCTGCTTTTTGGGCGGCGCCGCCTCAGTCGGCATAGTCGACGGTATACGGCGCGTGGTCCGAGAACCAGGAATCACGGTAGACCGAGCAGCGCTTCAGGCGATCGCGCAGGCCAGGCGTGACCAGCTGGTAGTCGATGCGCCATCCCACATTGTTGGCCCGCGCGTTGCCGCGGTTGGACCACCACGTATAGTCCTCGCCCTTGGGATGCAGGGTGCGATAGCTGTCGACCCACCCGTGCTTTTCGACCAGGTCGTTGAGCCATGCGCGCTCTTCGGGCAGGCAGCCGGAATTCTTCTGGTTGGACTTCCAGTTCTTGATATCCAGCTCGCTGCGCACGATGTTCCAGTCGCCGCACAGCACGTAGTCGCGGCCGCTCTTCATCCACTTGTCGAAGATCGGTGCGATCCATTCCATCGCCTTGAATTTGAACTGCTGGCGCTCATCGCCCGACGAACCCGACGGCACGTACAGCGACACCACGCTCAGGTTGCCGAAGCGGGCTTCGATGTAGCGCCCCTCGTTGTCGAAGGCATCCCAGCCCAGCTCGGTGAGCACCGCATCGGGCTCGCGCTTGGCGTAGATGGCCACGCCGCTATAGCCCTTCTTGCTGCTGGCGTCGCGATAGAAGCAATGATGGCCATCGGGACGGAACATGGCATCGGAAAGCTGGTCTTCCTGCGCCTTGGTCTCCTGCAGGCAGACCACGTCGGCCTTTTGCTGGCGTAACCATTCGAACACGCCCTTGGTACCGGCGGAACGGATGCCGTTGGCGTTGAGACTGATGATGCGCATACAAGGTGCCCGGGCTCGCGAGGGATGCGCCATCATAGCAACCATGTCCGATCGCCCCGATATCCGCGTCGTGCCTGCTGACGCCACGCGTTACCCGTCGTTGTTGCTGCTTCAGGTGCACGAGCCGCAGCGCGATTTCGTCGGCCCTGTGGCGGTGTCGCTGGCCGACGCGATGCTGTGCGAAGACAGCGAGGCCATGGCCATCCTGCGCAACGACGAGCCGATCGGCTTCTATCGCATCGAGAACAAGCCCCGCAGCATCGCGGACATGGATTTCGATGAGCCCACCCTTGGCCTGCGCTCGTTCTTCATCGACGCCCGCTGGCAGGGCCAGGGCCTGGGCACGCTCGCGCTTGCCGTCGTGATGCGCGATCTCGCGCAGCGCCATCCGGGTGCGCGCAACGTCGTGCTCACCGTCAACGTTCGCAACACGTCCGCGCTTGCACTGTATCGGCGCGCCGGCTTCCGGGAGACCGGCGGGCTGTACCATGGCGGGCGTTCCGGGCCGCAGCACGTGATGCTGGGCGCCCTGCCCCTCTGACCAAATCCGAACGAGAGAAAGCTGCCGTGCACGACTACCAGCGCGAATTCATCGAACTCACCCTGCAGCGCGACGTGCTGCGTTTCGGCGACTTCACCCTGAAGTCCGGCCGCCAGAGTCCGTATTTCTTCAATATGGGCCGCATCGATTCGGGCGCGGCGCTGGCCCAGCTGGGCCGCGCCTACGCCGCCGCCGTGGTGAATTCCGGCATCGAAGTGGACATGCTGTTTGGTCCGGCCTACAAGGGCATTGCGCTGGCCGCCGCCACGGCGATCGCCCTGGCCGACCAGCATGCTCGCGACCTGCCCTGGGCGTACAACCGCAAGGAAGCCAAGGATCACGGCGAAGGCGGCGTGCTGGTCGGCGCACCGCTGAAGGGACGCGTGCTGATCGTGGACGACGTGATGACCGCTGGCACCGCCGTGCGCGAATCCTTGGCGCTGATCCGGGCGCAGGGCGCCACGCCGGCGGGCGTGCTGATCGCACTCGACCGCCAGGAGCGCGGGCAGGGCGAGCTCTCCGCCGCGCAGGAAGTCACGGCTGACTACGGCATCCCGGTGATTGCCATCACCAGTCTCGGCGACGTGCTGGCCTATGCGGGCGGCCGCCCGGACCTGGCGGCGGAGCACGCCCGCCTGGTGTCTTATCGCGAGCGCTACGGCGTAAATGCCTGAATGGCGGGTGGTTGGCGAAGCCGGTCACACCGCATGCAGCGGCATCGTGCGAACGTCATGGTGTCACGATGTCGCCCGCTATACTTCCGCCTACAAGGGGGAATTCCATGCGTAAAACAGTTTTCGTCATCGCGTTGCTCGCGCTGACCACCGTCGTCTATGCACAAACCAAGGCGCCCACCTATCGGTATCGATGGAAGGATGCGGCCGGGCTGCCGCACTACAGCGACAGCCTCACCTCCGATGCCATGAAGTTCGGCTACGAGCTGGTGAATGATCGCGGCATCGTCGTGCAGCACGTCGACCGCCAGCTCACCCCGGAGGAGCGCGCCGCCGCCCAAAAGGCTGCCGAAGAGCAGGCCGTGGTGGATCGCGCCGCCGCAGAGCGCAAGCGCAACGACGCGCAGATGCTCGCGGCCTATCCTTCGGAAGCGGAATACAAGGCTTCGCAGCAGCAATATCTGGACAGCATGGACCAGCAGATCGCGACCACGCGGTCCAATCTGCGCAGCCAGGAAAAGGCGCTGACCGATCTGCTGACTCGTGCCGGCGACCTGGAGCGAGCCAAGCAACCGGTCCCTCCCTTCCTGAGCGAGGGCATTACCAAGCAACGCGACGTGGTGGCGCATCAGCGCGATGCGCTGGAGCGTGAGCAGAAGACCCGCGATGCCCAGGTTCAGAAGAACGCGCAGGATCTCGTGCACTACCGCGAACTGAAGGCTGCCGAGGCCAAGGGCCTGTAACGCCCACTTCGGCTTGCGAGAGAGCCCCGGCCATGCCGGGGCTTTTCATTTAGAACGGCAGCTTGAGTGAGGGATCGACCGCCAGCAGCTGCGCGCGGAATATTTTCTTGATGCGTGCGAGTGCGGCCTCGTTGTCTGCATCGAAACGCAGTACGAGAGTTGGCGTGGTATTGGACGCGCGCACCAGACCCCAGCCGTCGGACCAGTCCGCGCGCACACCGTCGATGGTGGTGAGGGTCGCGTCGCCAAACGTCGCCTGCTGGCGGAACGCTTCGATGAAGCGATAGTGGGCGCCCTCGTCCATCTCCACCTTGAGCTCAGGCGTCGACACGCCTTTGGGACAGGTGGCGAACAGTTCCTCCGGCGTGCGCTCTTCCAGATCGCCGGCAAGGATTTCCATCAGGCGCGCGCCGGCATAAATGCCGTCGTCAAAGCCGTACCAGCGCTCCTTGAAGAAGAAGTGGCCGCTCATTTCGCCGGCCAGCTCCGCACCCGTATCGCGCATCTTGGCCTTGATCAGCGAGTGGCCGCTGCGCCACATCATGGGGCTGCCGCCGGCATCCAGGATCACGCCCTTGAGATGGCCGGTGCACTTCACGTCGTAGATGACCGTGGCGCCGGGCTGGCGGGACAGCACGTCGCGCGCAAACAGCATCAGCGTGCGGTCGGGGAAGATGATCTCGCCATCCCTGGTGACCACGCCAAGACGGTCGCCGTCGCCATCAAATGCGATGCCGAGATCCGCGCCGGTCTGCTTCACCGCGAAGATCAGGTCTTCCAGATTGTGCGGGTCGGACGGGTCGGGATGATGATTGGGGAACGTGCCATCGACATCGCAGTAGAGCGGAATGACTTCGCAGCCGATGCCCTCCAGCACCTGCGGCGCCACCGCACCGGCAATGCCGTTGCCGCTGTCGATCACCACCTTGAGGCGACGCTCGGCCTGCACGTCGGAGGTGATGCGGTCGATGTAGTCGGGGATCACATCGACATGGCGCAGATTGCCCTTGCCGCCGCGCTCCAGCTGGTTGCCGACGATGCGCTGGTAGAGATCCTGGATGGCGCCCTCGGACAAGGTCTCGCCGCCCACCACAATCTTGAAGCCGTTGTAGTCGGGCGGGTTATGGCTGCCGGTCACGGCCACGCCACAACCCGTATTGAAGCGGTAGGCGGCGTAGTAAACGACCGGGGTCGGAACGGCGCCCAGCTCGATGACGTCGATGCCCGCTTCGCGCAAGCCGTCGCACAAGGCGCTCGCCAGCTCCGGACCCGACAGGCGACCATCGCGCCCCACCACGATCTCCGGCAGGCCCTTCTCGTGCATGACCGTGCCGATGGCCTGGCCGAGCAGGCGGGCCACTTCCTTGGTCAGCGACTTGCCGACCACGCCGCGCACGTCGTACGCACGGAAGATCACCGGGTCGACAGTCACCGGCGCGGGCGCAGCAGGCTTGGGCGCTGCGATGCGGGCGGGCGCCACAGGCGCTTCCGCCGCCTGCTCGGCTTCAAGCAGTTCCGACAGCACCGGTTCCGCCGCATCGTTGCGGACGCGGCGGACGCCCAGTCGATCGCGCATCCAGATCAGATAGATGCCCGCGCCCAGGCCCAGCAGTCCGAGCAGGGCCGTCAGCGGCCAGACGCGCGGCAATACGATATAAGCCGATGGCAGGGCCGCCAGCACGCTGAAGGTGCTGCCTTCGATCGCTCTGCCGTTCGCTTCGCGCTCGGCCGAGCCATTGCCGGTAGCGAGCAGACGCAGGTCACCGCGATCGTCGCCCTGACGCAGTTCCAGGCGTCCACCTGCGGTGGGGATGGATTCAAAGCGCTCCTGCAGCGGAGCGAACGGCAACGCCACCCAGGCCCACGCCTGCGGGTGTGCGGCCGGCCCCACCGGTATCACCAGCGCAAGCACGCGCGTGCCGTGGGCATCGGGCACGGACTGGGCCAAAGGCTTGCCATCGGCGGTTTGCGCCGCCATCAGCTGGGCCGCCTTGCCGTAGCCGAATACGCGATAGTTCGCATGCAGCACCTCGTCGAGGCTGCCGCTGTAGACATCCACCGCCAGCGCCTGGGGAAGGAGATGGCGCAGTTCGGTGGCGGCCTGGGCCGGATCGGACACGATGATGGCCGGGTCCAGCGAATGGACCGCCGCTTCCACGCGGCCCCGCTCGCTGGCAATGTCCGCCGCCAGGGCGTCCGCTGCCTGCTTCTGGGCGGCGTGCACGCGCTCGACCACGTTGCCTTCGTCGAAGATCTGCCAGGTCTGCCAGAGGCAGAACAAGCCACCGAGCACCAGCAAGGTGCCCGCGGCGAATGGCAGCAGCCGGCGTCCGTCGATGGATCCGGCAAAACTTCGGCTACCGACGTTGAAGATGTTGGCCATGTCCTGTCCCCGCACAGGCTATCTGGTCGCTTCCCATGCGAGCGCGAGCGCCCGCACCACTTTGCACTCAGTTGACCCCGGTCGAACCGAACCCACCCTCGCCCCGCTGCGACGGCGCAAACGCCTGCACCACCTTCAGCCGTGCCTGCGCCACCGGCACCAGCAACAGCTGGGCGATGCGATCGCCTACTTCGATGGTGTAGGGCTGCGTGCCGCGGTTCCAGCATGAAATCATCAAGGGGCCCTGGTAATCGGCATCGATCACGCCCACCAGGTTGCCCATCACCAAACCGTGTTTATGGCCCAGACCCGAGCGCGGCACGATCAGCGCGCACCAGCCCGGATCACCAATATGGATGGCCATGCCGCTGGGCACCAGCACGCTGTCGCCCGGTTGCAGGGTCAACGGCGCCTCGATGGCTGCGCGCAGATCCATGCCGGCGCTGCCGATGGTGGCAGCCTGCGGCAGGGGGATGACATCGCCCAGGCGCGGATCGAGGATCTTCAGCTCGACGTCGACTGCATTGCCAACCGTCACTGGCGCACCGCCCGGTAACGCTCGGCCACCTTGGCCACCAGCTGTCGCGCCAGTTCCGTCTTGGAGGCACGCGGCAGTTCGATGGCCCCATCAGGACCGTAAAGCGTGAGGGCGTTGTCGGCGGCTTCGAATCCGAGGCCACCGCCCACCTGGTTGGCGGCAATCATGTCTAATCCTTTGCGCTTGAGTTTGTCTTGCGCGTATCGCTCCACATCATGCGTTTCCGCGGCAAATCCGACCAAGAAGGGGCGCACGGTTTGCGCAGCCAGCGTGGCGAGGATGTCCGGGTTCTCGGCCAGACGCAGTTCCAGGGGCGCGCCGTCGTGCTTTTTAAGCTTGTGATCGGCAACGGTGGCCGGTCGGTAGTCACCCACCGCGGCGGCGGCGATGTAGATATTCGCATCGGCGCAGGCAGCCACCACCGCATCGCGCATCTGCTCGGCGCTGCGCACATCGATACGGCGCGTCATCCCCGGTGGCGTCGCCATGCTCACCGGGCCGGCCACCAGAGTGACCTCCGCGCCGGCCTGCGCGGCCGCTTCGGCGACGGCGAAACCCATGCGGCCGGAACTGCGGTTGCCGATGAAACGCACCGGATCGATGTCTTCATAGGTGGGCCCGGCACTCACGACGACCTTGAGCCCACGCAGGACTTGCGCGCCGAAGGAGCCGACGATCGCCTCGCGCAGCTCCAACGGTTCCAGCATGCGGCCCGAGCCGATATCACCGCAGGCCTGGTCGCCCGATGCAGGGCCAAGGATATGCACGCCACGCTGGCGGAGGATGTCCACATTGGCCTGCACCGCCGGATGCGCCCACATCTGCTGGTTCATGGCGGGCGCCACATACAGCGGCGCAGCGCTGGCCAGGCAGACGGTGGTCAGCAGGTCGTTCGCCATGCCGTGGGCAAGACGCGCAATCAGGTCGGCGCTCGCCGGTGCGATGATGATGCGCTCGGCCCAGCGGGCCAGCTCGATGTGACCCATCGCCGCTTCGGCTTCGGCGTCCCACAGGCTGGTGCGCACCGGCTGGCCGGACAGCGCCTGGAAGGTGGTGGCACTGACGAAGTGCGCCGCGTTTTCGGTCATCACCACGCGGACCTCGGCGTCGAGGTCGCCCAGGCGACGGACCAGTTCGCAGGATTTATAGGCAGCGATGCCGCCGGACACGCCCAGCAGGATGCGGCGTTGGGCAAGACTCATGTGATTGGGCCTGACTACCGTTTGGGGCGGTAGCTTACCGGAATCATTCGTCCTGCTCGGTAAAAGTGAAGCGGGCGGCTGATCACCGCCCGCCCTGTGCTCAAGCCGTCACGCGCGGATGAAGGATGTCATCCAGACCGATGCGGCGCAGCAGCTCCGCGCGGACGCGATCGGCCACGCCGTTGACGATCTCGGCACCGTCCTCGGAGGGATCGATATGCACGCGGAACGGACGCTTGCCGAAGGGCTTGTCCACCACCTCGACGATGGCCCGTGCGACGGCCTCCGGGTCGGCATCAGCCGGTTCCAGCGAGGCGAGTCCCTTGAAAGCCACTTCGCTGAAATCGCCGGTGGGGCCTTCGGCGTAGATCTTGGCAACCGCCTCATCCGCCGGCGCGCCGGCATGGGCGAAATGGTTGGTGCCCTTGGTAAAGGCGCCAGGTACCACGATGGAGGTCTCGATGCCCCAGCGCGCCAGCTCGCCGGCATAGCTCACCGCCAACGAATCCATGCCCGCCTTCGCGGCGAAGTAGGGCGCCAGATACGGTGGCGTGCCGCCGCGTACGCTGCTGGAGGACACCCACACCACCAGCCCCCGGCCTTGCTTGCGCAACTGCGGCAGGGCGGCGCGGTTGACGCGCTGCGTGCTCAGCACATTGGTGTCGTAGAGCTGGGCGAACTGTTCCGGCAGGAAGGCTTCGGCCGGACCGTAGGACATGTGCCCGGCATTGTGGATCACCACGTCCAGCCGCTGGTGCTCGGCCACGATCTGCGCAATCGAGGCATCGACCGACGATTGCGAGGCCACGTCCATTTCGATGGCGCGCAGGTCCACGCCCTGTTCCTGTGCATAGCGCTGCATATCGGCCACGCGATCCGCGTTGCGACCAGCCGTTTCGCGCATGCCGGCGTAGACGATGTGGCCGGCGTGGGCCAGCGCGCGGGCGCTCATCAGGCCGAAGCCGCTCGAAGCGCCGGTGATGACAATGACGTACTTCATGATGCGTTCTCCCAAAAAGGCATCGCGTGGCGATGCGGGTAAGTGGAATCAGACGAGGCCGCCGTTGGCGCGCAGCACCTGGCCGTTGACCCAGCTGCCGTCGGGGCCGGCGAGGAAGGACACGACGCTGGCGATGTCATCGGGCGTGCCCAGGCGCTCGAGCGGCGCAGCCTTGGCGAGCTGGTCGATCTGGTCCTGCGTCTTGCCCTTGAGGAACAAGTCAGTGGCCGTCGGGCCCGGCGCCACCGCATTGACGGTGATGGCCCGGCCGCGCAGCTCTTTGGACAGCACGTGCGTCATCGCTTCCACCGCGGCCTTGGTGGCCACGTAGACGCCGTAATTGGGGAAATTGAGGCCCACCACGCTGGTGGAGAAGTTGACGATGCGGCCACCCTGGCGCAGGCGCTTGCCCGCCTCGCGCAGCGTGTTGAAGCTGCCCTTGAGGTTGATCGCGATGGTGCGGTCGAACAGCGCATCGTCGGTATCGCTCAGCGGCGCCAGCTGCATGATGCCGGCGTTGTTGACCAGCACATCCACGCCACCGAACGCGGTTTCGGCCGCGTCGAACATCCGGCGCACCGCCACCGGGTCGGCCACATCGGCCTGGGCGGTCAGCGCATGGCCGCCAGCGCTTTCGATCTTGCGGGCCAGCGCCTCGGCGGAAGCGGCGTCGCCGGCGTAGTTGATGACCACCGTGAAGCCATCGCGGGCCAGACGCTCGGCCACCGCCGCGCCGATACCACGCGAAGCGCCGGTGACGATGGCGACTTTGGAAACCTGTGCAGACATGGGGAATATCCTCGGAAAGAGCCGACCCGTTGTCGGCGCAAGCAAAGGATGGACTTTTCCTTTGGCCGGATAATCTGCTTCAATCCGTCATCATCATTCGGATAAGTCGAACAGTGGACAAGGTCGACGCCATGCGCCTCTTCGCCCGCATCGTGGAGCGCCGCAGCTTCACCTTGGCCGCGCAGGACCTGGAGCTGCCGCGCTCCACCGTCACCGAG
This sequence comes from Dyella sp. 05T440, assembly GCF_056395965.1. Classification (NCBI taxonomy): domain Bacteria; kingdom Pseudomonadati; phylum Pseudomonadota; class Gammaproteobacteria; order Lysobacterales; family Rhodanobacteraceae; genus Dyella; species Dyella sp. 05T440. The sequence continues at coordinate 14,952 of NZ_JBFTKN010000023.1, forward strand.
GTGGTCAAGCGCCTGGAAGCCCGGCTGGGCGTGCGGCTGCTCGAACGCACTACCCGACAGGTGCGGGCCACGCTGGACGGCGAGGCCTATTACCAGCGTTGCCTGAGCATCCTGGCCGAGATCGAGGAAGCCGAGGCCGCCTTCACCGGGGCACGCCCCAGCGGCCTGTTGCGGGTGGACGTGCACAGCGTGCTGGCCCGTCATTTCATGCTGCCGGGGCTGCCCGGGTTTCTCGAGCGTTATCCGGACATCCAGTTGCGTATCGGCGAGGGCGACCGCTACGTCGATCTGGTCCGCGAGGGCGTCGATTGCGTCCTGCGCGTAGGCAAGCCCACCGACAGCAGCATGATCGGCCGCCAGATCGCCACCCTGGTGGAAGGCACCTACGCGAGCCCCGCCTATCTGGAACGGCACGGCATGCCGACATCGCCCGACGATCTGGACGGGCACCAGATGGTGGCTTTCGTGTCATCCGTTTCCGGCAGCACGCTGCCGCTGGAATTCTGCGTGGACGGCGGTGTGCGCGAACGCCTGTTGCCCCATGCGGTAAGCGTGGCGGGCGCGGAAATGTACGTGGCCACTGCCCGACTTGGCCTGGGCCTCATCCAGGTCCCCTGCTATCGCGTCCAGGACGACCTCGCCTGCGGCACGCTGGTGGAAGTGCTGCCGCGATACCCACCCACGCCCTCGCCGGTCTACGTGCTGTATCCGCAGAACCGTCAGCTCTCACCGCGCGTGCGGGTCTTCATCGACTGGCTGAGCGGCGAGTTCGCGGCCCGGTTTCCGCCGACAAACTGACTCATCGTCGGCACGCATACCCACATGCGCTTCGCCGCGCGCCGATGGGCGCGCCCTTCATCGGACGGCAGGCTGTTCCGATGAGCATCCATCAATGGCCCGAGGGCGAGCGCCCACGAGAAAAACTGCTGGCGCGCGGCTGCGGCGCCCTCTCCGACGCCGAGCTGATCGCCGTACTGCTGGGCAGTGGCGTAGTCGGCAAAGATGCCATCGCGCTGGCCCGTGAACTGCTGGTGGTCAGCGGAGGCCTGGCAGCCCTGCTCACCGATCCGGGTGACACCATGCGCCTGCGCGGCATCGGCCCGGCCAAACGCGCCCGTCTGGTCGCGGCACTCGAACTGGCTCGGCGCACGCTGGCGGAGCAACTCACCGATCGCCGGCCGCTGGGCAACCCGCGTGAAAGCGGCAGCTACCTCAGCGCCAAGCTGCGGCACCTGCCCTACGAGGTGTTCGGCTGCCTGTTCCTGGACAATCGCCACCGGGTGCTGGCCTTCGAAGAACTCTTCCGCGGCACCATCGACAGCGCGAATGTGCATCCACGCGAAGTGGTGCGCGCCTGCCTGCGCCACAACGCGTCGGCGGTCATCCTTGCCCACAACCATCCCAAGGGTTACATAAAAGCCATAGACGCCTAAAGGCTACATGGAGTAGCGTGGACGCGACGAATTTATCCAGGAGGCTCAATGGCTTGGCTGGAAAACATTCTTTTGACACGGTATCAATTGACCGTGGAAAACGGCGCAGTTGTCCGCACCCCTCTAGGCAACCTAAATGTCCCTGACTTCCCCCAAATTTGCTGGGAGGACGGGTTCCCCTGGCGCGAGGTCAACCAATGGCTCTTGGCTCGACTTGAGAACGAACGGGACATTGCGACGATCGCATCTGACGCCCATTGCCTCCACGCATACGCCCAGTGGCTGGAGAAGACCGGGTTCGATTGGCTCGAGTTTCCGGTACGCCAACGGGATCGTTGCCTAGTCCGTTACCGTGGCCACCTGAAACAGGCAATGGAAGCCAACGACTTGCGCCCCTCCACCGCGACGATGCGAATGAGGGTTGTGATCAGTTTCTATCGCTGGCTTCGTGAGATCGGGATCCTAGATCTGGAAACTCCCTTATGGAACGAGCGGTCGTTCGCCATCCAAAAGTTCGACGAAATCGGATTCGTCCGGACGATCGAGGGTTCGACCACAGACCTATCCATACCGAATCGAGCAGCCAAGGGGCTTCGTCTTGAAGATGGTCTGTTACCGCTAAGCACGCAAGAGCGGGACAAGCTTCTTCAGCACGCCAGGGGACTCGCGTCCAAAGAGCTCTACCTAATGCTCTCGCTGGGATTCTTCACCGGCATGCGACTGGGAACAATCTGCGACCTGAAGTTAGAGACGATCTTCAATGCGTCCCGTGGCTCAACGACTGACAAGGTTCACTTCTTAGCAATCGGCCCCGGGGCGCGCCCAGCCGTTCACACGAAATTTCGCGTGACGGGCCAAGCCTTGATTCCGACCTCACTGCTTGAAGAGGTGCGCGACTATTGCATTTCATCACGACGATTCGAACGCCAGGAGAGAGCTTCGCCAGAGAACGCGAACCTCGTCTTTCTTACGCGTTATGGGAACTCGTATCTCGCCAAGCGGGGCCGCGACAAGAGCGCTTCCGTGAATGTTGAGCTTCACCGACTGAAGAAGACCATTGCATTAGAGGACCCGCGCGCCGAGAACTTCAAGTTTCACCAAACGCGCGCCACATTCGCCACGGAAGTCGCTCGTATCGCAGTTAGATATGTTGATGCAGCCACCGCCATCGGCATTGTCCAGAGTCTTCTGCTGCACAAGGACGAGCGAACGAGTGAGCAGTACGTCAAATTCAACGAGCATTCCGCGCTTAAGGCCGACCTTGCCAACGAGTTCAGCATCATCTTGGCGACAGCCCTTGGTCGCACCTCGGAACACGCGAGGCATCCGTAAATGCTACCCAGGCTCGATTTCGCTGAAGTGATTCGCGGCAAAGAAAAGTGGCCTTGGGATCTGACGATCTTTCTCCACCCTCACTCGCTGCAGGTTAGCAAACCGCACCGTCTCAAACGCATCCTGCAAGGGGATTTTGGTAAGCCCCGCAAACAACGCCTAAGGTTCGTGCAGAAGGTACATGAGGTACTCGAAGCCGACCTCGCAGGCGGAGGGTCCTACGCAACCCTTGATTCAAGAATGCGCGCCTTCCTGTTCTTCTTCAGATTCTGCGATGAACAGTCGATTGACCCAAATCTAGCGCCGAAAGCCCTTCTGGCGACCTTTCAGCGGTGGGTTGCTCACGACAGAAGCCACGCCGCTGACGTCAGTGGCCGGACTTTGTACTACCGAGTTAATTCCGTGGCCACAATTCTCGCCCGCGCAGCAGGTATGCGAGTGAGGGAATTCATGGTCGCTGTCAGCATGTCAGAGCCGCCCAGACACAAGCCTGTACTTCCTCCATCGGAGGACCGGCGACGCCTCGAGGATACAAGCAACTTCGTAGCTCACCTTGTTGAACTGATCGCCAATCTCACACAGGAATCAATCTCAGGACCGTTGCCAATCACGCTCAGATTCAGTTCGGGCGCCCAGTACCTTCACTACAGCCGTCGGCTCCCACCTGAAAAACTAAGATCACGCGTCAGCAAACAATCCGTGGTGGATCGCATGAGGCAGCGTGAGCGCCTCACACCTGCCTCCAAACCGTTTGACCGACGCCCGGTCATCAACCTTCGAATTGAAGCTGAGCTTCTCCATTTCATCGCTCAAACTGGGATCAACCTGTCTCAAGCCTTGAACTATTCCGTCGGTGATTTCAGCTATTCAAGTCATCTAGACGGCTACCAAGTCCGTCGTCGATACAAAGGTCGCCGAAAAGGCGAGGTTGAGTTTGAAATCTTTTCCGAATACCGACCTCATTTCGAAGCGTATCTTCGCTGGCGAAAGCTAATACTTGAGGATCCGGGAGATACGCGACTGTTTCCGTTTCTTGGTAAGCCACGAATCGACCATCACAAGTCCTTTGCTACAAGGGATGTGTTTCGCGCAATTAGCGTCCCTTTCGTCTCTCCACAGAAGTTGAGAGATGTCCGCGTTAACTGGCTCGATCGGCACGCGAAAGATCCGGCGATCGCTGCAACTATGTCCCAACATGCGGTGCAGACACTTATCACTCGTTACCGTCGTCCCGACCATGCAAAAGCTGCCACTGACCTCACAAGCTTCTGGCGAAAGTCCGACCCTGCGCTTGAAGCGGCAGGACCAGGCAAATGTTCGGGTGGACAAGCCGAGGCGGTTCCCGATGCTCCGGTCCAGGCACCGAGACCGGACTGTTTGGGTGCAGGAGGCTGCTTGTTTTGTTTCCATCATCGGGACGTTAGGAGTCTTGACTATGTTTGGAGTCTCGCGAGTTTTCGGCACCTAAAGTCACTGGAACTCAGCAAACAACGGGTCAGCATCAAAGGCGCCTCTCCTCCACCTACACAGGTTGTCATGGAACGCATCACGAAGAAGCTGCAGGCCATGGAAGCCATGGGGGAGCGATTCGTTGAATGGGTGAAGGAAGCACATCTCCGCGTTCGCGAAGAGCATTTTCATCCTGACTGGGCTGACCTGATCACACTCGCGGAGCGCGCATGAAGCCGACCTGGTTCTCCAACATTGACCACCCTCTAGTAAAACCTGGTGTGCCAGGTTTCGAACTCCCACGTTGGCCACCCCCAAAAGACTGGCCGGTGTCCGTGAACCGAGATGGCATTGTAGTGAGTCGCGTGGATGACGATGTCTATGATTACAGCGCCTATGCGAAGCGAGGACTTTGTGTCCACTTCAGCGATGAGCGTCTGACACCGATAAACCGTCGTCGCTACAAGAGGGTCGTTTGTTGGTGGCAATGGGGTTCAAGAGGGCGAGTGACCGCGCAGACCATCTCCACCTATGCTGCGATCATTAAGCCGCTCTTTCTTGCGGCATCTGCTCGCGGTCTTGACGTGAGTGAGTTTGCGGACATGCCACAGGCCGCGCAATTACTCGCACCATCTCTGGGAACGTCCACGTTTGACGTCTTTTTGATGCTTCTCGATGAGCTCCATACTCACCGTGGCGAGCTCGGCTTCAGGCTACTTGATCGTAAGGCACTGACAGATCTCACGCGGTTAATGCCCAAGCATGAGCTACAGCAGACGCCTTACATCCCTCCTCGCATTTGGCTCTATCAAGTAACCCGCCTCAAGGCTTGCGTCGACGACTTCGCGCAGCACAAGGATGCTTTGGTGGGCCTCTTCAATTATTGCCTGCGGTCCTATGTAGAGAACTACGGCTCCATCGAAGCGGCTTGCCACCCTGACAGCAGTAGGCGCCACGGTCCATTCAACTCGGACGTTTCCAACCCCCACACGTATCACGGCTCTTTCTACGATGTGGCTGAGCGATACGGTGTAAACCAGTTGTTTTCTCGCTGGCTTCGTCCGGAGTCGGGCAAAGCTGTTGATGAGCGGCTCGTTGGCATCCAGCGGCTTTCGAGCTACTTCAACCTGGTGCAGGCCGCCTCCATGATGCATCTTCTCAATCTCACAGCCATGCGAGGTTTGGAGGCAAAAGATCTTCGGCTAAGTTGTTTCGTCACGGAAGAGCACGAAGAGCTCGGCGAAGTTTGCTTGGTGCGAGGCAGCACAGAGAAAACAATTCGCGAAGAGGAGACGTATTGGGTCACATCACCGAGCGTCAAAGCTTCCGTTGAAGTATTGGCTTGCATCGCACGCCTGCGCATGTCGGTCGCCACAAAAGACCCGAACGTCCATCTGACAAAGCGCGACATCGACGATCCACTGCTCTTCACGCCAGGTTACGAACCCTGGGCTTCTATCAGTGATGCCATCCGCAGCAGGGGGCCCGATGCTCGTCAGCGACTCCAGTACGGTGCTTTCACTGAGCGATTCCCCGCCCTATTCGACAGCCGCGAGCTGACAATCACGGAAGAAGACCTCAACGTCGCCCGACTCATCACACCAACGCTAGATCCTGACCTATTCAAGATCGGCAGCATATGGCCTCTGGCGGCTCATCAGCTACGTCGCACAGCCGCGGTCAATATGGTGGCTTCCGGACTAGTCGACATACGCTCCCTCCAGTACCAACTGAAGCACCTTACCCGAATGCAATCACTCTACTATGGGCGCGGCTTCTCAAAGCTCCATCTAAGCCAGCGAGCTATCGAAGAATTCGTAAGAACAACCTACGAAATGCTTGCCCTGCAGGCGGATCAGTTGAGCGACAACCGCTACCTGTCGCCATTAGGCCCCGAGAACAAGCAACGTATTCTCCGATTCGTTGAAGACATCGACCCCAAGGACAGGCTAAAGGCAGCAAAGCGAGGGCAATTCTCCCTTCGACCCACGCTGCTAGGTTTGTGCGCCAAGTGTGGCCCGTGCCCTCACGGCGGCATCGACAACGTCGCGCGCTGCGTGCGATGCGCCGATGCACTGGTTGACTGCAAGAAGCTTCCAGACATCAAGCTTTTGCAGCGGAGCGTGAAGAGCCATATAGCTGCCGCCTCTCCAGGTTCTCCACGAAAGCGCAGCCTTAAAGCACAACAAACCAGTCTAATGACTGCTCGAAGACTGATTGAATCAACGGAGACCTGAGCATGCGCGCAGAAGACGAATTTCGCGCTGCCTTCGAGAGGCTAAAGAGCGGAGAGCCTCGAGCTCTTCCTAAAGGGACCGTGGTTTCTCAAAACAACGTAGCCAGAGAGGCCGGCAAGGATCCAAGTGCACTGAGGAAGCAACGCCTCCCCCATTTGGTGAAGGAGATACAGGCTTACGTTGGTGCGCACTCGTCGACCATTCGGCCTTCGGAATCTGAAATCGCCAGGCTAGCTCGCCGGCGAAACCGGACTCTTCGCGAGAAGATGGCCAGCCTTAAGAAGGAGCGCGATATCGCTCTATCCCTACTGGTCGAAGCCGACACGGTTATTGTGCAGCTCCAAGCTCAACTGGACAGCCTCAAGCTGCGAGGAAAGTCCTGATGTGCAGAACACTAGGCAATCGCAGACCCACGCCGGCCAAATTTTACGGCAATGCTGACCACACTGCATGCTAGCGCCAAAGGCGCTGCACACAAGCATCAGCTTGCGCGACACCGCCAGTGGATACATCAAGGCATTCGTTCGCCTGGATGGGGTGGTCGGTGCGAGATTGGTACCTGTGCCGCTTCTACGCGGCATCAGCGGCGTCTTCATGTGGACCGAGTGTCCTGAGGGCGACGTGTTTTCCTGCAGGTTGGACGAGGGACCCTGGGCAATCCCCTCCACGATCCAAGGGATGTTAGGGGATATTCTGGGCTAAAGCAGTGTGAGGCTACATTGGCTCATCGCGGCCAAAGAGATCAATCAGGTCTTCGAGCAAGCCGCCTTCTTCAGTTGCCTCATAGGCTTCGTCAAACCCAACCTTTGCCAACTGATTGGTGAATACTTCTCGAAACTCTTCGGCAACTTCATCGGGCAATTGCAGAGATACGGAATTAGGTGAGCGCCATTTGCCTTGCCGAATTACGCCAAGTTGCTCTCGTGACAAGAAGTCGGAGCCATCGAGGTATTCAAATTGCTTACGCGGCAAATCAATGTGACGAATGGTAGCGCCCATACTCAAACCCTCTAATTTGAACCGTTGCGCGACAAAGGATTTGTGGAAATAACCTTTCCAGTCTCAGGATTCACCACAACTCTGGCATTTTCACCCGTATAGACCTTGAATGCGCGCCCTTGACTGTCAACACCTTCTTTTACTTTGCCGGGATTCTTCAATGCATCCAGAATCGCAGCTGGCTTAGTTCCTGCGCGCTTCCCGGCATCGCCGACGGCTCGATCAACACCGTGCTTAGTGAATCCGGTAATTTTTGTTCCGTCTTTAGCGACAATTCCTGCGGCCTTGGCGCCGTCTTCGGCAATCATTGCAGCCTTGCCAACGATTTTAACTGGCGGCAACGCACTAAGCAGTTCAAGGCCAGCACCTGCTTTGTCGCCAGTAGTCGCGCTTGAGCCCTTATCTGCCACTTGACTCAGAGATTCCGCACCAAATGCGCTCCAGGCGACGCCTGCAAATGCCCAGCCATAAGCTGCCACGCGATTTCCCGCATCGGAAGCCGCCTGGGCATTTTGATCGATGTTCTCCCCAACGGAGTCGCGACCGTCCGGGTCGACGTTCTTTATCGGGTTATTGTTTCCATAGTCAAAACGGTTGAAGTTGAAAGCATTACCCGCGACTGGGACAACCGGATCGATGCTCAAGAAGCGGCCCACGGGAGGGTCGTAGTAGCGCGCCTGCATGTATACGAAGTTTGTGTCCGGATCGTTCACGTGCCCGGTGTAGCCGGGCCCACTTGGCGGGCTTCCTAGCGCTTGTGAACCGTACGGCTTGTAATCATACGTTGCTGTGATATTGCCATTGGCGTCCGCTTCAGCGAGCGGGGTTCCCTGTGCATCCGTATAGATGTAGGTGATGGTCGGCGTGCCAGCAGAAACCACACCGGAGGTGGCTAGCAACAGGAAGAGAAGCAACATCTTCTTCATCATGTTCATGATTTGCTCCTCGTTCACGGGGGAGTCTGCACATAGACTTGGCCATATCCACTCCATCCAGAGCAACCATAGCTGTTGCAAGCCGTGATGCGGCCCTTGATGTAGCCGAGCTCGTGAACGATGGCGTTGTAATACGTCCCGGATACGTTAACGACGGGCCGTATGCCCTCCTGCGGATAGGTCAGCTCGAGCTGGTAGTACGTGGCACCCGACACTGCGGTCCAATTGACATACAGGTTGGTCAAATGACTCCCATTGCTGGCCGTGAGCACGGGAGCAGCGGGCACCGCGGGAATCAACCAGACGTAAGCAGTGCCCGTCGTGCTCCACGGACCGCAACCGCCCGCGTTGCATCCCTGAACATGGTAGCCGTACGTGGTGTTGTGAGCCTTACCGGAAGCTCCCCAACTCAGCGCACCATTTGATTGGACGGTGGACCAGCCGCCTCCATTCACTTGTTCCTGTAAGTTGTAATAAGTGGCACCACTCACACCTGACCAGCTAACGGTGTAGCTGTTGCTGTAGATCGTCCCTGGCGTACTGATATTGGGAGCCGATGACGGCGGAATGGTTACCACAACCGTCCCACTCGTTGCATAGCCGGTGCTACAACCGTTCGTGTTGCATGCCTTGACACGATACGCATAGCTTCCAGTTGCACCAATACTGAAGCTATAGCTGGTCGATGCGCCGCTATAGATAGCTGACCAGGAGCCATTGTTGAAGCTCTGCTCCAGCGTGTAGCTGGTCGCGTAGGCGCTGCCCGCCCAGCTCACCGTCAAAGGCCCATTACCCGTCCCAGGCACACTGATCGAAGCTGGAGTCGGCGGGATATGGGCAATCGCTACGGTGCTAGATTGCTGGTAGGTACCACAGCCACCCACATTGCATGCTTGGACGCGGAATGAGTAGCTGCCGTCCGATGGGTTACTCAGAGTAAAGCTCGTGCTCGCTCCGCTCGCCACATTCGACCATCCTTGATTATTGGCGTTCTCTTGCAAGGTATAGCTCGTCGCTCCTGTGGACGTCGACCAGGCGACCGCAATGCTCGAAAGATCGCCCGCCGCTGTGGCCGAAATCGTGGAGGGAGGCTGCGGTGCTGCTGGCAGCGCCGGCACGACCGGATTGCCCGAACCCCAAATAAGCAGCTTGTCCGTTCCCGCCGCATTGATGCCGTACAGATAGATGCCCTGACCAGCGTACTGCGAGCGCGTCGACACGGTTAGCGGAATGGAGAACCGGAAGCTACCGCTCGCTACGCCGCAGGCGCTCGCCACAGCTGCCTCACTCGACTGATTGGCAGCGTATCGACCGATGTACGTGCCAGATGCGCTGCCGAGATAGAGATCCACATTGACGGATTGAGTTGAACCGGAGGAGCACGCCCAACCGGTAACGCTGGCGTTGCCCGCTCCGTCAATCGAAACGCCATCGATGTTGCCCCGGATGCTTGAGGCATAGCTTTCGCTGCGCGCCAGGAGCTTCTTGCCAAGATAGATGTAGTCCATCGACTTGGTCGTACTAGCGTCAAACTGATACAGCAGTTGCCCATCTGCCGTATAGGCGTAGTACGTGGGCGCGGCGCCGTTAAATGGCGCCTTGAGGACGCGGCGGGCGTTGGCGTCGTAGGAGTAGCTATCGTAACCCGCAACACTAAGAAGCTGATTCTTCGCGTCGAAGTTGAGCGAGACACCGTTACGGTTCGACACGTTACCACGGGAATCGTATTGGTAGCTGACGATAGCAGAGGCGCCTTGCGCCACATTGCTGAGGCGATTGATTGCGTCGTAGTTGTAAGTAAATGCCTGACCCGCAGTGGTCCTACTGCGAATGTTATTGAGCGGGTCGTAGCTGTAGTTTTCAGTGCCCCACAATCCTGGGGCTTGGGCCTGCGTCAGCCGATCGAGTCCATCGTAGATGAATGATTTGCTGCGAGGACCTCCCGTTAGGTCATTGACCGACGTTATATTGGCATTGGCATCATAGTTAAGATCCTCACTGAGGTTGATGGTGCTTCCCTTCGCGTAGGTGAGGTTGCTGAGCAATAGGCGCGCATTCTGTTGGGCAAGGTAGTCTGTGCCGTTGCCGAAGACGAAATGCTGGACGCTTCCATCAGGGTAGTAGCTAATCGTCGTCGCATACGCCCCCACTTGGGTGGCGCGCCCTAACGCGTCAGGGGCATAGCCGACAGAAACGCCGTCAGGATATGTGATTGTTTGAACGCTTCCGTAGGAATCATGCGCGTAGCGGATAACGTTGACGCCGTTACCTGAGACACCTAGCGATTCCGAGGTCAGCTGTCCGAGCTTGTTTCGTCCAGCAGTCCATGTGGTGATACCAGAGGTGGACGTCCACAAGTTCCCAAGTGCGTCATATTGGTTGACCGTTGATTGGGTACTGGCCGGGGGCTGAATCGTCTTAACGCGATTCATTTGATCGTAGCCGTAGGTGGTCATGGCTGCACTCGATACCTGCGAATAGCCACAATCCGTGCCGCTGATCGAGACTCCAGTTGCTGACCAGCTGAGATTATCTGCACCGTCGTAAGACATGACCTGGTTGCCGCTCTCCGGCTCAACGATGCGGCATAGAAGATGGTTGGCGTCGTAATAGAAGTATTTCGTGACGCTGTCGCTCTCGGTTCCGTAGTTGCCCGACTGCGTGATCGACGTGACGCTATCGAAGGCATCGCGCCCAATCGATTGCGTCACCCCTTCCGGCTCATGGATCAGCACCGGGGATGTGTAGGCGGGCTCATCGAACGCCTGATAGTTCGTCGTTCTGACGTTTTGCTTTGGATCGGTGACCTGAGTCGCCAGCTGCCCCTGCAAATAGACCGTGGATGTCGTCAGTGCGCCCTGTTCGGAAGCCTGCTGCAGAGCTGTTGGTCGCAGAAGCGCGTCGTAGGTTGTCGTCGTTCCGCTTGTTATCTGACCCCAATCAGGACTACTTGCCATCGGGTAAGAGACGAAGGTCTTCTGACCATTCCAGTCGAAATCGGTTCGAATGTTGGCATGGGAGTTCACGTCGACGTTACTGAAAACATCGGTCAATATAGGGCGCAGCCACACGTCGAAGTAGGTGACTCGACGTGAATCCCCACGGCTTACCGTCCGTCGCCAATGATTTGCCGCGATACCGCGCTCAGCACTCGTCACAAAGTCATAGGTGTAGAGCGTCGGATACCAAGCGACTTCGTCACCCGTCGGGTAGTCGATTCGGGTAATACGACCGACGCCGTCGTATTGATAGCTGGTTACGTAATTTGCGCGATCCGTGATGGAGGTAATGCGTCCCAGATCATCAACGGCTACGGTTTCGTTGTAGCTATCCGGGTAAGCGATGGACTGAGGGATTCCCCGCTTCCAATTGCTGAGCGTGGTCGTATAACTGCGACCATCGGTGAGCTTGTTGAGTGTACCGTCGCTGAGAAAGGTATATTGGCTTTGTAGCTTGCTGAAGACGTAATGGGCTGTTGGCTGCGCTGTATTCGGGTCGTAGTCGATGCGCGATGTCTCCACCCCGTTGGTGGTTTGGCGAGCAATTTGACTAAGCACCCACAGTGCTGCGTTGTCCGAGTACTGAGTAGTCTCGGACTTGGAGTAGCCGATGGAACTGGATTTGGTGGCACTGAGCTGACGGCCCAAGACATCAAACGAGCCGTAAGTCGTGGAATAGGTGACGCCATCCTGGGAGATGGTTCGAGATGCAAGCGGTAGAAACAGCTGCCCCTCATTGTCGCAGTAATAGCACGGCGACCGACCGATGATGGACGGGTACGGTTGCCCAGCTGGGTTGAGGACATAGGTAAGGGTCTCGCTTTTAAGCACGGAAGAGCCTTGACCGGTCTCGACCATGAGCGCACGGCCCTCAGCGCTATTGTATTGATTGCTAAAGGTGTGCCGCGCCCACGTGGTATCCGGGTTCGTGACGGTGACCGTTTTGGTTGTAGGGCAGCCACTTGCGCAATCTTGCTGAAAGCTCCGGTTATCCGGACCATAGGTGTACGTCCAGGTGAGCGGCGATGCGAAGCCCGCCCCGGAGATCGACTTGCTATCGACGGAAATGCCATCAATCGTGTCGGGCTCCGTGGCATAGGACGCACCACCGATCAAATAGGCGCAATTTCTCGGCACGTAGGAGCGTCCGTGCCTTCTTGCGCTGAAAGTGAAAGTGCCCACCGCCCCGGAGGGGTGCGTGATGACTCCCGTACCGGAATTGCCAAAATACTGAGGTGGATCGCCGCAGTCCGAATGCAACGATGTTCCGGTGACAATCGACAAAATGCCGGAAAGGTTATTAGTCCACGTGCTGTTATCGGGGAGCGTGACCGTCGTCAGGCCACCGTACTGATCGTATGTATATCCCCACGATTGCGCACCCGCGGTGACTGTAGATACCAACCCAGCGGTATAGGAAAGGTTGATTGATCTTCCATCACTGGAGGTGATGCTAGTTAGATGCCATGGATTGGCCGGGTCGTAGCTGTAAGTCACCCAGTTGCCAAACCGGTCTTGCACCTTCGTCGGCAAGATCCACACTTCGCTGCGATCGAGCACCGTATTGCACGACGGACTTGGGACCGTGCAGATAGTGACCGGTTTCTGGAGTTGTACATATCCTCGCGATACATACCAATCGAACGTGTATCGCACACCTGACGGGGAAACGGCGACAAAAGCCTCTCCCGGTGCCCCGTTAGCCGTGGTGGGCAAGCACGAAAATACCCACTGGTCTTCCGTGGCCCACTGGTATTGCGCGCCGTCGGAGGGGCGGTCAGTGTTACCGGCATCGATGACAAGCATCGTCTTGTCGCCATGCCCTGGGACATACAGTTTGTTGCCCGACCAGTATTCGGCACTGGAAAAAGCGCCAGAATTGGTTCCACTCACAACGGGTGGCGTGCCGTTTATCACGCCATTGCTGTTTGTGAAGGCAGCGGGCAGCGTACATCGCGCATTCGGTTGATTTGCGGTTGACACCTGCCAGCCACTCGCGGCGGCAAACACACCATGCAAATGGGGAATGTCCAAGTCCCAATCGCCAAAGATGCCCGGATACAGACCTGTACTCTTCGATCGCTCCTGTACAACGAAGCGCCGACCTATCGCCACGGACAGGTTGTTGTTTCCGGGTATCGATACATCGGTCACCGCGAATTCGGTGGTTCCGGTATACATGGCGACTTTGTCACCGAATAGGTCCGGTCCGAGTGCGGCGATTTCGGTGTGTGGCTTTATGAGCTGGTTGAAGTTATCGCCAACTGCTACTTGGCCATAGGCCGCCAAAGTGAAGACACAAGAAAAGACAGCCACCATCCAATGGACGGCCCGTTCCATACGCATCCCGTACTCTCCCTAACCCCGTGCCCGATTCTTGCGCATCGGCCCGACCGGCTTTTCAGAGAACGCGATCTAAAATGGCCAGCTCGCGCGTGCCTGAATCGTTGGCTTCTTGTGCAAGTCCCCGGTGGCTGATCTCCCCGCCACAGTAGAAATGTACGGCAGTCGTAAGCTTATGCGCAATTCAGCACCGGCCACCCTAAGCATTTAGCCATGTGCTCTTCGTCACGGTTCTAGCTATGGAAGTTGCTCCCGGCGCACTAGACCGGGCTTAACAGTCAGCGCGCTGGAAAAGCATGCCTGAATCGTTGGCCATCCATTTCCCTAATGCGCCGGGTCGTCCAGTGGTGGCCGAGCCGTCACGTCTGGCAACCGGCCGGAACTTGCACGGGGCCCATTATCCGGAGTCGGTACGCGATGTCAGGCATCTATGGGTATGCCAGTTGGTTCGGCCATGACGTCTGCTAAAAGGCTTGGGCTTGCCGCTGAATGAACCACGGACGAATGTCGATCCGCTGGATGAACTAGCCCATGCCTCGACGTGAACTGATCAGGCTGGCGTTTGCAGTGCAGACGAGCACTCGTGTGTGGTCCGTTGGCGTTCAACGCCTGATATGACCATTACCATCTTATTGACCAATTAGATGCTGGCCTGCTTCGCTAGTGTGGCTATGTCTGTGCGAAGCCCCGTAGCAACCCTGGCCAAGGTCTGAAGCGTCATGTTGTGCTTGCCGCGTTCAAGCCCGCTGTAATACGCCCGGTGCATGCCAATGGAGTCCGCAAAGGTCTCCTGACTGATCGCCAACGCCTCCCGTCGCTTCCGCATGACGGCAGCGAGGCGCATTTGTGGTGCCAACGTATCCATGTCGGCGAACGTACGTTGCTGCTACTTTTATGGCTACCACCATAGATGTAGTCTATATATATGTATCAGGAGGGTGCCATGGGTTTACGACTTGTGGATGACGACCTGGATATCTCGATTGAACTGGTGATTGAGCCCGGTGCTCGCGCGGCCATCGCCGTCCAACTCCAGCGCCTAGCGGACGGTACTCGTTGGTCAAATTTCGAGGGTCGCCTTGCCGAGAGGCTCCATGAGCTGCTTGACGCAGATCTTCAACCGCCGTCCGCTAGGCAACTCTCTTACGCAATAACGATTGCTAAGACCTTAGGCGTCGCGCTTCCCGGCGAAGCAATGTCTTTTCAGGGTTCAATGCGCGAGTTTCTCAATCGCTTTGCCCCAGTATTCAAGGAGCGGTTTCATGGGGCAGATGCCGCCAAGGAATAGCGGGCTCGGCGACCGGAGAACCGCAGCGTTGCGCTACTAAGTAGTGGTGCCCGTGGTGAGCACGGTCGGTCTCCCGATGAGGATTCCGATTGGACCTGACCACGCAGCCGGTACCGGCCTGTAGCAACTGCCTACTGCTGGCCGGACTCCCAAGCTGCCGGGCTACCAAGCTAACGCGGGGATGGTTGCTTGGCTCAAAGGTGCGGGCGCCGGTAATGATTGAACAGCGTTCCGGCTCGGTTTGAACAGCACGCTGGTGTTGGTCACTCTGCGGCTGTTGCTCAATCGGGGCCGTTTCGAAAGGTCCACTGTGGATCGAAAGCGGACGTTCCCTGACCAGCTAATCTTCGTGCTTCGATGGCACTCCATGCACACAGGTCGTCGGCTTCAATTCGATTCAAATCGGCTCACGGTGAAAACGCGCAATCCTTTGTCTTCCGGCAGAGGCGTGTCCATTCGACCTGGGCCTTTGCGAAGAATTCTGCCGTCGCGCGCATGTCGGCGGGCGTGCTTTCCGCGTTCGTGGTTTGCAGAATCAGGTTGTCGACCTTCAACTCATTCGGCATGCAGGCGAAGACCGCGCCAGACGCAATGTCAGATGCTGGCTCGCCAGATGGTTCAAGCCTGACAGCGGCCCGCCGCACGCAAAGGATAAAGTCACGTTGAGCCGTAGACATTGGGCTGGCCTCTTGTGCCGAGGCTTCCGCCGCCAAGCATGCCGACCACAGCAACACGAAAAGCGAGCGCTTCATCCTTCCCCCTGGTTCATTCAATGGCACCGACAGCGGACACTCCCGGTCCTCTGGCGATAGTGCGTCGTCAATGAGTTATGGACTTAGCCACTTCATTCGCCGCTTTGCTCATTTGCCTCAAGCTTGGGCATGGTTGCGCCGGCCAACGCAAGCGCGATGTCGCCCAGGGTCTGGCCTGTCAGATACGCATAGGTGGGAGCGGGCGGGATACGGCCTTCTTTGGCATGCCGTTCGGCGACCGTCTTATAACCAGTAGAAAGCATTTGCTCGATGGCGCTCAACGCCACTGGAAACAATCTCTGGGCCTCGTCCACCTGGACGCTTTCCTCTGGATGCGTCTGCGGGTTCCGGAACTCGTCTTTGATGTGCCTCAGCAATGCCGTTATTTTTTCGTCTGCGCCGGCGCCCTCTAACGCTTTGATGTAAGCGCCCCAGTTGCGCTGAACCTTGTCATCGGCGAACGAACGCTCGGTGACCAGCTGGTAGTAGAAAGCCATGGTTGACTCTACGGCTCGCCATAAATGAAACGCACATGCGGTCCCAAGCTCGAAGGCAAGGCACTTTCCTGCATCCTTGATGTCCGACAGGGCTTGCGGCGGCAGTAGACCGACATGCCGCGCAGTGATGTGCTTCTGAGCATCAGATATCAGATCGTCTGTTCGATAGATGCCCCTCTGCGCAACAACAAAGGCAGCGACATCCGGCATTTCTATCCGGAGCACCGTCTGAAAATCTGAGATGACGGTACTTAGCCGATTGGCCGCGCCAAAGCCAATGGCCCGATCGGCTGGGATCTGGATGACATCGTTCCAATCCATAGGGACGATGTCAGTGATGGCCTCAACCACCGGTTGAGCAGCGCGGCGGGCAGAATTTAACAGGACCGAGCCGGGGGCCAGCAAAGAGTTCAACCAATACCGAGCCATCCACAGGTCATATGCCTTGGAGAGCGCCGCATCGGTTCCGACGATCTCGGCTATGCGCCCAAGTGTACGGCCCGCCTCATACATGTCATGAAGGTTGAATCTCTTCATACCCTACCCCCCCTATGGCGCCGGTCGCTGCAAGGTACTATCACGCAGAACCCGCAGACAGCGGAATGCACTCTAACGTGGAATGGAACTGACTCGAAATCAGGCGTACGTGTAAGCGTACCGTGGGTTCGAATCCCACCCTCTCCGCCATAGAATCAAGGGCTTGCGGCGATGCAAGCCCTTTTTCTTTGCCTGTGATCTGGCCTACCCGCAAAAATCACCGTAAAAACATCGGCGGATTCGGACGGTTTTCCATTCGCCGCAAGCGGTCAGTCACCGACTCGCGTGCACGGCTTTGCAGTGCGCTCGCACATGTTTCGCATCAAGCACTTGCTGCTTAGCCATCCTGATTGCCACCGTAAGGTCTGCTATGGGTCGATTGTGTTGAAAAAGTCAGTTGAATCGGCCGTCTGAAGCTGATTCACTGCCTACCCATCGGACAAGTGGACGTTGCCACGATGATGGGTCGTCAGCAAGCTGCGCAAGCACCGCTGTTCTACGCCTTCAACCTC
>NZ_JBFTKN010000024.1:0-25708 GCF_056395965.1 Dyella sp. 05T440
TTCATCAACAGGGCGGCGTGCATCTGTCGTAACGTGCGGCGCTGCTTGCGGGGCTGTTGCTGGTTGGCGCGAAGCCAACGGACCAGCTCGGCCGCATACGGATCCAGCTGACTGGGACTCTTGCGGCGCGGATAGTGCGGGCTGGTCTCTCCGCTCGCCAGGTACTTGGCAATGGTGTTGCGTGACAGCTTCGTGCGTCGGGCGATCTCTCGGATCGAGATCTTGTCGCGAAGGTGCCAGCGTCGAATCACGCTCAATAGGGCCACGTCGATCACTCCCGTTACTCCCGCTCGTGTCGTGAGCGGAGGGTGGTAGGAGGTGGCTCAAAATTCGACGAAAATCACCCCGGGAAGTGGCTCAGTTTTGGATGAAACTCAACATGCAAATGAACTTCGCCGGGAGGTCGCGACATTGAGTCGGTTTCGGCCTCGTCGCCCTCGCGTACACCGGTCGCAGCGTCGCGACGGGACTCAGAAAAGCGAAAAGCGCCCCGAAGGACGCTTTATCTACAAGGTCACCCGGGGTGCGTCACGGCGAACCGCGCTGCCCACCTGATCCAAGTGTTGCTCCAACGATGCTATTCCTCCCAAGCCCTACTTGCAAGGCAATGGAATGGACGACGGCTCCATCGTGTCGCTGCCCTGACATTGCCAGACAGAAAGATTGTGCGTTAGGCAAGATTGAGAATGTGCTGGACTTCAGTGACATCAAGTGACGGCAAGCTTCCCACATTGATGCTGTACTTGATACCGGTCACCCCGAGAGGTGCCGAGTAGTCGTCAGGCAGCCGTGGAAACATGCCCGCGACCTCGAAAACGTGAACACTCCGAAACGTGAATTTCAACAGGTCTCCTGTCTGCCTAAGGCCTTCGTGCCAACCGAGCGTTGCTAGGCGTGAATCGAAGACATCTAGCGCGTGCCCATCCGTTCCGAGCTTCTCCCGAACCTCATCGATGCGATCCGCCAGAGTTTCGTCGCCCCCCAGGCTTCTCTCTAGCATGACACTGACGAACAGTAACCGTTTTCCAAGAGGCGCTCTCAGCTGATCGATGCGGGATATCTCATGCTTCGATTCCGACTTTGTGGTGGTTTTCACTTCTACGTGAACTGCTTGTCCGACAAAGTCGTGGCGTTCGCTTTCCGGTCCGCTCCAGAGATGAGAGGCCCGACTGCCAAGAGTCGGGATGAGGACATTTGACAGCACCCAGAGTTCGCCGAACATGCCGATCTGCTCTGCCGTACTCAGGTCGGGTACGACGGTGCGCAGCGCTGCGCGCATATCGCCGATGATCTGCTCGACTGATACCGCCGGATCGCGGCCTTCGATGCGAATCGCGTGGAGGATCTTATTGACGACAAGCGTGAGGAGCTCTTCGTGGTGACTGCGTGCTGACAAATCTAACCAGATCTGCCCGCCCTCCAGAATGCGTACCTGAAGGCTCTGCAAGTCGGGGGGCAGGCTCTTTGGTACGACATCAATAGCTAGCAGCAGGTGTAGTCGCCCGTCGTCTGAAACACCTACTAGTACCGTTGTTTCCAAATCATCAGCCGCCTGCTCGTATATGTCCTCGTGCGATGGCCGCCGATCACGCAGGCGCGCCCAGCGCTCCTGCGTGATCTCACTCATGGCGAATTCCCCGGTTCATAACAAACTGTCGTTCGCCGTCCGTTGTCCGAGGCAGGGATAGAGCGAGGCCCAGCACGGCCTGCGTCGGCGAGCGCAGTGGTTCGGGATCAAGGGGATAGAGCAGGAGCAACCCCTGCTGGACAGGGCGATCCTCGCGCATTGCTCTAGCATTGAAGCCAGAGGCGGTCCGGTAGTTTTCAGGTCCGCCATGCAGATCTACACCTTCATGGCGCGGATCGATCAGGATGCCGATCGACTCGTTGGCCTGCAACGAACGTCGCACCAGACCGAAAGGCCGTCCTCCGAGGAGCACCTGCCGTTCCCGACGCGGATTGGCCACAAATACCTTCCAATTCACCAGCTCTCCCGCTTCAGCGCGCCCCAGGATCCAGTCAGCAATTTCAGCCCCCTGAAACGCTATGCTGTTTGGGTGTCCTTCGTACCGTCGCAGAAACAGCGAGATGTCTTCGGCTGGAACATCATGCGCGATGGCGCCGCCGTGAGCATCCTGGGTGGGGGGGTGCTGCCGTAGCAGCTCGGATGCCAAGTCCACGTTCCGCCCCAGCAGTTCGCGATCGTACAAGGGAAACAGAATGGTCTGAGGGTTCTCGCCAGACCATGACCGTGCGTCATCTGTCTGCATTCTGCTCTTGTTCTTGCTAGTCAGAAGCAGCTTTGAATGCGCGCGCATCCGAATGGCCATCTGATCGGGCCGGCGGCCAGCCTTGTTCAGCGCTGTGATGGAATCACGCAGGGACTCTTCTACTAATGCCAGTTCCACAAACCACTCTGCAATGCCTTCTGTTGTCCATATCCGGATAAGGTCTTCATAGCCTGCGCGGAAACCATACCAGCGGGCCATCTGAAGCAGTGCGTCAGCCAACGTCGTGGTGCGCAGGAAGTAAGCTATCGTCAAGCCTTCGAGCGTCAATCCACGTGACAGCCGATTGCCGCCTACTGCCACGAGCTGTCTTCCGGGCTTGACGTCGTACTCCAGTTCGTCGCCCGTCGTGCTGTTGAGCACGACGACTTCCAGACGGGCCAAGTTCGTTACCGCCTCTTCAAGAACAGCCTCAGCGGCACATGGCAGCTCCACCGCACCCAGCTCGGCCAGCGTCGACCGGAACATATGCTTGAGCACGCCTGGTTCTGCGCTCTCGTGGTGAAACCAGCTACGAATCTGTTCCTCGATGGCTGTACCGATGCGCATCTGATCCCGCTGCAGCTGCGATACATGCACGAGCATCGTGTGCGGCTTGTTTGACTGGCCGCGCAGCAGCCTGATAGCACCAGCGAGCGCAAATGTCAGAAGTGCATCAGCCAGCGACTGAGGCAGATCGAGCGGCCCGCTGGCAACCATTGCTTCGCTCTTTCTGCGCCGCGTCGGCTTCAGTGCCTTCACATCTGCCGGGTCTACAGTGCGAAGCACATCGCGCCCCTGAGCGCTGATGCCGAAAAGCTCCTCCGTCCCGGTGTAGCCGTCCGGCCGGGGAAGCTGTACGACAAAATCTTTGGGAAACAGATCTTCGCCGACTTGGCTGTCGCTGGCGTCGGGGTCAATGAGGATATTGGCGAACGGCGTCGCCGTGTAGGCGATGTATGTTGCTCGCGGGATCTTTCTGAGAATGTCGCGGATCAGTGCGTTGGTCAGCGAAGGCGCTGTATCTTCGTCCGGTGCTGTGTCCGTTTCGATACTCAGGTCGCGACGATTTCCGCGCGTATTGATGGATGCCTGATCGGCTTCGTCATCAATGAGAAGAACCGGCACGTCGGCCAGCCGACCTTCCAGTTTGCCGAACCATTGGTTGAGCCGCTTCAGAATCGGCGTGATCTTCTTGGCGACGATAAGAACGGTGCCCGTCGATTCGAACCCATCAGCAACCGCCGGCTCGTTGAAATCGGCGGTCTCATCAGTCAATGTGATCCAGTCGACGCCCGCCCCGACGAGCTCCAAGTCCAGCCTCTTCTGTGTCTGGTTCCGAAGGGAGTCGTGAATGCCTGAAAGAACAATGATCAGCCGGTAGCCGACATCGGCAGCGCGTGCTGCCACGGCAGTGAAGTTGGCCGTCTTGCCGGACTGGACGTAGCCCACAACCAGACCCCGGCACTGAAACTCCGGACGCCCCACAGGCGTGGTCTTCGAAATAATCCGCAGCGATTCTTCAGCGACCGAAGCGATTTGGTGCGGCATCCACTTGGCCTGGGACCTCAGATAGGCTTCGTGCCGCAACCAGTTGGTCCAGACAGTCCCGTCCGTCCATAGGGCGAGCCTGGGCTTCAGAGTTAAAGGCTGCGGAAAGCTGATCTGCATCACGCCTTATCCGTCAGCAGGTCCGGAACGCCAGCTGTCTCCAGTACCCGAAGGAACTCGGACAGGGCCGCCTTCGCGTCGGCATCCTTGTCGATAAGCTGCACAAGCGCAACCAGCTCCGGTACCAACGGCGTGATTTCAACTTCCTCGCCTTTGAATCCGGCTTTGCGCTGCCACGGCTTGACACCACCGTTAACGATGCGAACCGAAGTCTTGTCCTTCTTCGGCTCAGCGACTGTAGGACTTCCAACCGCGGGGTTCACCACTGGAGTTGGCGACGGAGGCAAAGAGCCACCGGGCGGAAGCGAGCCTGCCGGCGACGTCGTTCTGCCGCCAGTGCCAGTTACCTTGGATGCAGGTTTTGCTTTCTTGTCGTACCGGGCACGGGCCGCAGCGCGAGGCTCCCTGAGGAGATCCTTGAGCAGGTCCGTGACGGCAAAGGGCAGACGGACAAGCTGCTTGCTGATATCCACCTGCAGCTGCTCTTCGGCTGTTCGGTCGAAGTCAACCGCGACACGAAGCAGCTTGGTGTGCTCATCCTTGGCGAAAAGGTCCTCCCAACCGCCCCACTTGATGAGCCGGTTCAATCGGTAGAAGTAAAAACCCTGGGCATCGTTGGCTCGGCCATTGAGGCTGAGGCGCTCTCGTTCGATGCGTTGCTCCAGCGGAGACAGGGACTTGATGTATTCCTCAAATTCGGCCTCGCTGGGCGTGACATGCGCTCGAACATACAGAACCGGCGTTTTGCCTGGCGTCAGCGGCGGAAGCTCAATACGGCGCTCGTCAAACTCTTGGGTTAGCGGATGCCCCATCGGATTGTTGGCTCGTAATACATCGTTATTCAACCGGATGACGACCTTCTCGCGGCCCGGGACCTTTCCTTCAAGATATCGATGGAAAACCAGTTCGAGGTGCGCTTTGATCCCTGCCAGTTCCTGCGCGTAAGGGGAATCGGCTTTGCCCTTGATCGGTTCCATAGGGGGGCGCATCTGTGTGAGCAGCACTGCAGTGCCAGATTCGCCGACATCCACTACGGAGGCATGCTCTGGCGCCACGGGATTGCGTAGAAGTTCCCAGCGGCTCGTTTTCGCAAGATGGTCCTTGTCCCAGGTAAGAGTAGCGATCTTGTAGCCGGCCGCCTTCGATACCACCGTTAAACGATCTGCCTGCGACCAAGCGGCCCCCTTTAGACCGTAGCCGAACTTCCCTAGATCGGCGCTGTCGTAGTCGCGCTGATGTCCGATCTTCATTGCATTACGCAAATCGGTGGGAGTCATGCCAGTGCCGTCATCGCGGATGCACATCCATCTGCCACCCACATTGGGGCTGGGGAACGTGATCTGGACCTCGCGGGCGCCGTGCGAGAGGCTGTTGTCAACGAGATCGGCAACGGCGCTTGGGAGACTATGGCCGGCACGCGCAAGGATCTTGAACAGACCGAGCGGATCGGGCGCGACATCATCGTCGTCGTCGTGGATGCTGTCGGATTCTTGTTGTGATTTCGCGGACACTGCTTCTGCCTCCTTGAACAATTGCGGGAAGTTCGTTGCCAATACCGCTTGGCAGTGTTCGCCCTCATCACCGTACAAGGCGATCATTGCGGACTTGCCGAGCCGTGCGCTTTCTCCGTGTCCGAGGATCGCGGTGCGGGAAGGATGGTCAGCGGGGATGACAACCCACGATGCCGTTGCCGGAGTTGCTGAGGCATCGACACTCATAGCGAAGAGAGCACCAGGGTCCACGAAGCTGTAATAGGGACTCGTCGGACAGTCGCCTTCAAATCTCCAGTTTTTGTGCTGACGCTTGAGCCACGACGCAACCTCGACGACAGTGTTTTCGTCTTCGAGGCGCCGGCAATTGATGGCAATGATGTCCGAGTCTTTGGCGGAAGGGAAAACCATATCGACAACATCCCAGTCGAAGTTTATGGCGCGCTGCTTCGCCCGCTCCTTTCTCTGGCGACGATACTCATGAAACATGCCGAGTTCGGAATGCGTCAGCAGTCGGAGGATCGTGAACTTCACTTCGTTCCCTCGGTCGTCTTGATCTGTGATGGCTTCAGACCGAATAGCGCCACACGCATGTCTGGCGTTTCAGGTGCGCCCAGGCACTCTCTGATCCCACGCGCGATCGCATAGGCGAAGAGCGGCGGTACTGCGTTGCCGATCTGCTTGAAAGCCGGGTTCATCGAGCCCTTGAAGACGAAGCCGTCAGGAAAAGACTGCAGCCGCGCGGCCTCTCGGACCGTGATAGTCCGTGCTTGGTCAGAGTCGAAGTGGATGTGGGAATACGAATCCTTGCCAAGGTGGGCCATCAACGTGCGGACGGGCGCATCGGCCCGAAGCTTCCACCACTTATTGGGAAACTTTCCCGGGTCGTACGGAATGCGCCAGGACTTGATGAAGGCGCTGACATCCGGGTCTCGCGGACTGGTCGGCAGGCCACGCCGCTTCCTGGAGGCAAGCCAAGTCGCAATCTTCTCCTCTACATAGGCGTGGACCTGTGGGTACTCCCAGCCCGGCTGAATCTCGGCGAAGATCTTGTAGTCCCGAGGCAGGTACCTGAAGACGTGCCCGGTCGTGGATCGCGTCGCGAAACCCTGCCACTCCCGCATCAGCCGCGAGTACGCAGTAGTCGGCTTTCTTGTTGTGTACTCGACAGGTCTCGAAGGGTCCTTTGCCCCTCGGCCAATTTCTCCGGTCCGCAACATTTCTTCGGCGTACAAAGACGGAAGATCTGCAAGGGCTTCCGAGGCCGATGTAGCGGCGGGAGAGTCGGGAGCAGGGTCGGGGATCCAGCGGTGGTGATCCGAACCCTCGGCTTTCAGTACCCTGCGGGCAGCATTCTTGGAGCTGGTATAACCAGAGGGAAGTACCAAGTGGTGAGTCGGCACGGGAAACCGAGGGCTGATCCCGGCAGACCGGTGGACGCCGACAAGAATCATCCGCTCCCGCATCTGCGGAACTCCGTACCAGACGGAGTTCAGAAGCGTGTAGGCAACGTCGTAGCCTTCTTCGGCGAGGCTCTTCGAGACGAGCTCGGCAACGTTGGTGCCGCCATGATTGAGGATGTCCGGCACGTTCTCCATCAGGAGCGCTACCGGTTTCGTTGCCCGGATGAACGCTACGTACCGTTCCCACAAGCTCACTCGTCCGTCCACAAGGAATGCCTGGTCTGCCGTCACTTCGTCGCGCAGGCGCGCCTGCTCGCGGAGCTTGGCTCGACCTACACGGGCAAACGCCTGGCATGGTGGCCCGCCGACAAGAACGTCTATCTGCCCGTCGGTTGGGCCCCGCAGCCCGAGGTCCGCGAAAACAGTTTCTGCCGTTTCAGTCACTGCATCGCGCGGAACGTGGTGGGCTGCCCTGTCGCCTCCCGCAGACCGAGCGCCAAAGTTGGCACCATGGGACCGGGCGGCCCACGGGTCCATCTCAACGGATGCCACCGGCGTGAATCCTGCAGTCAGGAAGCCGAGAGAGATCCCTCCGCATCCGGCAAACATGTCCATATAGCGGATCTCGCCGCCCAAGCGAATGCGCTGCAACTTGCTTCGGATAAGCTTGTCGTCGTGATTCAATGCGAGTGGCGTGCTGGTTTTTCTGCGAGACTGAGGCAGGTCGGCCTCTGGGCCGTGGGGTTTCTTGTACATTTTTCTGGATTGCGACCTGGGCAGAACGGGTTGGATGGACATC
Source organism: Dyella sp. 05T440 (assembly GCF_056395965.1). Classification (NCBI taxonomy): domain Bacteria; kingdom Pseudomonadati; phylum Pseudomonadota; class Gammaproteobacteria; order Lysobacterales; family Rhodanobacteraceae; genus Dyella; species Dyella sp. 05T440. The sequence continues at coordinate 7,631 of NZ_JBFTKN010000024.1, forward strand.
CGGAATCTCTGATTTGGAACGTGCGCCAAGATCAATTCAGCTCAGCTGCCTAACATCTCAGACCTACTCGTGCCGCGCACGGGACTCCGGTCTAACAAGTTGCCAGCTGGGGCCAGATGCTGCTTCGTCACGAGGTGTAATGATGCCGCAAATGGGGTGTATTGTACGGGTGGCCAGACAGGTCTCGCCGCCCTTATGCCTACGGTAACATTTGTCCGGCTGCATCGAATTTGCCGCATACGGACACGCCAAGCCCGCTGGATCGACTCCTCGAAAATGGCGCGACTGGCCAAATCATTCCAGTGACTGCCTTGCTACATGGCCTAACGCTCTAAGGCAGTGCCCGCGAACATCTGAGGCTGGCACGTAATCTGATGGATACCGTCTCTCCCGAAAAGCGTTCACGGATGATGGCGAACATCAAAAGTAGGAACACCAAACCGGAAATCGTGGTCCGAAAGATTGTCCATGCAATGGGTTTTCGTTTCCGCTTGCACCGGAAAGATTTACCTGGCTCGCCGGACCTAGTGTTCCCGCGTCTAAGAAGAGTGATTTTTGTGCATGGCTGCTTCTGGCATCAGCATCCCGGGTGCAAATTTGCATATACGCCAAAAACAAACACTCGGTTCTGGATGGCCAAACTGGAAGGCAATACGCGACGCGACGCCCTGGCTCTGACGACGCTGCACGCGCTGGGCTGGGAGGTATTGATCGTATGGGAGTGCGAAATCTCGGATCAGCCTACGCTGACCCTGAAGCTCAGTTCGTTTCTTACTCGAGATCCCAGCTGAATCACCGATACTCCAGCGGGGTGCAAACAAGAAAAAGGGCAGAGTCATTCTTCGCCATTGCGGCCTGCGCGATCCGGCTAGGCTTGGCCGCTGCCCTCTCGCACAAGTCAATAGTAAAGTTGCTTTGTCAGCGTCTCGTTTTTGACCCCTCCACTGGCAGCGAAATTGCTGAGAAGTCTGCAATTCAAGGCTTGAAACCCAGCAGGCTAAGCACAGCACTCTCAAGGACGTTCAACACGATATTTAACGCAGCCTCACCATCGGGGTACCGGTCAAAAACGATATCGTCCTGACCGGCATGAACAATGGCGCACCTCATGCGATATATGTATGAAACGCCCTGCCTCCAGCCTGTGGGACTTTGTTTACCACGCTGCGGACGTTTCAACGCGAACAGAAATCGATTTGCGGAATCACCATCCACCAACACTCTGATTGATTCAAAAAACGCATCCAGCTGCCGCGTTTCGACGAGCCCCTGAAAAGTCTTAAGCTCAGATTCCAGGGCAGCACTTGCTTCGGACAGGACTTGAGACGGTCGATCAAGGAAGTCTTTCGCGATCTTCTCTTTCAGACCCACCAGATACGCGGACTCAAATATCCTGTAAAGGGATACGAAGCGCCACTTAATCCTTGTTTCGGTGAGCACTTCTTGCAACATGCCGCCAGTCAACATGCTCGTATGTCGACCCAATCCATCAGCTTCGAATTCGAAGCGCCCTTGACTCATCCACTGAGGGGAACCGGCCGGCGTTGACGACCCACCAAAACGAACGCCGGCAAGCGAATACAAGGTTTGAGATAAATTTGTGGCATCCCAGCTGTTCGCTGGAGAGTGCGCGAATATTAGAATGCTGCGATTAAATCGATCCGGGACCTTGCTCAACGGTCCATCGACATTAACGAGCTCCGGGTGCAGCGGCCAGGATCTTGCCACACAGGAAAGGCCTGCTGAAGGAACGTTGGCTACATCGTCAATCTCCGCTGGTAGCAGAAGGACTGATCGAATAGGTGCGCCCAACTCGTTCACTGCAACGAACCGCACTGCGCCCGGATCGATCTCCAGTCGTGCGGAGAACAAAGGCAACCGTAAACCTTCGTCATAGATCGCTTCGCAGAGGTCAGCTCGTGTATCAGAATCTTTGAGGAACCAGGGCAATGATTCCTCGCTCAACGATTCAAGAAGTGCAGAGAACTCATCGCTGCCCACGTCGGCACACCCAAAGACGCTCCTAATATGCTCAGGAATCGCCATTATTTAGGTCCTCGATGCCGCGGTTTCCCAGCATTCCCTCATCGTTCGCAGTCCACTTGAGAAGAACAGTTCTTGAAAGGCGCCAAAAACGAGCTCACGAGTGGCGGAGCCCACGTTGACGCGGCTAGTATCGAACCCAGCTCGTAAAGAGTTGAACGCTTCGACGGCGAGAATGTCCTTCGCTTCCGCACCTGCGGAAAGTGAAGTGAGGCCTTCAAGTGCAGGCCATACTCGGTCGGAGATTTTAGGATGTCGCTCAGAGTTTCCAACAGCAGCGGACAGGCCTAAAAGAACGGTTTCATTCCCGAAAAATGCGAGTCCTTCTGCGCCCAACTTTCGGTCCATCTGAACGACCCATCCCACTAGGCGCCTAAAGCCTGAGCCATCGTCGCCTGCATTTGCTCCATTAATGGAATGTCCAAGTGTCTCGATAGCCCCTTCAGCGAGAAGCTCTTCCATGACAACGTTACGGACGTCGACATTGGGCTGACCTTGCAGCCAAGCCTGGAATGCTTGTGACAACTTTGCAAGCTGATACTGTCCGGGGCGCGTTCTTCTTCGCTGATCACCTACGGTGAAAACTTCTATATCGTCAATATCAGATAATGCGTGCTTCAGACGAGAGCTCAGAACCTCGATCTGGTGTTTCATCGACATCGGCCTCTGTCCTGCGTTCAGCAGGAGCATGCGATATGCAATTGCGCCGAAAGATGCTCCCAGCCAGAACTCAATGCGCAATTTCCTTTGCAGGAACTCGGCGCGCGCCTCGGCATCTAAATCTGAAATTGCCTGCTTTATGGCATTAGTGCGCTGCAAACCGTCAATGATGTAGACGGAATCCCCTCTTACTTCGCTCAGCTCAGTGGAAAGCTCTTCAAGGGATTTAAGTCGCCCCCCACTCTCAACGGAGACATTTCCTCCAGCCTCTGCCAAGACTATAGGCGGCAGGACGCAGCCACGTTTGAGGTCTTCGCGCAATGTGGCGTATGCCTTGCGCCCACCGATTACGGAGCGCTGAATCTCCAAGTTGGCCTCCGAACCGCTGACGGCTTGAAGAAACCACTCGTAGGTGCATTGGGCTGTCACGCACCAAGCATTGATGCGGCCGTCGCGATCTATACCGATTGCCTGCAACATAGGGATCCCTGTTTATTCAAAACGGTTATTTTTTACAGTACCACCGAAACTAGTTTTGATAGCTCTGTAGGGCATGTCAAGCACGACAACCGCAATTAATGCGGGAGTTTGCAACCTTGACCGATAACTTGACGGAAGGGGTGTTCGGCGCAAGATCTGCAGCACGCGATCTTCGACGCGGCGGCCATGCTGGTTCGAAGCGATGACATGACGTTGAAAGCGCTCGCCGCTTGGCTGAAAGCCAATCACGAGCCGTCACTTGCTTCGTCAGTGGAGCGTGGCGAAGTCCCTCTACGCAAACCGAGCATCATGGAAGCGGTCAGTGTCACCCAAGGAGCGGGTGGCGTGATCACTGGCGGCCTCACGTGCCATGCGAATCGCTGACGCGTTCAAAGGTGATCAACGAGTCGTCGAAGCGTAGGTATCGACTCGACCATGGAATGCGAATGCTGCCGCCTGAGTTGCACGGCACGCAGGCCAGCCCTCTTTGGCCCCACGTAGTCTTCGATGTCCCGATCRCCAATCATCAGAACCGAGGCTCCCGAGTAGCCGAGTTGCTGACACGCGTGCTCGTAGATTCGTGGGTCCGGCTTGACGGCGCCCACTTCAAAACTCCAGCTAAATGAATCGGGCTCGATGGGTAAGAGTCGCGCAAAGGGTTCTGCGTAGGGAGCCGCCAGGTTCGAGCAGATACCGACCTTTACCCCACGAGCCTTGAGCTCCCTAAGGACATCAGGGACCTCTGGAAAGAGCCGAATGCTTGCGGTTTCGATGGCGACGTCGTCTTCCAGCTCTCGGACAACTTTTCCTTCGACCCAAGGACAGAACTGACGGGCCGCACCGGACAGGCTTAAAGGTGTGGTCATCACAATCCTGGCGTATTCCTCCCTGGACACTGGCATGTTTCCCGCTAGATCCCACAGCCGTTTGAAGGGATAACGCTTCTGCGTGATGTCGGCCAGCGTCCCGAAGACGTCGAAGACCACTGCCCTGACACGGCATTCGCTGTCGGCAACCGGCGACGAATCAACATTCATGTGCAACCCCGGAGTCCTTTAAAGCGATGGTCTTGCTTCCAGCGAGCTCGAACAGCTGGCGAAAAGGACGACGCGGTTTCGTGATATTCACCCGCGTGCCAAAGGCATCGAACACGACTCCGCTAACTCCGTCATGAAGCATGCCACTGGTCGCTCCCATGAAATCCCCCTCCCGATCGCCAAGCGATCACGTCATCAGTGCGATATAAATATATCGCACTTTCAATGACTTATTGACGATCTGCGCCACCCGTGCCAGTCTAGCAGCGACGCAGGGCGACCAGCGCGCCCTGGCCCCGACCAAGCCGGGCCAAGTGGGACTATCGGGCCCAGACCGGAGACTCTCCTAACGTGGAAGCTCACAGCCCGTTGCTCCCCGATGTGGAGTTTTTTCTACCCCGAGCTCCCATCCTCAGCGCTGCAGATACGGCGCGCATCATGGGCTTTCCGACATGCGATGCCTTAAACAAGGCTCGCCAAACGGGGCGATTGCCCATTCCGATGTTTCAGCTGCCCGGTCGTAGGGGCTGGTTCGCTGCCAGGCACGTCGTCAAGGCTTGGCTTGAGGGCGCGCTTGTAATCCCGCCATTCGAAGTCCAACCACCTAAGGAGAGCCCAGACATGAGCGGATAGCCGCCAATTTGTCGGGCCCTGAAATGCGAAGAGCCCCGCACGGCTATGCGAGGCTCTCCATTTGAGGCGGGTGCTTCTGCATGCCGCTCGCCTAAATCATCAGAGCCCTGTGGGACGAAGTCAAGAACTTTTCGCCAATCAAATGGGCGAGAGGCGCTGTGGCTTGCTTCGTGTGCAACACCTCGCTTGTCCAGTCTTCATCAAGCAACGTGGTTCCGATTAGTGCCAGGGCGCTGCAGAAGATCGAGCAGAAGATTGAACTGCTGCGTACCGAGATTCAGGCACATCAGAAGTCTCTGCTAGCACAGTCGGACGACTATGCGGCCGCTCTAGCCGAACTGAGGCCGCTTGTGGCCAGGCGTCATGACCTAACGATGCGTATTGAGCAGCTCAATGCGCAGCTCCCCGTGGCTACCGACGATCCACAGACTCCGCTTCTGGCTGATCTTGAGGCGGAACGACTGGAACTGGCCACGCTTGCTGAGAAGCGCGCAGACCTAGGCGTCAAGTACAAACGCCAGATCGACAAACTAACCCTGGAGATGAGTGCGCTTGAGAACGACCTGGGGGCGCGACTTGCTTCCAGCCGCTATTACGCCATCGAACCATTGCGTCAACGCGCCCGACGTACACCGCAGGGGCCTTACTATCGCCAAGCGCACGTTGCCTTGGGTGGGCTGGTCTTGGGAGGTATGGTTTCGGTTGAGGACTTCAAGGCACACCCAGCAGTGCGGGACCTGCAGTTCGAGGGGCTGTTCCGCCCGACAATGAAGGGTGTAGAGGTTGCACGGGTAATGCGAGAGACCATTACCGGGGGGCGCCTCTATCGCTTCTTGCTCGATATGTGCCTGGCATCGTGTGCGTCGATCTCCAAAGCGATCGCCTCTCCGATTTACACAGCGCATTCCTCGCCATGAGCCACCACGAGTTACGGATGGCGCGAGAAGCGCGTGACATCGTTCTTTCACACCTGCAACGCGAGGGAGTCTCCACTGCCCAAGCGCCCCATCCGCGTGAGGCGGCCTCCATGGTCGACCGACTTCATCAGCTACATGGTGAAATACCGTCTATGGTGAGCGGACGGTCGTTAAGACGATGGAGGGCCGAGCTCGCCAAGGCGGGCGGTAATGCTGCTCCCTCAGCCGCTTGCTAATGGTTGCTACCTCACGCTTTCCGCCCTTTCCGCAGACAAAACACCCCAGGTTGGAGCCCAACCCCTGCATCAGCATCTGGAACTTGTCTTCCAGCGACGGCAAGGCCTGAGCAATGTAGGCCGCATCCTGCTGATGAAATGCGTGGACCTCCTGATCAAGGGAGAGCTGCAATGACTCGATCTTGCGATCAACATCTTCGCGCTGTCTGGCCAGTGTTGCGACCAACTCGTTGGCGGTCCGATAGGTTCGACTTACGTCCTGAAGTGCCTTGGTCGCTTCGGTCAACTTGGTGCGAACATCGTCCAGGTCAATGTTCTCCACCCTGTTCTGGGCGCGGGCGAGTTCGTATTTGTCCTTGCGCTGGTTGTACTGATAGGTGCGGTTTCGGTAGTCGGTGTCGACCCCTTGGATCTCCGAGTAGAGCTTGTTCAACTTCTGGCCGATCTTCTCATCGACAAAGAGCATCTTGAACAGCTCGAGCTGCGCAGTCGGTGACCACAGAAGAGGAAGCCTCTCTTCGGTAAAGAACTGAACATAGCGAACGACCATGTGGAAGTCGTAAGCGTTCGCCAAGCCGGCAAGTTCGGCCATGTGAGAAAGAAAGGCGATGTTGTCCGTCGTATCGACTGCCTTACCGCTAACCACAACCTTGGTTATCTCAAGGTTTATCAGGCGGCGAGTGACGGCGATTTGCTTGCCGGCGATTCGGAAGGTAAGCGTGGCGGTAGCGTTCGGCTGTAACGCCACCCCGGCCCGATCCTGAAAGAACCCGAACTTTCTGGCTGTTACCAAACTGCGTTTGCTGACTAGGCCCATGTCACGCGTGGCAGCCTTAGATGGACTCGTGGGCCCGACCAACATGCGCAACAGCAAGTTCAGCAACGTGGTCTTGCCGATGCCGTTGATGCCGGCGACGACCGCCACCCCTTTGTCAAAGGCTAAATCCAATCCCTGCTTATTCGAACCAGGATAAAGCGGGTAATTCAGTACTCGCAGCCGTTCGACGACTGGAAGATGAATTGCTGCTCGCATCAACTTCTCCCTGAGTGCTCGTTTTGTCCCCTACGAGCGTCCTATCTGTACCGGCTTGAGCAGCCGCCTACCAAGACCGAGGAATATTAGTCAGTAAATGGCCTTCGCGCCACGCCCGTCCGCCAAGGTCAGTCTCGGCAGTTGGACGTGCTGCATATGCACAATCCAGAATCGGAGGTTATTTACCCGCGGCGGGCGCCTTGACCTTGATCGTCTTGAGCCATGTCTCGAACTGCTTTACGTTCCCAAACGGATACTTCTGCACGGGAATGTTGGCAGCGGATTTGGCGATCAGATAGGCCCCGCGTTTCAGACCGTCATACCCGTAAGCAGCGTTTGCGGCATCGGCCAGCGCGGACATCCAGCTGACGATGTGAATCACGTCCCGTTCCAATTGGATGGAGCTGATGCTCTGACCCGTAAGCTGGCCATGCATGATCTTGTTGCGGTACTTCTTGATGCGGGTGATCTCAGCCCATAACGACGCGTGTCCTTTTCCAATCAACTTGGGAATGGGAGTAATTCCCAGGGCCTCAATACCCTCGATGAAGGTCTCCGGGTACAGATTGTTGTTGGTCACGAAGGCGGAGACCACTTCATCCAGTGTCTCCTCAGTTATCTTTTCGTGCTGGAACACGAAGAAGCTGAAAAGCCGCCTAAGCTGCTTTTCATACTTTACCCAGCTGATGATTAGCGCATCGACTCTGCGCGTTGTGCCGGTGCATTGCCACAACGCCTCGACCGTGGCGAACTCTTCCTTCAGTGCATCAGGTATGGTCAGCTTGCGCACAACGCCTCCTTGCTCGCGAGATGGAGAAATGGATCCGAGGATCGCCGGCGGGCGCCGCGCTACCTCTCAGGCCCATAGTCTCGTTCAAAAAGTTTGCTGATGAGCTGGGCGTATCGCCTGGTTTCCTGAGATATCGCGAACCCGCCTTGTCCAAGGTTTACATCTTCGAGCACAAACGACAGGTGGCGCGCGAGAACAGAATGCGAAAGAGGTTAGCGAAGGTTGACCTCACTATGGGTGGCGCGCTTCTTCGATACTTGAGCGGCCAATATCGAAGCCAGGACGAGCTTGTCGACTATTTGAACGTGGCGTTCGATGTACAAAAGCACATTGCACGCCGTTTAGTGTCAGACGCTCTACTCATGCACACCCGGATGAAAGCTCTAAGTGAGAAATCGCGGTTGGCCCATAATGAGCGAATAATGCTGAAACGGGGCAGAGATTCTGGGTATCTCTAGTTGCCCTACTAGTCCGGGATGCCCGTCCCGGGCCTGCCCCGCATTCCTATCCGCGCTCCCTTTGGTCCGCGTTGACGCGCTAAGAACTCGATCAGTAACACCCTCGGGCAGCCCACGCTAACTAGCTGCCTTGCCTTTCAAGCGGCCAAATTGTGGTTTCATATCTCATAGTTTGGCCAATCGGGTCGGGACGAGGGAGGGGCACTCAGCCCCCGCCTGGGTCAAGGGTGCCTATCCAAGCAACGAGGCCGAGTATCAGGATCGCCAAGGTCGTCTCAAGGTAAAGACTGCGTTTAAGGGCGAGCACGGCGGCGGTGGCGTCGTTGTCGCGCCGGGCCTTTTCCAGAGTTGGTGCGAGGCAAAAGCGATTGGCTGCAGCCAATGCGAGCATAGTGGCGAACAAGGCCAGTTTTACCAGTAGAAGGCGGCCGTACACGGTTTCGATCAGACCGGACAACGACGGGCCGACGATCATGATGTAGTTGACTATGCCGCTGGCAATGAGCACCGCCACGATCAGCGTGCCCAGTCGAGCAAATTCGGTCGATGCGCTTGACAGCACGGCAACCGCTTTCTGATCGGCTTGGCGCCGTGCTGCCCTCGCGATGAACGTCAGAGCCACCAGCGCGCCTACCCAGGCCCCGGCGGCCAGCAGGTGGGCAATATCGGCACCGAGATGGAACCAGGCTGCCGGTCCCTCGTTCATCGCGCCATGGCCTGCCCATGCGAGTATCGCCAGGGCCACCGCGCAGAGCACCGAAGCCACTGCTGCGCGGTTGCGCGCATTGCCACCCGATGCAGCTGTAAACCACAGCGAAATCAGGAGGAGCGCAACGCGGAGGCCCCACGTCATTCCCACAGCGGTCTGGGTGAGCAGGGTCTGCGCCACGCCCCAGACAGCAGCCACGTCGCTGCTTGCGCTCATGGCTTGCGCCATCGCCCACAGCGCGGCGCCCGACGCCAGAAGGCTTACTACCGTCGCCGCAGCCGCTCCACGCAGGGTCTGACGGGCAAAGGAAGCGGCCGACTGGTTGCGGGTCAGGGCTTGAAGGACGAACGCCGGCAAACCAAAGGCCAGCATGAGGCCGAGATAGAGCGCAAAACGGCTGAGCACCAGCAAGCCATCGAACATCACCTGCTCACTTCACATGGAAGCTGAAGGAACCCTTTGCGGCATGCGTATCGCTGGATACCACGTGCCAGTCCACCCGATACGTTCCGGCACTGAGCGGCCGGGCCGGCGTCATCACCAACGACTTGGCGTCCGACGAGGCCACGGTCTTCACCTCGACCTTGACTGGCTCCATGGTCATGCCAGGCATCTCAGTCATCATCAGTTCCGCGCCCGAGAGCTGAGTCATCAGCGTCTCCGAAAACGACACTTGGATCGTCCCCGGCGCGCTGACATCGGCATGGTCCGCAGGCGTGGTGACAAGGAGCTTGGGGTGGGCGAACGCAACGCCACTGGCAAGGAACGCCGCGGCTGCGAGAAGCCGAAGCGTAAAGGACCTGAACTGCGACATGACTGACTCCTTGCGAGATGAGGCGGATGGGGAAGCGGGATTTTTCATGATGTTTGGACGATGCCGTCGGAATCAGACGCGGACGCGAGTAACGATCTGCTGATCAAGGGCAGGACCATGGTCTTGTCATGCATTGCAGGCGGCCGCGCTCGAGGGATAACGGTTGATGCGCCAGATCTGCTGACATCGCTGGCTCGAGCAAAACACCTGGTCGCAGAATGGAACGTACCGATCATGAGGCACGAAAGCTCGGAGTCGCCTTGACGAGCGCGACCTGCGCCACCGCTGCTCCGTGCAGGATAGGCGTCGATGCAGGCTGTCGTGCCACCGTCTCAAGAACGCCGGCAGACGCCAGCACATTGCCGTATGCGGAGCCGTAGCCAATCACGCGATGATTCCAACGCGAAGAAAGCAGGAAGCGTGGCGAGAGAGATGGATCATGGCGTGACTTTATCGCCAGCTTCTGCGCCCCTCAACGCTGGACCCGCCTCCAGCGTGGCCGGCAGGTTCACCTTTGGTGATGAGCGCAGTCTGGGCGTCCTGGCCAGACCTATGCCGGCGAGTCCGGCGCACTGGCTTTGAAGCCGCCTCAACTGAGTGTCCTGCCTATGGCGGCCATCGCAAGTTCATCGCCGCCCCTGACGAGCGCTCTATGAACTCAGAGCAACCTGATGCCCCAGAGGCGAACAGCCCAGGCGAACAGTGCAAAGGACACGATGGTGATGACGGCGCTCAGGCCGAGCGCTGGCCAGAAACCAAATCGCGTGAAGAGCCGAGGAAAGGCCAGGAACATGGGCAACGTAGGTAGCACATACCAGAATGTGTACCAGGCATGGTTCGTGATCTTCTCTGCCGGCTGCTTCTCGATGTAGAGCCAGGTGAGTGCAAGCAGGGTCACCAGGGGTAGTGAGGCAAGCAGCGCGCCCAGCCGGTCGCTGCGCTTTGCCACCTCCGAGACCGCAACGACGATCGCTGCGGTGATGACATATTTGGTGATGAGCCACGGCATGATCTGTCTCCGACGTTTAGCGCAGGTAGCTCCGGAGCACCGCCATGACGGGCTCCAGTTCACGCAGGGTCGATGGCCCCTGGCGAAAGTGCGCCAACAAGGCCTACTCGAAGAGTGCACTGCAGCACCGCAACTTCATCTTTTGAAATTGGTCAAGTCATAGATTCGAGGGAGTAAGCGATGGTTGCAAGGCCACCCCGCAAGCGGCATGAACCTGCGGCGTCATCCCGAAGGCGAACCTTCTCCGTCGTTGCGCCATCGGTTCTCGAAGACCATGGTTTCCAACGGTTGGCGCTCGGCCCATTTCTGCTGTTGAAGCATGGGTTCACTGTAGAACTCGCCCACGTGCCCCAGACACAGCACAGCGACCGGGCGGGCGCCGGGCGGAAGCGCCAGTAATTGCCCTAGCTGTGCGGGATCGAACAACGACACCCACCCCATGCCGACGCCTTCGGCGCGCGCTGCCAGCCAGAGGTTCTGAATGGCGCACGCGACGGACGCCAGATCCATTTCAGGCATCGTGCGCCGGCCAAAAACGTGCGCCTCTCGGCGGTCCATCAAGGCGGCGACCAGTAGCTCGCCGCATTCCAGCACGCCTTCCACCTTCAGCCGCATGAAATCGTCCTGGCGTTCACCGAGCGCCACGGCGGTAAGTCGGCGCTCTTCATCCACCAGACGATAGACGCTCTGCCGAAGCTCCCGGTCCGTAATGCGAATGAAGCGCCACGGCTGCATGAAACCCACGCTCGGCCCGAGATGCGCCGCCCGAAGTAAACGCCCGAGCAGAGCCGGATCCAGGCCATCGGAAAGAAAGTGCCGCATGTCGCGACGTTCTTCGATAACGCGATAGACGGCTGCAATATCGCTGTCGGTGTAGCGTCTCATATGTGCAGGCTTCGGGCGGATGGCGGATGGCGGATGGCGGATGGCGGCGAAAGGCTAGCAGACGCGACGCTTGCGCGTCGAAACGCCAAAATTCATGCCTTCAGCGCCCCACCATTGCGCGCAATCTCACGACTGATGGTCGAAGGCGCGCGCCCCAGCAAGACGGCGATGGCGCGGATGCCATGGCGCGCGACCAAAACGCATGAAAAGCCCTTATTCGGGCGGCACAAACTCACGCCTCGGAAACGCCTGCTCTAGCACGTCAAGAAATGCCCTCACTTTGGCACCGACCAGGCGACGCGAGTTTCGAAGTGCCCAGATCTCAACCGGCGGACGGTCATCGGTTCCCCAATGCACCAACTTACCCGAACGGACATCTTCTTCGACCAAGAGCTTTGGCAACATGGCGACGCCCACGCCAGCCCGCACGGCCTCGTGAACCATCAGCAATGACGAAAGCCGCAAGGCTTCACGCACGCTCAGGTTCAAAGGCTCGCCGGCGGGCGAATGGAATTGCCATGCAAGATCGTCGGGCGTGCGTGAGTAGATGACGCCGGGCACCGCGGTGTCCGCGTCGACTGCGGGCATGGTGATCTGCGGATGCGCCACGACCCACCGCTGGTCATCAAGGATGCGCCGCCCCACGAGCCGTTCGTCAGGCGATGGATTGACGCGTATGACGAGGTCAAAGCCATCTTCGACGGGGTCCCTTTTGCGGTCGTCGACGTCGATTTCCAGCTGCACGTCTGGGTAGGCCAACGCGAAGCGCGCTGCTACTTGCCCCAAGGCGACATGTGCCAGCACAACGGGCGCGCTCACACGAAGCCGCCCTCGGGGCGTGGATGCGCCCAACGTGACGACCTCTTGGGCTTCGGCGATTTCCGCAAGCGGTCCCTGCGTGCGCTCGAACAGCGCGCGACCTTCCTCGGTCAGCCGCAGGCTCTGGGTGCCACGTTCGATCAGGCGCACACCCAGGCTTTGTTCCAGCTCGGTCACGCGACGCGACAACGTGGCTTTCGAGCGCCCGCTGACGCGGCTTGCCCGCCCAAACCCGCCGTGCGAAGCCACCAGGGCGAAATCGGTCAGGGCTTTGAGGTCCATGGCTGTTCCGATTTTGAGACGAGATGTCTAGATATTGGTGGCTTCCGAGCAAGTATGGAACCCCTTACCGTGATTCCACGGCGCTCTTCCGCGCCCATCACGAGGATTAGCATCATGAGCATCTTGGTCACCGGTAGCACCGGAACCGTGGGTTCCCAAGTCCTGAAGCAGTTGACCGCATCAGGTGTCGATGTCCGTGGATTGACGCGGTCGCCCGCCGAGGCGCGGTTGCCCGCGGGAGTCACCGCCGTGCCAGGCGACCTGAGCGACCTGGACAGCTTTCGTGCAGCGCTGGACGGCGTCTCCACGCTGTTCCTGTTGGCCCCCAACGTTGCCGACGAGCTGACGCAGGCCATGCAAGCGCTCACCGTCGCCAAGGAGGTCGGCGTCAAAGGCATCGTCTACCTTTCCGTATACAAGGGCGCGGCCTACGCTGACGTGCCTCACTTTGCGGGCAAGAACACGGTAGAAAACATGATTGATGCGCTCGGCCTTCCGGCGACCGTATTGCGCCCCGCGTATTTCATACAGAACGATCTGCGTCAAAAAGATGTACTGGCAAATGCAGGCGTCTACGCCATGCCCATCGGCGACAAGGGCATCTCTATGGTGGATGTCCGCGATATTGGCGACATCGCCTCCCGCGAGTTGCTGCGTCGCGAGCGCGCGGCTGAACCTCTTCCGCGAGAGACCATCGATGTCGTCGGGCCCGACGTGCTCACCGGCGCAGTCATCGCCAACATCTGGAGCGAGGTGCTGAGCAAGCCGATCCGATACGGTGGCAACGACACCATCGGCGTCGAACAACGCATGAAGACCATCATGCCCGCCTGGCATGCGCTAGACATGCGCCTGATGCTGGACCGCTATCAATCGGACGGCGCCGCAGCAACGGACGAAGAACTCGCGAAGTTCACTCGAGCCCTCGGCCGCACTCCCCGTTCGTACCGTGCCTTTGCCCAGGAAGCCGCGTCAATGTGGAGTCGTTAGGCAAGTATGGTCATCCGAGTGCCACGACGTGTGGCACTCGGAATACTTCGTTTATCTCAGGTTATCGGGTCTGCTTCACGCCCTGAGCCGTTCCGTCAACTATCCGACGAAGTCAGCCCGGCGAGCAAGGGCGAGCCTCGACGCTGCAAGGCCATAAGGTAGCGCGACTCGTCGTAGGGCGTGTGGGACTGCCAGCATCGATGCAGGATGCGGATCCCCTTGAAGGCCAAAGCACGCACAGCGACCTGATGCGGACTGCCCTTGGCGCGCTGCTGGCGATAGAAGGCGTCGGCCCAGAAGGACTTGTTGATGGTCTGCGCGGCCCACTCCACGAAGGTCTGGCGCACGAAGGTCGGGCATTGCCAACGCCAGTGCACCCAACTCTTCTTGCCGCTGCGCTGCGTCACCGGCGCAACGCCCGAGTAGCGCTGCAACTGATCGGCACGAGCAAAGCGTTCGCGTGTTGTTCGCCGAAGGCGGCCAGCAGGCGCGGCGCGAGGATCGGGCCACTACCTGGCAAGGCATGGAACAGCGGGTAATCAGGGAGCGTCGGCGCCAAGGCGGCGATCTCCTGATCGAAGCGATCAATGGCGCTTAGCGCGACCTGCAGTTGCTCGACCAAGGCGATGGCCAGTAGTCGGTGCGTGGTGATGACCGCCGGGTCGTCCGTCAGTGGTAGCGCCGTTCGGATTGATGGCACGCGCTCGGCAATGAGTTTGGCGGAGCGCAACGGAAGAACGCCTCGAGCGTGGCCACGCGCGCGTGCTTGACGAATGGACGACTGCGGGCCACGCGAGGAAGCGGTCATCGGCACCTGTCCACGTAAGGATGCAGCAGGATCGTTGCGCTCGGGGGCCTCGCGAACCATTTCCCGAAATCGCAAAAGTGTCTCGGACAGGGCCCCACACCGGCTTCGGGGCGTCGCCACCAGATCGCCATCAACAACGCATCCATCGCCAGCTCGCGTGCCAGGCTCGATTTCATCGACCAGCCGATGACTGCATCGCGAATACAAGTCGATGACCACGGCTAGATACAGCCAACCTTCGGCCGTGCGCAGTTACGTGATGTCGGTGACCCAGGCTCGATCAGGATGCGCAACGTTGAACCGGCGTTGCAATCGGTTGGGTGCGACAACCGCAGGCTTGCTGCCCTTGCAGCGACGCCGAAGCGGTGAGCGCACGGAACGAAGACCGTGTTTGCGTATTAATCGCTCCACGCGTTTCCGACTGATACGTTCGCCGGCCTCGGTCAAGTCTCGGTGCACGTTGCGGCTGCCGTACACGCCGCACGATGGCAGCTAGGACTCTTCGATATGTACCATCAGGCGAGCGTCTTCTTTGGCACGAGCTGACAAAGGTTGCTTCAGCCATCCGTACTAGCCGCTGCGCTCGATCTTGAGCACACGACACATCGTGGTGAGGCGAACTGCCGGCTGTGGACCTGCATGAAGGCGTACTTTGCTCTTACCCCTTGGCAAAGTACGCGGCGGCCTTTTTAAAATGTCGCGCTCCTCTTCGGCGCGAAGCAACTCGGCACGCAGCCGGGCGTTCTCCTGCACCAGGTCGTTCCTTCTGCGCCTTGCGCGCATCGCGGCTGACGCCGCGCTCACGAAGCCATGCATAGAGGCTGTGCGATGACATGCTGAGTCGTTCGGCGACCTCCATGACGGGGTAGCGGCGCTCGCTGACTTGCTTGGCCGCTTCAGCCTTGAACTCGTCGGTGAAACGTTTGCTTGTCATAGATCCTCCGATCCTCAATAGACACTATCAGGTGTCTACGGAATCGGGGGCGTACCAACCGTCCCATTCGATCAGCTCACCCGCGGCCTTCCGAAGATGATCCGTAGCGACAGACGCCCCCCGCTACTGAAAGCGGGGGGACGTCGCCTTTTGCACTCGACCTTCCTCAACGTCTAAGGCGCAAGTTGGCACTCTGCCCCAAATTTGGTCTTCAGATCATCCGCAGAGATCCACTCGGATATCTCAAGGGTTTGGCTATCAATCGCCACGCCGTAGCAGTAGGAAGACATTGGTCCGTTGCCTTTGGCCGCAGTCGCGCCGCCAATTGATAGTACAAGTGTCCTGCTTGTCCAGGAGACAAACCGAGGCAGATAAAAGACAACGTGACGGTCATGATCCTTAATCATCGGGACATGAGCCAATATCCCGTTGTCTAACACGTTCTCTACTACGTCGCCGTTCTTTTCACGGATCTTAACAACGGAAACCTTGTATTGATCCGCGCCAGGCTGGTTTATGACCAACAAGGCATGGCTATCCGTGCCCCAATACACATCTGCGGATCGCTCCAGTGTCAGCAAGTGATGTGTACGCCCTTGCGGACAAAATCTCAGCAAGACGGGACTCGCGTTTTCGTCCGCATTTAGTATCGGATGAACTTCCACTTGCGCCAACCGGCCCGGAGCAGGCATCACAGCCGACTCACTCCACTGGATATGATTCCCGCTGCTAGCCGCCTGCCCGCAGTCTGTAACGCCTGCGACAGCCAGATAAAGGATCACCGAAAGGATGGCCATGTCTTAAATTCCTTGAAAGTTCAAGTTGATGACGGACACTGCGCCGGTACGTCATCCGGGAATTCAATAGTTACATCCATGGTTTGATTTCCGAACTTGAGGCCGTCATCAACCGTTGGAAACCGATAAAGGTCAAACGCCAGCCCGGATCGGTTCTGAATATTGGTATCCCCATAGTCAGACACGGTCAAACTTCCGGACGGACCACCATACTGTGTGATAGCGGACTGATTGGAGGGCGTGATTGTTATCTGCGTCCCATAGGTTCTCAATTGCCTCGTTGATAGGCCCAAGAAACCCCGCTGAACTGCCACCGTTCCAAAGGTCCCACCCTTGATTGAGCCACCCGCTTCGGCGGGATACTTCGAATACAGGGCGCCGTCGGCCGTAGCCTGAGTCCCACCCACGCCAGTTAGGATAGCTTTGACAGGCTTGCACTTGCACAACCCGGCGAAGTCAACAAACAGGAGCGGGTCGGATCCGACATAGGCATACGTGTTTATGCCGCCAGTGAGACCAGCCGGGTCACTCTCGACGTACCTTCCGAGCGCTGGGCTGTAGTCACGGAAACCGTTGTTCCAGAGGCCCGACTCAGCATCGTAGTATTGCCCCGGAAATCCGAGGTTGAGGGGCACAGCGTTAGCGACCGTCACAGTCCGGTCAAATGCGTAATTCTTGGCTCGCCACACAATCGCCTTACTCGGATCCGTCATGACTTCCGGGCGACCAACTTGATCAGCATGAATTGCCAAAATCTGACCACCATTGATGCGCCCGATCAGCCGACCGTTGAGCCAAATGTAGTCACTCCACCCGGTCCCTTGATTGTCCGCCAACATTGGACCACCAGCATCTGGTGCGAAGTAAGTCGTCGATCCGCTGACACTCTTACGAAGCCGTTGACCTTCTGGTCCCACGTAATAGGTCGCACTTCCAGCCGCACTCATTCGATTGAATGCATCATAGGAAAACGTCGGCGCGCCAGACACAGTCGTCAAGTTGCCATTTGCGTCATAGCTGTAGGAGACAGTGCTACTGCCCGACAGCCCACTGACCTGGTTCTTGCTGGCATTTGTGGCGTAGGAAACTGACGCGCCGTTCTGCTGTTGAGTCAGGCGATTGCCGTTTGTGTCGTATGTGTAGGCCTCGTTATCCCCGCCGCTGGAATAAACCGAGCTGAGGCGGGACATGACGTCATAGCCGATGCTCTGCGTCATCGTGCTGTCGATGCCATTGGTAATAGCATTGACTCGATCAGCCACGTCGTACCTTAGCCCAAGACTTTGCACCCCGGCGGCCGTAATGCCAGTGAGCCGCCCATCGGTATCATAGGTAAGCGTGTTCGCTATGCCGTTGCCTGACACCCACCCTGCCATGACTGCATTACCCGGCCCATAGGTCACGCCCGTCGCGACGTTCGATGTCGTACCACCAATGTTGATCTGTACGGTCGCTACCGATCCGTAACTGTAAGTATAAACCGCTTGATTACCGTCTGGGTAAACGACCACCGTCACTTGCCCAAGCGCGTTGTGAGCGTACCCGATCGAATAGGCGGTCCCGTTTACGGAAAAGCCGCGACCAGTGGTCCAGCCTGTTGCTGCGCGTTGAAAATTGACCAGCAAAACGGGGTTCTGCTCACTGAAAATTGACCAGGGTGTTCTTCACTAGCCTGCGGGTTCCGACCCAGCAGGAAGACGAGGTGCATACCATGGCGATGTACGCGAAGGTGCGGCGAATGCGG
>NZ_JBFTKN010000025.1:0-24716 GCF_056395965.1 Dyella sp. 05T440
ACAGGCCAAGACTCAAGACCAGGAGGCCATCGACGAATTGAGCTGACAATCGATACGATTAGGCAACGCCGGGGGCTGCCGCCCTCGGCTTCCACCCCTGGTCAATTTTCAATGAGCAGAGATGGTCAGTTTTCAACGAGCGCCAACATGATAAACCTTGCTCATGACCGCGCAAGAGCGTCAATGACTGGTGGCGACCCGCTTTGTAAAACCGAAGGCGGCCCAGCCTGCGATTCCTGCGACCAGCGACCCCATGAGGATGCCAAGCTTCACTTCGCTTTGCAGGTCAGGATGGTCGGCGAACGCGAGCATGCCAATGAAAAGACTCATCGTGAAGCCGATCCCACAGAGCAACGATGTGCCCAGCAGCTGACGCCATGTGGCACCCGAAGGCATGGCTGCCATGCCGGACCGTATGGCGATACCAGCAAAGCCGAAGACACCCACGACCTTGCCAAGCGCAAGACCCAGTGCAATGCCCAAGGTTGTGCTCGCCATCCATTCATGCGCCGCAATGCCGCCGAATGACACGCCGGCGTTGGCGAAGCCAAAGAGAGGAACGACCGTGAAGGGAACGACCCGATGAAGGGCGTGCTCAAGCTTGGCCAGCGGAGAGTGCGTGCAGTCACCGTCGGAGGGCAACCTACCGGATCGATCTTTGAGCGGGATAAAGAGCGCCAGAGCGACACCTGCAAGCGTGGCGTGTACGCCCGACCGCAATACGGCAAACCACAAGATCCCTCCCAGGACCAGATAGGGCCACAGTGTCCGTACGCCCGAACGGTTGAGGACGGCCAGCGCAGCGAGAACCGCAGCGGCGAGCCCCAGATACACAGTAGCGATTTCTGCCGTATAGAAAATTGCGATGATGATCACCGCACCCAGGTCATCGATGATCGCCAGTGCGGCGAGGAAGGCCTTTAGGGAGGTCGGCACGCGCGAGCCGAGTAAAGCGGCCACTCCCAAGGCGAAGGCGATGTCGGTGGCCGAGGGCACGGCCCAGCCCTTAAGCGCTTCCGGGTGGTCGTAGTTCAATCCGACATAGACAAGCGCAGGTATCGCCATCCCACCCAGCGCCGCAAGCCCCGGCAGAACGCGTAACTGACGGGTCGCCAGCTCGCCGTCGAGGAACTCGCGCTTGATCTCCAGGCCGACCAAAAGAAAGAAAACGGCCATCAGGCCATCGTTGATCCAGTGCAAGACGCTCATAGGGCCGACGTGCGCGTCCAGGGCTGCGAAATACGCACCACTGGCCGGCGAGTTGGCGACCAACAGTGCTAGCGCCGAGGTTCCCATAAGCACGAGGCCGCCCGCCGCCGAGCCGTTAAGGAAATCTTGCAGCCGTCGCAGCGGCGCCCAATTGAGAGTCTTATTCATGACATTCCATACCCAGCCCCAACGCCACCATGACGAAGGGGCGTCCTTATGTAGCCAAGGGTATTACGTCCTCCTCGAAGGCGCGACTGACCGTGAGAGGCGTACACTGACCTCCCTATGCCGCCCGCATGAGGCATGCTTATGAGCACTGACCACACGGTACTGTTCGAGCAGTGGCTGACACGCTTCAGGAATGCAGCACGGACGGCTTGTCCGTGGCGCAGGCGGCACTAGCAAGTCATGCATTGCGCACGGCCGCCATTGGTCTGGAAGATGACAGCTTGGACGAGCTCCTAGCCATTCTTCAGTCGCTTGGCGATGTCATGGCCGAAGGTCGGGTCTCCCCCTCACTTGCTTTCTTGCTTGGGCGTGCCGTCCAGGATGCGCTCGTGCAGATGGAAAACTTGCCTCTTCGGCACGTCGTGCCTTTTGGTCGCCGACGTTAGCCCGGCCGAGGGCCGGATATCTCGCTTGCACACCGTCCCGAACGAGCGCGCTTCTCAGTAGCCACTCCGAACGAGCTCCGGATGCTCACTCATGTGAGCCAGTAAGAGACGTCAGTAGCGCGTGGAGGTTTTGGGGATGGACGCGAATGACTCCGCCGCGAGGGCTATCAATATCCGCGATGAGGCCGAAGGCCACGGCGATGGTAAGTGGGAGTACCAGCATCAGCGCTGGTTGCGATGCGAGCTTTCCTGCGCCAAATCCGACCAGCAAGTTGCTTCCAAGCGCAATGGCGGCTAGCAATATCCAGGCGGAGATAGGGATGCGATTCCACCACGCTGCCTGCGTATAGCCATCCGAATTTAGAACATCGTTCATGCCCGCTACGACGAGCGCAGTGATCGGGTCGCGGTGTTCATTTGCCGGAATCATCACCGCGCTCCACAGCTTGACCTGAAGGTCACTCTTGCGCGCGTTGATCGATGGCAGCTCATCCCGGTTTGTGGTTTCGTAGAACTCGATCCGCTGGCCGAGATAGTGGATCAGAAGTGGTCTGAGTTTCGCCGCGTCTGTGGGCGGCAACAGGTCAGCACGCACGTACTCCGTACCGATAGCATTCGCCTCGGCCTCCTCGTAATTCTTGCGTTGATCGTAGCGACTAATCGCCATCGAAAACGTAAAGCCGATGATCAGTGCCAGCAGCGTCAACGTGGCACCTTGAACGATATTGAATGCTTCGCGGATCTCCGGGTTGCCGGGTCCTCGCCACCTTGCCAGCCATACACCAAGCCGACCGGCGACCCACATACCTGCCAGGGTGACGGCTAAGACCAGGGCCGGATGGTTGATCACGAAGGTCATTCGCTTATCCCCTTGGACGTCTATGACGCGCGCCTGTAATCACCATGCTAAATCTGCCGCGAAACGGAGGTGAAGTGCGGTGGACGTTCCTGTCGTCTGGGGCACTGAGTCCCAGCGCCTGACCCTATAGAGCCGACCAGTGACTTATAAGAGTTGGGAAGAGGCAAAGGCCCGTTCGTGAACTGGTTAACTTCGAGAATCGGGTTCGTGATGATCGGACAATCCCTGTTCCGAGATATCGCGAGCCAGCGGTTGCTGTTTCTCGAAATCTCTCACCAGGCGCTCGGCAAATTCTTTGTAGACTGGCGTAGGACAAAAGAGAGAAGCGGTGGCTCGGGCGAGCAAACAACCTGCCATGATCGGAATCACCATGGCGTGGTTATCAGTCAGCTCCATCGCGATGACCGTTGAAGTCAAGGGAGCTCCGGTCACGCCCGCGAGATACCCCATCGCAAAGGAGATTTCCATGTACGACCAATCCACACTTTCCGAGTTGATCCGTTTCGCAGGCGTCGATGCAGGCGCCATCGTCATCGACGTTTACCCGGGTGATGGCGACTGGACCCGAAGCTTCTCCGACATCGTCGGTCCGGAGGGGCGGGTTTACAGCTTCGTGCCGGTTGAAGTCGCCCACTTCAAAAACGATCCGCTCGGCAACATGCGTAGGCTGGCGAAGGAGTCGGGCCGGGAGAACGTCGAAGCCGTCTCAGCGGACCTCGTGGCGATGCGGGAGGTCACGCAACCGGCGGATGTGTTGTGGTTGCATTTGTTCTACCACGACCTGCACACCGACCTGATCCAAGCCAGGGGCGCGACGGCGGCCGACTTCAATCGAGCCGTCTACGAGCGGCTGAAGCCTGGTGGCTCGTATGTCATCGTCGACCATGCGGCCGCCGTCGGGGCGGGCACTAGCGAGGCCCGGTCGCTGCATCGGATCGAACCTGCATCCGTGCGCAAGGAGGTGGAAGCGGCCGGTTTCATTCTGGACGCGGAGAGCACCATGCTCGCGAACAACGACGATTCGCATTCGGTCAAGGTGTTCGATCCGTCCATCAAGGGCGACACCGATCGCTTTGTCTATCGGTTTGTGAAGCCCTGAGAGGTTTCGGCCCCCCTGACCTTGGACTCTAATTCGTCCCGCTACTGAAAGCGGGGGACGTCGATTAGGTCAAGTTATCCAGAGCAGGGAGAAGAAGGGGCGCAACTTTCGGGATCCGCGTCCCACATAGCGCGGCCAGGCAGCACCAGTCCTCCTATCAATGAAAAAGGGTAGCCAGGATGGCAGGGAAGATCCGTCCGCAGAGCTTCCTCCGGCATGGATCCGGTGCATACCCGATCCGTTTGTGCGGAGGGTGGCTTGCGCACGGGGCGTCGCCTCAGTCACGTAGTAACCGATCCAAAGGCTATTGCACTGAAAATGGCTGACTGATCATTTTTAAGCGTCGTCATTGGCAGCGACGAAGGGATGAATCCACCTGTGGCTATCCTCGATGAGCACAGTGCCGGGCGGAGCGAGTTTATCCAAGACTAAGTCCAATGGGCGATGATAGTGCCCGCTTCCACGATGCGATTTGGGGAGTGAAGGATGACCGAAGATCCCCTCCCACCAACTGGCGGCAATTTCGGGAAGCGAACGATTCCTGTCTGCGAAGGAGTGCCAAGCTTCGAGCTTGAACCGATTCAGCGATCCCGACAGACTGCGATCACTGGAGTTGGCATATGTCGGCGGCGCTTCCCAAGCCGCCAATTCGGCGGTGCATTGAGGCCATTCCGGGTTGAAATCGTAGTGCAGCAAGAGCTTGAAGAGCTGTTGCCCGGCATGAATGTGGAGATGCTTCAGTAATTCAGCGTGTCCGGGGAGTACAAGTCCTACACCGGTACTGGCGTTCAATAGCGCCACGAATGGCTTGCGGTCGAAGAAGTCGAGGTCGGCGTACCACTCACCCAGCGGATTGCTCGGCATAGGAGGCTTTGGCAGCTTGGCCGGCTGATGAAGGCGCTTCAATAATTTGGCGGTGCAACGTAACGTGATCATGGGACGATTCTAACGGTGATTGCTCGCACGGTTTCTCAGTAGCTTTGAATGCGATTAGCCCGTGTTATCGAGGGTACGCCTGCGCCGGTATGCCCCCCCCCTTGGCGAGCGCAAGGGCAGCCCCATTGTTGACGAGGACAGGCGATCGGCGATTGATTAAGATACGCCCATGGAACTGCGCCACATTCGCTATTTCCTGGCTGTTGCCGACGAAGGCAGCGTCACGCGTGGTGCGGAACGTGTTGGCATCGGCCAACCACCGCTCAGTCTTCAGATCAAAGACTTAGAAACCGAGATCGGAAGTCCTTTATTCCGTCGTGTTCCCCACGGTGTGGTATTGACGGCCGCTGGCACCGCCTTCTATGAACGGGTGCGCGGTATTCCCGACCAGGTCGAACGAGCCACTCTTGCTGCGCAGCGAGCTGCTCGCGGCGAACTTGGTTCCCTGCGCATCGGGTTCACTGCCTCGGCGGCCTTCAATCCCGTCGTGACCGACGCCATACAGCGATTCAGGCGTGCCTACAGCAGCGTTGAGCTCACGATGGAAGAGTCGAACACCGCTCGCTTGGTGGCCGCGCTCCAAAACAACGCGTTAGACGCAGCATTCATACACCCGGGGTTCCAAGACATTGACGGGCTTCAATTGCGGTTATTGTCCGAAGAGCCGCTTTTGGCTGTGCTGCCTGCCAAACATTCGCTGGCAAACAAAGCGGATCTGAGTCTCAGGGAACTTGCCGCAGAATCGTTCGTGCTATTTCCCCGTTCCATCGGCACGGCTCTGTTTGACACCGTCATGATGGCCGGCCGCGAGGCGGGATTTGAGATACAGATCGGACAAGTGGCGCCACAATTTGCTTCCATCATCAATCTCGTTGCTGTGGAGGTCGGCGTGTCCCTGGTGCCGGCGTCGCTCAAGCAGCTGCAGGTCAAGGGCGTCGTTTTTCGCGACCTCGTGGATGTCTCCACTACCACGGTTCGCCTCTCGCTTGCCTGGCGACGGGGGGATACGTCGATGTTCCTAAAAAATTTCCTCAATAGCGCATTGGCTTGAACCAGGCAATTTCTCGTGCCCGAGTATTAAGGTGTCTGGGGCTCTTGTCGGGCTTTAAACATAGTCGTGATCGCATGAATCGCGAAGACAAATACAATGCCAATGGTGCAGCCAAGCATCACATTCTCAAGCCGCTGCGCCGCTGCGATAACAGACTGCCCAGCAATAATGAATAAGGCTGCTGCACAGGCACAACGCGCAGCGAAGCCAACCGGATATTTGTGGAAGGCGACGAGAGTCAACACTGCCACTACCGCGACGAGATCCAGGATGAATCGGTCGTGCGGCAGTGCGATGCCGAGCAGGATTCCGATGGGCACGCCAACGCTGGCACCAATGAGCCGATCGCGGAGTTTTGCGCGCGCACTGATTGCGTCACCCGTCACCACGCTTGCTGCCGACCAGATCACCCATTGTCCATGGTGCATGTGAAATAGCTCCACGACCGCTGCCGCAATAGCTACCGAGAGTGTGACAGCAACCAAGGACGCCCTATATGGGAGCAATTCGGGTGGTCCCTTGCGCTGCAGGACTCTTGAAAAATGCTGCCGATACGACGTTTTTGCGTGCTGAGCGAGTTTATGAGGAACATAGGACATCAATAGCACCGGCATCATGGCTGTCGCCAGGTACGGCAGAAATGTAAGTCCACGTCGCAAGAGTTCGTTAATGGTGGCCGCACCTTCAGCGCTCTCACATGCCAGGTACAAGGCGGGAATAAATATGAAGTTGCCTACGGTGCGAAGCTCCTTCCCGTAGGCTATGACCCAGATCGATGCCATGGCCAAGAATGCCGCGAGAAGCACGAATAACACCGGGACTGCCAATGAAAGCAAGAGGCTCAAGTACCCCGCTGCGATGGAAAATCCATGTAGCAGGACTCCAAGCGGGGCTAAACCGGAACGCCTTTCCGCGATGTAAGCCGAAATCGTGACTAGTGAAGCCTGAAGCCATACTTCCCTTCCCGAGACGGCTGCCGCGAGAACAAGAGGTGCCAACACGAGCGAGGATCGTGTTATCGCGTCGACATCGACGACACGGTAAAATCTATTTGACATCACTGTTGCAGTGTTCATCACGCCTTTCCCGCGATGGGTCACATCACGATGGCTGGCACACCTACTGTGTGGATGTGGCCGACAGTTCGAAAGTCCTTGAGCGCCTAGATCAAATGAAGCGCCTTCGCTTGGCTGCGCAGTTCTTCCCGAAACGTCGGAGCTGCCAGTTCGATCAGTGCGAGAGCGCGTTCCGTAGATGATTTTCCCTTTAGATCCACCGAACCGTATTCAGTTATGACGATGTGGGTGTCAATCCGCGGCGTCGTAACCGGGCCATCCAATCGTGGGACGATGCGTGAGACAACGCCTTTGGCAGCCGTGGAACGGCACGCAATGATCGACTTTCCACCGCTTGACGCGTAAGCGCCCCGAACGAAGTCAAGCTGGCCCCCAGATGCGCTGTACTGGTGACCTAACATGTGTTCCGAATTGCACGCGCCGGTCAGGTCAATTTGCAAGGTGGCATTCACCGATACGACGTGATCATTGCGGGCGATAATGGCCGGGTTGTTCACGTAGTCGACGGGCTGACTATAGATCGCCGGGTTTTCGTGAATGAAGTCGTACATGACCTTCTGCCCAAGCGCAAAAGTAAAGACGGTTTTTCCAGCGTCAATCGCCTTTCGTCGATTGGTAACCACTCCCGCCTTCATGAGATCGATCATGCCGGGGCAGAGCGCTTCGGTGTGGATGCCTAGGTCATTGTGTCCGCTTAGTTGACCGCAAACGAAGTTGGGCAGCGCCCCAACGCCCATTTGCAGACACGCTCCGTTCGGGACCATATCAGCGATGAGTCGTCCGATAACTTCGTCTTCTTTTGAAGCAATTCTTACGGGGAGCTCAAGCAGGGGAACATGATGTTCAATGATCGCATCGACTTCTGATACATGTAGCTGTGCGCCTGCGCCTTGGACCTTTGGCATCTGGTTGTTCACCTCGACGATGACTTGGCGAGCAGTCCTTGCAACTCTGCTCGAATAGTCATTCCCGGTACCGAGGCTGAAATAGCCATGAGCATCCATGGGAGACACGGTCATAACCAACGTATCAATTCCAATATGTTCAGAGAGAAACCGCGGAGCCTGATGAAACGTGCTCGGTACGTAGTTGACGACCTTGCGACCATCCATCTCCCCTTGCTTGATCAATGCGCGGTCCACAGGCGTGACAAACATGCAATAGGGGCGGATCCTGTCATTGAGCTCATAGCGCAATATGGTGTCGCCAAGGATCTTCGTGGATTCGTAGTAGTACGCCCGCACATCTTCCACCTCTCCGCGCTCGGCCCGTTGGGCCAGGGCTGCAAGGAGCGCCGGCGGCTCCGCCACGGCCATGCCAATGGCTAGCTTGCAGCCGCTCTGAATCCGCGCGGCTGCCTCGTCAGGGCTCGCGAGCCTCTGCTTATACATGTCGTTAATATTCATGGCCTATCTCCTCAGTAATTCGCTGCTTCTTCCGGAGAATGGCCGCGACGGTAAACAAGCATCGTGCGTTCAAAGCTCATTACTTCGAAGCCTGACTGATTGATTCCGCGAGTCGCTACCGTCACGATTCCTTGTGTGGGCCTGCTCTTCGACACGCGTTTGCTCAAGATCGTGCTTTCCGCGTACAGCGTGTCGCCAGCGAAAACAGGGTGCGTCGCCTTGACCTTGTCCCATCCTAAGTTGGCGACAACCTTGGCACTAACCGTCCTCACACTCATGCCGGTCAGGAGCGCCAACGTGAATGTGGAATCGACTAAGAGTCGCTTCCATTCCGTTTTTGCGGCGTACGCTGCGTCGAAATGAACTTGCTGGACATTGAGGGTCAAAAGGGTGAAATACACATTGTCCGTATCGAGGACGGTTCGACCTGGCCGATGTTCGAATACATCACCAGGTACGAAGTCCTCCCAATAGAGACCGGATGTCTCACGGAAGCGTCTGTCACCAATGGCTTTATAAGCAGGGATAACATTTTCCACGGTCGTATCTCCAAGAAGTGATCACATCAAATCAGCAGAGGCGACGATGCGGCGTGCTTGACGCGCAATCGCCTCGTCGATCATTTGTCCATCCAAGGTGCCGACGCCTTTTTCGTTTATCTCGAGGACCTTGTGAGCTCGAGCGATTGCTTCGGGCGACGGAGTAAAAATCGCGTTGATCGCGGCGACTTGATTGGGATGGATGGCGGCCTTGCCTGTAAAGCCCATGCTTCTGGCTTTCTCCGCATCCCTGATTAGTCCCGCCGCGTCTCGTACGTCAAAGTAGGGCGAGTCCATCGCCGCTATGCCAGCGATCGCGCATGCGCTGACGAGGCCTGCTCGGGCGACATCTAAATTCGATGCGTCAGGACTGCAACCTAAGTCGGCGGAAAGATCAGCCGCGCCCAGCATGAGGCCAATCACGCGATCAGTTGCGCCGGCGATTTCGTCGAGAGCGCGAAGTCCTTTTGCACTTTCGACAAGCGGGATGAGACGCGTGTCTGCCTTCGACTGATGAAGAACGGCATCGACTAGGGACACTTCGGCTGCCGATTCGGTTTTTGGAAGGAGCAAAACGTCCGGATACGCACCGCTCCTAACTAGTGCGGTGAGGTCCATCAGACCCATCAACGTGTTAACGGAATTGATTCGGAGGGCCTGCGCCGTGTGCGTCGATCGGGGCATCAATAGCGCTGTGATTGCCTTGTCACGCGCACGTTCTTTGTCAGCGTGGGCGACCGAATCCTCGAGGTCAATGAAGAGTAGGTCAGCCCCTGTTTCCGCTGCCCTTGAGAATCGTTCTGACCGTGTTGCCGGTGTGAACAGGCCACTGCGCAATTTGATCGACATTTCGCTACTCCTGGTTCGCATAGAGAGTCGCGCGGATCGTCGTCTCTCGATGCAGCTCAAGTTAGTAGTGACCTGTCTAATGGTCCATTAGGTGCCGCTGGCGATCGTCATATGTTCCACAAATACCTGATGTTCGTTAGTGGGCCACGTGCCATCGAAGTGCAGGGCGCTGGCTCTGCGAAACCGGGGCAGGGTGTCATTCGAGGAGGTAACGCAACTCACTCGTTTACGTAAAAACGAAGCGTCAAATCGAGGTTTATGCGTGCCGATGACGAGCGATGATTTCTGGGCGCGTCTTAGCGTGAGCTCAGCATGGCCGGCTATACGAGATGGTGAGACGGTGGAAGACGTCACGTCCTTTGGCCGGTATTTGCAAAACATATCGAGAATGACACTGCTTGCCAATGGCCTGATCGGCGCGTGGCTCATATCGTGTTGCCACTGATTCGAGGGGGCGCCTTTGCGGCGCAAAGCTGGCACGTCAAGAATCGGGCGCTGTACGTAAATAGAGTAGAGATTGAATAAACAAACTAACCCATTGGAGTAACAACCATGACAGTTACATCAGAATTTGTCCGCGAAGTGTTCAAAGGCCTGGAGCGCGGAGACGGAGCGGCGTTCTTCTCGCACGTCGACGATAACGTCGATTGGACGGTGATGGGAACCCATCCTCTTGCTGGCCGCTATCTCAGCAAGGAAGCGTTTATTGCAGGCACTTTTGCCAAGCTCGGGAAAGTTCTGCCGGAGGGAGCGCAGCTTCAGCTGGAGAATATGATCGTCAAGGATGACCAGGCCGTGGTGGAGCTCCATTCCATGGCGACCGCGAAGAACGGCATGCGGTTCGACAACCGCTATTGCTGGGTCGTTTCGTTCAAGGGAAAGACTATTGTGCGTGTGCGCGCTTATCTCGATTCCGCGATGGTCGCTCGCCTTTTCGAAGAAAATCACATCAATTAACTCTCTTGCGGCGGTCACTCGTCTCTCCGGGATGATCTCGGCCACTGCGCCGAGACCATCCCCATTTCCTCGATGATCTATCTCTCATGAAGTTTGAAGCCAACAAACGTATCTTGTTATCCATCGCACTTATCTTTGGAGGCATGGCTGCTCAGAGTTCGGCGATGGCCGCGACACCCGTGCACAACATAGTGCTCGTGCATGGTGCATGGGTTAATGGCAGCGGCTGGAAACCGGTTTATGACATCCTGGTCAAAGACGGTTATCACGTTTCCGTTGCGGAGCATCCGCTCACGTCATATAGCGCCGACGTGACCGCGGTAAAGCGAATTGTCGACATGCAGGATGGTCCGACAATTCTCGTTGGCCACAGCTACGGCGGTGCGCTCATTACCGACGTTGGCAACGATCCGAAAGTGGCGGGGCTTGTCTATATCGCAGCGCATGCACTCGATAAGGGTGAAACCGAAACAGGCAATGGCAGGCGCTTCCCAAGTGCCATCAGCCTAACCAAGGACACCAGGGAGACGGCCGACGGCTTCCTCTACATTGATCTCACGCGCTTTCCGTCGGACTTCGCGGCGGATCTGCCGCCGCAGCAAGCCGAGTTCGAGGCAAATGCTCAGGAATTGACGGCGGCATCTGTGTTCAATTCACCGGCTGGTCCACCGGCATGGAAAACCAAGCCGAGCTGGTACGCAGTGGCGACGGCTGATCATATGATCAATCCGGATCTTGAGCGGATGTATGCGAAACGTGCACATAGCACGACCATTGAAGTCCAAGGCGCAAGCCACTCCGTTTATGAGTCGCATCCAAAAGAAGTGGCCGCGCTGATTGAGGAAGCAGCGACGCACGCCAAACCCTGAGCGGTTGTGCTGAGTGGGTAGCGGCGGCGTAGGAGCGACTAGCGACTACCTGCCGCTTGCTACTTGCGCAAGCAAACCTTCGGCGCTCCCCGTAAGTAGATGGATTGAAGGAAGCCGGAGAACCTCTGATGGCCATTTCGGATACTTCACAACGCGAACGCGAGGCTAGACCGGCATACCGGTGCACGGTATGCGCGGGGCAAGCGAGTCGCAAGAAAAGATGCCACGGCATTGCTATCCAACTTGGTTATTTCAAATCATTTTCTACAGGAAGATAGTTGTGAAAACTGCTCTTATCGTTCTCGATCTGATCAACGATATCGTCGATGTCAATGGTAAGGTCGGTGGAGCGACCGTCGCTATTGAAGCGAGATCGCGCAACATCATCGATAAGGCGAGTACGGCGATGGAAGTTGCACGCCGAAAAGGCTGGCTGGTTGTTCTCGTGAAAGTGGGCTTCGCGTCCAACTACCATGAACAGCCCAAGGATTCGCCGTTCTTCGGCAAGGCGCACGAATTCAGGGCGCTGGAGCTGGAACAATGGGGAACCGAGTTCCATCCCGAGCTTCGCATCGCTAATTCGGATTTCGTCGTCACCAAATCGCGTGTGAGTGCGTTCTACAACACGTCACTTGAATCGTTGCTGCGTGCTCAAGGCGTTGAACGTGTGGTTCTGCTTGGTGTGAGTACGACATGGGCGGTAGAGGCATCAGCCCGCGACGCGCACGATCGCGACTACCGGGTCGTTGTGCTGGAAGACGCCAGTGCCGCGCACGACGAGCAACAACATCAGGCTTCGATCAGGCATCTTTCCGCTATTGCCGAAATCGCTACCGTCTCGCAGTTGGCAGATATGTGAGAGCAGAGCGCAACGTCAAGGGGTTCGGCTGGAACGACAAACGGGCCTACCGCATCTGTCGGGAGCTGGAGTTGAACCTATGGGTCAAGCCGACGAGGCGGCTCGTGCCCTAGCGGACCGAGCCGCTCGCGGTTTCCGGTGCGATCAACCAGGTGTGGTCGATGGACTTCTTGCACGACCAGTTTAGCGACGGACGCGGTTTTCGCCTGTTCAACGTGCTGGACGACCTTCACCAAGAAGGACTAGGGATCGAGGTCGATCTGTCGTTGCCCTCAGACCGCGTGAAGCGCACCCTGGAACGAACCATCGAGTGGCGGGGCAAGCCAGCGATACACTGCGACAACGGCCACGAATACATCAGTGATGCCTTATTGGCTCGGGCCTTCACAGCGCGGCATTCGCATTGTGGACTGCGGCCGGTTTCACAGACACCGGGTTTAGGTGGGATGATGAAACCGGAGGTGGTTTATGGGAACACGAAGGACCTTCAGTCGCGAGTTCAAGCTTGAAGCGGTGCGACTGGTTAACGAGCGAGGTGTAGCGGTGGCGCAGGCGGCCCGTGATCTGGGGCTGCATGAGAACGTGCTGCGCAAATGGGTACGAGAGCTGGTGGCCGATCCGCAGCAGGCGTTTCCCGGGCAAGGGCAGATGAAGCCTGAGCAAGCGGAGATCGAGCGGCTGAAGAAGGAAGTCGCCAAGCTCAAAATGGAGCGTGACATCCTGAAAAAAGCCGCGGCCTATTTCGCCAGGGAGTCGACGTGAAATTCGGCTTCGTGGCGAAGCACCGAGGGGCCTGGCCGGTGGCGTTGATCTGTGAGGCGCTCGGTGTCTCGCGCAGCGGGTTCTATGCGTGGCTTGTTCGGCCACGTAGTCAGCGCCAATGTGATGACGAGGTGCTGGGTCAGCAGGCCCGCCAGAGCTTTCTCGATAGCGATCGGACGTACGGTGCGCGCCGTGTCTGGCGCGATGTACTCGAAGCGGGACATCGGTGTGGCCTGCATCGTGTCGAGCGGCTGATGCGCGTCCAGGGCCTACGCGCTCGACCACGGCGACGCGGTCTGCCGATCGACCGGGGCGAACGACCCAGTGGGGCGATCGCGCCCAATCTGCTCGATCGTCAATTTCAGGCGACCGCGCCAAACCAGAAATGGGTCGCCGACTTCACGTACCTGTGGACGGCCGAAGGCTGGCTGTATGTGGCAGTCGTGCTGGATCTGTACTCACGTCGCATCGTCGGTTGGTCGATGCAGTCACAGATGACGGCGCAGCTGGTGACCGACGCATTGATGATGGCCGTGTGGCGCCGGCGACGACCCGAGTCGGTGATGCATCACTCCGATCGTGGCAGCCAATACACTAGCGACCGCTTCCAACGCCTGCTCGGCGAGTTGGGCATTACCTGCAGCATGAGCCGCTCGGGCAATTGCTGGGACAACTCGGCGATGGAAAGCTTCTTCAAATCGCTCAAGACCGAACGGACCGACAACAAGGTGTACCGCACGAGGGCCGAGGCGAAAGCCGATGTCTTCGATTACATCGAACGGTTCTACAACAGTAAACGACGCCACTCGACCATCGGCTACATCAGTCCGATACAGTTCGAGCAGAAGATGGCATTAGCTTAAGGCGGTGTCTATCGAACCGGCCGCAGTCCAAATCGGCCCTCTCGGAGTTGGCGCAAATGTAGTTAAGCCAAGCCGAGCAAACCAAGCCTCTGCCGCTGAAAGGATTTAAGAGTGCCTTCGGCGATGCTGGCCTTACGAAACACTGCGCTTCCCATCGTCAACGTCTTCAGCGTCACAGCGCGCGTGCCAAGGGTCGCGGCATGCCGTGTCGTGTGATGAGTTGCTCAGCAACGTGCACATTCGCTGGATGTGGGCGCGCCCGAGTTCAGCCAGCTCCGGATTGCTGGGAGCCAGCTCCACAATGGCATTGACGCAGAAGCAGTCGCGCTCATCGGGTCGGGTGTCCACTAGATCCTTCGCCAGTGTGCGCAGGGCGGTGTCGGAGCTCTCATGTTCGGCCGCCAATGCTTTCTTATCTGCATAGAACACTTCGGTTGCCGAGTCATTCTGTCTCGCGATGCACTTCCCGGGCATTGATCTTCTGTAGCGGGCGGTGGTTGTCGTGGAATATCTTCCTGAACGCATCGATCTGAGCGCTGGACATCTCGACCGGCTGCGCAAGAACGATCCAATGCACGCCTTCGGTACAGGGCGGGGTGGTCAGCGAGCCCGTATAGACGTAGGCTTTGTGATCTTTGGGAAGCACAGCCGCGATATCTATTTGCACCGGATTGCCGGCATGCGTCCCTGCTGGAGTCGTAGTGAGAGGCAGCGTGCTAAAAACGGGCGCAAGCAGCTTGTTTTCCTTGCCCGCTTGCACAAGGACGCCTACAACGGCGATATGGCCGCTTGCGTCCTTGTTCACGAAGTGGATCTCCAGCGGATAGTGCTGGCCATCCAGGGTGTGTTCGCTGGGCACATGAAAGTGAAACTGGGCCAGCGTGTAGGAAGTGCTTTCGAACATGACCGTATCAGCGGCGTCAGCGACATCGACTTGTACGGTGTGGCCGTTGTTCAATAGCGCTACGGCACCGGACTCGTAGTTGATCTTGAAATTGCCATCCTTGCTGGCCATCGCTGTGCCGGTAGCGAGGTTGATCGGCGATTGTTTTTTGCCATTGCCACATACCGCATCGTCGGCCGCAATATCGCCCCAGTGCTTAGGTCCGTTCTCCCCGCTGTACGACCAATGCGGTGGAGATTCTGAAGCTGTCGATACCGGCGCCTTTTCTAGAGCAAAGGTTGCTGTTGTCGAGAGCATCCAAGCAACAATACCGCAAAGCGAAATCACTGAAACGCGCATGGCCCACCTCCGCTACTGATGCCAATTACGGTGTGTATGTTGTACCCGCCTTGCCCGAGACTTAGCACCGATACGGTGCATCGTAGTGCGAAGGCCTCAATCGCTCTTTTTTCCAAGGTCTGCCCGGGATCAAAACGGACGTCATTGAGCTTGCGCTCGTCTGACCTGCCTCGCAGAGTTCAAGGGCGCCTAAAGGTGATATGGCTACATCGATTTGAGTCTATCGGATGAGGGAAAGCTCGAGCCGGCCGGCGAGAATTTCCTCCTTGACCGCATGCGAAATGTCGGCGGGATTTGAGGCGCCGCCAGCGACACGTCCTCGCGATTGTTGATCTTTCGACAATGCTGTCATCCAGTTAACTGCACGCTTTAACTGCCCGTTGTCTGGCTCCGTTGTATTTCCGCAACCAATTTCACTCCGCGCACATCCCGCGCAGATGACCATTTCCCTCGAGGCCCCGTTTGGAAGTTGTCCAAATCGTCCTCTGCATTAATCGGGAGCTGAATATGGCTTCGGTGGGCATCTCCCTATGGGGGCGAAGTCGTTGGCCGTGGTTTTGCCATTTTGTGGCTCTCGCCGTGACTTTCGCCGCATGGCGGCCTAGATTTCCGTTTCAGAGAGGCGGATTGACCACCACGTAGGAAACCTGGCTTCCGCTATAGCTTGGCTGGTACCAAGTCGATCCGCATTGCGAATACGTCACACCGTTCGAGACGATCGTCTGGCAGCTCGGTGGCACGGAGTGGACGACGGATCCGACCACGGCAGCGGTGACCGCTACAGTCGCCGTGACGGCTGCTGCTGTAGCGACAGGGTGGTTGTTCCAGCCATGGTTGTCCCAGCCGTTGTCGACATCGACATTCACGTTGCGATTGACATTGACGTTCTGGTTGACGTTGACATTGCGATTTGCATTGACGTTGCTATTTCGGTTGATGTTTTCATTGCCACTGACGTTGCGGTTGGCGTTGACGTTGGCACCACGATTCATATTGCCGCCGCCACCTGCATTGCCATGGGGTGCATTGACGCTCGATCGCGCCGAGGCGCGCGTACCACCGCCCTGCACGCCGCCACCACGAGCAGCTAGCGCTTCCGGGACCACAACGATGCAGGCGGCCATCAGAATGACGGCGCACGACAGGCTCGACGCGAGGAGGTTGTTTCGACACTTCATGGCGAGGCCTCCTTGGCTGCTTGGTTGTCCGCATTGATCTTTATGAGGTGATCGTCCGGCTTCGGCGTAAAGCTGAAGACGCTGTCGGATAGTGGGCTCGTCGTGTCCCAGGTGAGCGTGGCGCTGTACTCAGGCTGGGTGGGGTCGTCGAGATTGGCTATGACCAGCTTTTGCGGGAGCAACGTGTCGCGCGCGATCCACACCTGCCAATCCACACTGCCCTGATGCATAAGGAGATGGTCACATTCGACCTTGTCGATATGCGAAGGACCGATCACGGTCGCTGATTCGATATTGGAAAGTGGCGCCTGGTCAGTGCCCCAGTAGAACAGATCCGCCAGAGGCATTTCGATGTCGTATTTCTCCTGCGCCTCTTCGACCAGATCGTGCACCGTACCTGTCTTCGGCTTTTGCGCGTAGTAATGCAAGCGCGGCGCATAGATGGTGAACTTCGAGCCGTCGTAGAAAAAGCTGCGTTGTTTGCGATCACTGTCTATCGCGGCAAAGAACTTGTCGGGAGCCCGCACCTTGTACGTCACGGTGCCGCCATAGGTGACCTTTTGCCCAGAATCGAGCACATCCTCGGTCGTGGTGTTCGAAGTGACAGTGAAGGACTTCAAAGAGCGAAGCTTTTCGGCCATCTTTTCGATGGCATGAATAGCCTGTGGATCCACCGCGGGCTTGGCTTGCTCCTGCTCAGTAGGCTTCGCCGTGGACGTCTTTTCGACCGCCCAGGCTGGAGCCGTGGCGCATGTCGCTGCTACTGCCAGGGCGAAGTGCAAACACCAATGACGATTCATCTTGAATCTCCTCCCGCAATAGTGAGCCTTAGTCTGCAGACCGATGACTCCGGGATGCGCCACGCGAGGCACCGCCCGGCTAAGCCTAGTCGCTCGAAGGTCTCGCTTTCGTGAGCGGACGCCTTTTGGGTGACGTGCCATACGCGATCTGTCGAGACAGCCACCGTCTCGACGCCGTAGCAGCCTTTTCTCCCTGGCAGGTCAGGTGGATCGATGAAATCACGACCGCCGCGAGGGCATAGGAAACGCCAATAACATCGTCCTTGGGATCGCAAACTCCGCGGCGACGATGGGTGCGATGCCCCAATGTCTACTCGCACAGACGACACACATGCGGTTCGCCGAGCGGGATGGGGTCCGCCCATGGCGTGGCCGATGATCAACGCAGAAGTGAGCTAGATCGCCAACGCGACGACGCCAGGCCAATTTATTGCCCTGAGAACTTTCCAGCGTGCACTCGTGAGGTGCTTATGGAGTCATGGCCGAAATCCTTAGCTAATCGCGTGGATGCTAGGGCCTGTCCATCAAATCTTAGCAACTCCAGACTGGCCAACTGGACCCATCCCGTGTAGGCGAATCTCGTTGAAACGTTGATCGCATGCGAAATAGAAGCTCGCGCAGACGATCTCCGCGCGAGCATCTCTAGTGGAAAAAACGGGAAGCTACGCCTGGACTATCCTTCCCCAAGCCCAACGTTCACTTCAACGCGGCGGTTCTTAGCTTGATTTGCAGGGGTGTCGTTGGCTACAAGTGGGTTGTTGGGCCCGTACCAAAACAGCACCATTCTGCTATCGTCGATGCTGTGCTTTTCCTTCAGGTAGCGCGCTACCATCTCGGCGCGACCGCGCGACAGGCCCTCGTTGTGGTCCCTGGTTCCAACGTTGTCGGTATACCCGGCGATCACGACGTACGACTTGGGCTTGTCATTCATGAATTCCGCGAGCTTATCAAGCTCAGCCTTGTCCTTGGCCGCAAGCTCGGTTTCATTGAAGGCGAAATTGATGTTGTCGACCTTGGCACCGACGATCTTGGTATCGGTGGTCGTGACGACATGTTCGGTTGCCTTCACGTCGAATAGCGCGCCGCTCATGAAGTTGGGCTGGTTGAAGAAGCTGGCCAACGGAATGACCCGCGAGCACGCGTTGAGGCTGGCGACATCCTGAGTGAGAGTGGCTTCCCTTGACGGCCTTGCACTGCTGATCACGTAGAAGCAGACGTCGTATTCCTTGGCCAGCCTCCTGGCGGTGTCGGCGGGGTTGTCGCCCGTATAGTCACCGTCCCAGAATACGAACACCGCGGTCCTGCCCTTCAACGGCTTGAGGACGCCCTCGAGTTTCTTCAGGCCTGTGTTGAGGGGCGTGATGCCACGGCCGCGATCCGGAATTTTGTTCAACGCCGCATCAACCTTCTCTCGGTTGTACGGCTGCACAGGATAGAGCTCCTGCCAATCGGTATAGATGTAGATGCCCATCTCGTAGCCAAGATCAGGAAGGTAGGCATTCCTGCTCTTGAGTTCATTTTTCATAACCTGGACCACCGGCTTGTCCGTATCGCCGAAGTCCTTATTTGTTGACGATGATGTGTCTAACAAGAAAATCGCGTTGTCGGCGACCTTGACCAATTGGTCCGTCTTGACGACGTTGTTGATAATGTCCTGCTTGGTGATGATTTCGACGGCCCCTAGGGGCCATGCGATGACGCTGACGACAAGCCCCACTATCAGGCCATTCCAGATTCTCGATTGGTGCTTCATGTCCGCTCCCAACATGCGGGCCCACGTCCGCTGCGCCGCAAATCTTGAGCGTAGGTTCCTTTTGATGATGTGAAGCCGGTAGCTTGGTGTGCCAACAAATCTTGAAACTATCCGGTGCGAACGCATCGAGGACATCGCGGTATCAGCAGAAATACGCAGGCGGGACTAGGTAGATCTCCGAAAGAACGCTTCGGTCCCAGAGTGACGAGTTCGGCCCCTACACTCACGACGGCTGCTGTACGTCAACTTGTATCTCGCAGTCCCGCGCACCACTTTGGTGAGGCGGAAAATTCCATCGAAAACGTGGCGACGAATTTCTGGAGGCTTCGCCCATTTGAGTCATGGATTGCGGACTATGGGTAGTTTCCAAGCAACTTTTGCGGGAAATGCTGGGCCCGCCGCACCAAGCGTCATCGGTGACAGCTTGAATGGATCCCGCCGCACGCTGCCAGACACCGGCTGAATGACAAAGCCAGAGCTCTCCGCAATAGAGCAACAGCGGAGCTCACTGCTTCGGCGGGAGTAGGGGTGCAATGCGGCTCTGTACTAAGGCATGGATGAACGCGCTATCGAGGACGCCAACGTGAGAGGCATCCAGTAGCTCACCGCCAATTTCCCCTAGAAATTTGCCTTCTCGCCAAAGCAATGCGCGCCATACTGCAGAATTCTTGGCTGTGGTATATGAGCCTTCGTAAGTGTAGGGGCCGAACACGCCACGTAGAATCGTCATTGGCGACCTCTTCAGACTGAGCTGAGCGATTGATTCTTCGTCAACGGCGTGACCGGTCACGCTATCTCCAACAAACAACCAAATTGATCCTCCGCCGCGGAAAATGACGTGTCCATACGTCAATGAGTCTGTCGTTCGGTATAGGGCTGCACATACCCTAGGCTCCCGGCAACCTGTCGTTGTCGCCCCGCGGCGTCCGAACGAGCTGCTCAGGTCAACGTGCCATGGATGTCGGCAATCTCCGCTTCGGTTCGGGTGCCGATATTACCGATATTACAAACTTCGACTTGGGCCAATAAGCGCAGCTTTCCAATAGTTTCTGGTAACCAAGGTGCTGATCCATAAGTAGAGACCGTACTTTTACCCAAGCCAGCGACCACGGATCGTGGTTTGATACCGGGACAGACGATGACTCCCCAAACGCTCTTCACCCCAGCGAAAGGGTCATCCGATGGGGGACGGGCGGTGCCAAGGCGCCGCCCTGTTCTTTGGCCCTCTTGCGACCGAAAGGTTATGTGATGGAATGTGAGGAGCCGCATCGTTATGCTTCCTCAACGAGAGGGGAGCGCATGGACCACGATCTAGAACGAGCGGTGTCGCGTGCCCTTGGGGTGGCGCAGGCGTGCTGGGAGCTGGCCGGCGATGCCATCCACGATGCGCATTTTACGCACGCACTCGCGGACACCATTGCCAAAAGTGCAGGCGCTGGCGCGGCAGACATCCAGACCGCTTTGGGTCGCCTTAAAGGTAATCTTATCGCGGACCTTCACCAGACGCTTTATCACGCGTCAATTGCCTTACAGACCATCGAAGGCTTAGCCGGGTTAGCGACGACGTTCAAGCTTACGGACAAGAACGGTTTGCACGTCGCGCAAGCCGTAATCTATACCAGCCAGAAGGTGGTTGACGGGCTAAATAGCGCGCAGCGCCGATTCGACCCAACCTCATAGAGCCCATGCAGGTTTGTGCGCTCACGTTCTACCCGCATTTAGCATTTGCAATGCTTTCGCACGCGCGGCCCCAGTCCTTGACTCGCCCTCCCTGGGACGAGCCTGGACGTTTCGGGACCCTGAATTCCGGGGCCAGCTAGTCCATTGCCACAGACATGGCGAAGGCTATTGTCAGCATTATGGTGGCCGCTCCGCGACGCATTGACTGGCCTACGCCTTCGCGCAATCCTCAGCGCCGACGAGGGGTGGTGGCGCAAGAGGGGACGTCGTCATGTTGCGGCTCCGAATCACATTCGATGGTGTCGATTGCCGTGTGTCGCTCATTGATCTGACTGAAGGAGTGAGCTGGCGTGCACGCATCATGCGTAGCAGCTGCGTTACTCGCGAAATAATGGGACTCTGCCCCGGTATGCACTCTTCGTGCGCAGAAGTGCAGTCGCGCGTCGGGCAAGAGGTGCTCGAGGCTGTGGCGTGGCTCGATGGGCGGCCGGCACGCCCGTAGTGGCATCCTCGCGGTGGCGGTCACCTGTCCAACCGCGTCTGTAAGGATTTCACGCATGATCACTCTCCGGCTAAGCAGCAGCGCCAAGAGAGCTCTTCGCCTGAGCAGCCGCCGGGTCGCTATTGCAACGCATCACACTCATCCTGCTCTCATACCCAGTTGTCCCAGTAGCCTGGTCCACCCAGCAGTCCGCGCGTCGTGACGAGCATCGACTTCACCGCTGAGAGCGCTATCGGCCAAAGATGGATTTTTGCCCTGTAGAACTACGCAAGCCAAAGGCACCTGTCGTGATTCAAGAATTGCGCATATTTGTTCATTCCGTAAAATTACGTATAACTTACGTCCACTAATATTTAGCTGTGGATTCGGGTTAATTTCCAGAACTTCTCTGTAGCTCGACGCAATCAGGGGTCATCATGGGTGACCGTTCTGACTCACTTTTAGATCGCGCCGCTTTCAAGGTCGGGCTCGCCTTGATGTCCAGCGCAGGCGCACTTTTTGCGCCGCCGTCCTTCGCACAGTCGGAAGACTATTGGGATGGAAACTGGCACGGCAGCATCACGCCGTATGGTTGGCTTCCTGGCGTATCGGGTGAGACGCGATACCAGCTTCCCGGTGGCCCGGACGTCACGGTCAAGAACAAAAGTGACCCGCTGAGCAGTCTCAGTGGAGCATTGCTACTCGAAGGCGATCTTCGTAAGGGAAACTGGGGTCTGTTCGGCGACATCGATTGGATCAAGTTCTCCAACGAGAAGGGTCGCTTCACGTCGATCGGCGGTGAACGCTTCGGGGCGGACGCCAACCTCGACACGCGCTGGGGAATGAAGGGTGGCCTCGTGACGCTTGCCGGGCTCTATACCATGGGGCACGGCGCGCTCGGGTATGCGGACCTCCTCTTCGGCGCGCGCTATGTGTGGTTGAAAGGTAATATCAGCTGGAACCTCAACGTGGTCAACAACCAGGATGCTCTGATCCTGCAAGGCAGCGGCCATCTCCATAATCAGACCCATGCCGGTAACGCCATTATCGGCGTGCGTGGTCGCTGGACGCCGTTCGCCGGCACGGGTTGGTACTTCCCGTATTACGCTGATGTCGGCACGGGCGATTCCGACGACACCTACCAATTGAATGTGGGCGTGGGCTATGCGTTTCACTGGGGCGATATCGCTATTACTTACCGCGATATCAAATACGAGCAAGGCGACAGCGATAAATTTCTTAAGAAGGCAGAGATTAGCGGGCCAAGTTTTAACTACACCTGGCACTTCTAATATCCGGGCGGGCCGGGAGTGCTCGCTGGTGGACCTTCCTGGCGGAGATCGATGCATCGATTTCTGGTCGACTGCTGATGCGAAGTCTGGGGAACGAAACGCGATATAACGGTTAACGAGACCCGAGAAAAGGGTGAGCAGTCCGTCTGAATTTCAAGCACAAGGGATGCCTCGGACGCTCTTTCGCTAGGGGCTGCAAAGTTCAGTGTTCGTTTGAACTGTTCGATCACGGGGTCTGTAGCAGGGAGGAATGTCGCCATGACTGAGAACACTTCATTTCAGACCAGTGACATGCCCCTGTTCCGGGTGCTACTCGCGGATGCAGACCAAAGCATTGCCAAGGAAATGGCCGGCACGTTGGCGCCGATGCCTGGATCCATCGAAATCACACGCGACGGAATCTCCTTGGTCGAGCGCGTACTCGCGGGCACC
The DNA here is from genome assembly GCF_056395965.1 of Dyella sp. 05T440. Taxonomy (NCBI): domain Bacteria; kingdom Pseudomonadati; phylum Pseudomonadota; class Gammaproteobacteria; order Lysobacterales; family Rhodanobacteraceae; genus Dyella; species Dyella sp. 05T440. The sequence continues at coordinate 22,808 of NZ_JBFTKN010000025.1, forward strand.
ATCGATCTAGTCGTTTCCGATATCACGTTGCCGCTACTCAGTGGCCTGGAAGCTTTGCAGCAATTGCGCCAGAAGGGATCCACGGTGCCCTTCATTGTTCTGTCAGCGCATAGCGAGCCCGCCATCACGCGCGAAGCGCTGCTTTCCGGATGCAATGGCTATGTCATCAAGCAGCTAGCCGGCGAGGAGCTTTGCAGAGCCATAGATGCGGTCGTTCGTGGCTATAGGTACTTAAGCCCCAGAGCCCTTACCGCCATCATGCTCGCCCCGCCGCCAACTCACCGACTATCCCGTCGACAGGCACAAATCATCAACTGCGTGGCGGATGGCTTCCGCACATTGGATATCGCCTCTTCTCTGGGCATATCGCCCCGCACGGTGGAATGCCATAGGCAGGCATTGCTACGACTGTTCGGGGTTCACAACAGCATCGCCCTTATCCGTGAGGCCGAGAAGCACGGCATCGTGCGACAAGGCATGGCCAGACGGATGATCGAGGTTTCCATGGGCCCCGCACTTAGTTGACTCGCGCACGGCGCATGCTTCGACCCTGATATGGCGACCGGCATCGAGATGAGGAGCAATGATGTGAAACCGTTCATCGCGCTGGGAGCTTGCATGATTTCCCTGATGCTTGGTTGTTCAACGGTAAGCGTCAATGATCAGTGGCGGGATCCCTCCTTTGCAGGACCGCCCCTATCCAACGTGCTGGTCGTCGGCATTACTCGCGGCGACACGATGAAGCGCGTGTTCGAGGACGTGTTCTCACAGCAGCTAGAGGCAGCAGGCATCCGTGCCGAACGCAGTTATGCCCAGCTTCCGCAAGGAACCACTCCGCTGAATCTCAATGATCTAAAAGCCATTGGCATCGATGGCGTCCTCACCACACGCGTCCAGCGCGTCGAGCAGAAAGTCAATGTGACACCGAGCGGTCCGACCTACGGAGGCTTTTATGGCTGGTATGGCTCGGCTTGGGCGTCTGCCCCGGATGTCCATCAATATGAAGTTGTCACGCTCGAGACCAGCGTGTGGGACGTCAAGAGTGAGAAGCTCGTATGGACGGTTACCACGCAAGGTGTGCGCGCGAATGATATCACCCAGGCTACCAAGGACTTGGCTGCCGCGCTAATACCGAAACTAAAAGGTCAAGGTTTGCTTCGTTGACCCTAGCCGGATGTGAGTCGGCGAAAGACCTGTACGTCTAGCTACTTTCTTGCGCGAGATGGCGATGAACAGCCGGTACGCGACTGGATCATCATGTGTTGGAAGAGCGAAGCGTGAGGCGCTTAGAAACAGGACGGTCTGCTTCGCCTCGAAGGCGATCACGGTAGGCGAGGTTGAGTCTTAGGTAGCTTTACGGCACGTTGAAATGACTAGGCACCCCTTACCCCATCGAAACCTGGGTCGAGCTTCACTTAGACGGCAAAGGGTGCCTCCATAATATCAGCTGTTGCAAATCCACTTTTCTGTTACGTCCATTGGGCGAAGAAGTACGAACGCAATTCATCAGCGCGTCCCGAGTTACAGTGTGTTGAGTTTCATCCAAACCTGAGCCACTTCCCGGGGTGATTTTCGTCGAATTTTGAGCCACCTCCTACCACCCTCCGCTCACGACACGAGCGGGAGTAACGGGAGTGATCGACGTGGCCCTATTGAGCGTAATCCGACGCTGGCACCTTCGCGACAAGATCTCGATCCGAGAGATCGCCCGACGCACGAAGCTGTCACGCAACACCATTGCCAAGTACCTGGTGAGCGGTGAGAYCAGCCCGCACTATCCGCGCCGCAAGAGTCCCAGTCAGCTGGATCCGTATGCGGCCGAGCTGGTCCGTTGGCTTCGCGCCAACCAGCAACAGCCCCGCAAGCAGCGCCGCACGTTACGACAGATGCACGCCGCCCTGTTGATGAA
>NZ_JBFTKN010000026.1:0-17010 GCF_056395965.1 Dyella sp. 05T440
ACGGGCGTGGAAATGTTCCGCAAGCTGCTGGACCAGGGCCAGGCAGGCGACAACGCCGGTCTGCTGCTGCGCGGCCTGAAGCGTGACGACGTCGAGCGTGGCCAGGTGCTGGCCAAGCCGGGCACGATCACCCCGCACACCGATTTCGAGGCCGAAGTCTATGTGCTGTCGAAGGACGAGGGTGGCCGTCATACCCCGTTCTTCAAGGGTTACCGTCCGCAGTTCTACTTCCGCACGACCGACGTGACTGGCGCTTGCCAGCTGCCGGAAGGCGTGGAAATGGTGATGCCGGGCGACAACGTGAAGATGGTGGTCAGCCTGATCCACCCGATCGCGATGGACGAAGGCCTGCGTTTCGCCATCCGCGAAGGTGGCCGCACCGTCGGCGCCGGCGTGGTGGCCAAGGTCATCAAGTAAGCTGTACACTGGGAAGTCGCCCGCATTGCGGGCCGCAGGGATCCGGGTTGGGGCGGTTTGATCGCTCCACCCCTGGAAAGGCGCCCAAAAGGCGCCACCTTGTGGCAGCAAGGCGAGCGACTTCACCCATTTTCTAGATACGCCAGTAGCTCAATTGGCAGAGCAGCGGTCTCCAAAACCGCAGGTTGGGGGTTCGAGTCCCTCCTGGCGTGCCATCTTCCCGAGGATCCACGACGGGTGGTGGATGGCATGCAGACCGTAATCCGGTCGATGTCTCTATCATCCGATCACGTCGCATGAATACGAAGGCAGAATCGACCAAGGGCGCCTCTGGCGCCGATATCGCCAAGCTGGTGCTAGCCGTTATCGTGCTGGCTGCCGGCATTTTTGCGTATTCGTGGTTCGGCAGTGACGGTTCCATCCCGCAGTCGGTGCGACTGCTGGGCGTGGTCGTCGCGCTGGTCCTGTCGTTGGCCATCGGTGCGTTTACCGCCCCCGGCCGACGTGTGCGCGCCTTCCTTGGCGAATCGCAATTTGAAATGCGCAAGGTGGTCTGGCCCACCCGCGACGAGACGCTCAAGACCACCGGCATCATCATGGTGGTTGTGGTCGTTCTCTCGCTGCTGTTGGGCCTGATTGACCTGATCCTGAAGTCGGTCGTGCTCGACTGGCTGCTCAAGCTCGGTACGTGAGGTGATGGCATGAGCAAGCGTTGGTATGTGGTGCACGCCTATTCGGGCTTCGAGAACCAGGTGAAGCGTTCGCTCGATGAGCGGATCCGTCGCGCTGGCATGGAAGAAAGGTTCGGCGAAGTGCTGGTGCCGACCGAAGAGGTCATCGAGATGCGCAGCGGCCAGAAGCGTCGCAGCGAGCGCAAGTTCTTCCCGGGTTACGTTCTCGTGCAGATCGAGACGGACACCGAGGGCAAGGCGCCGCGCATCGACGACGAATGCTGGCACTTGGTCAAGGAAACGCCCAAGGTGATGGGTTTCATCGGCGGTACCGCCGATCGCCCGCTGCCGATTCGCGACTCCGAGGCCGATGCGATTCTCAGCCGCGTCCGCGAGGGCGTCGAGAAGCCCAAGCCCAAGGTGCTGTTCGAGCCGGGTGAGATGGTTCGCGTCACCGAGGGTCCGTTCAACGACTTCAACGGCGTGGTCGAGGAAGTCAATTACGAAAAGAGCCGCCTGCGCGTCGCGGTGCTCATTTTCGGCCGCTCGACCCCGGTCGAGCTGGAATTTGGCCAGGTCGAAAAGGCCTAGGCCTTTTCGACAAGAGGCACGGGCTCTGCTCTACGCCTCGCCGGCTTGCGAGGGGATTGGATGCCCGACTTGCCAGCTAAACCCGCCGATGCCCTCAGCGGCACGGGGCTTGCTTAAAAACTGATCAATCTATATATTATGCGGTTCACGCTGGGATTTTAGCCCCGGCGTGTCCGTGTTTCTGGGGTTCGCGGGACGGCGGGCCTTCCTCTTTCAGGGAACGACAGCACTGCGAGGAGCCGCAAGGCGCTTGAACTCGCGAGGAAAATCCAATGGCAAAGAAAGTAACTGGCTATATCAAGCTGCAGGTCAAGGCCGGTCAGGCCAACCCGTCGCCGCCGGTGGGCCCCGCCCTCGGTCAGCGCGGCCTGAACATCATGGAATTCTGCAAGGCGTTCAATGCCGCCACGCAGAAGATGGAACCGGGTATGCCCATCCCGGTCATCATCACGGCGTATTCCGACCGTAGCTTCACCTTCATCACCAAGACCCCGCCGGCCACGATCCTGATCAAGAAGGTCACGGGCGTCGCCAAGGGTTCGCCCAAGCCCAATACCGACAAGGTCGGCAAGATCACCCGCAAGCAGCTCGAAGACGTTGCGAAGCAGAAGGAGCCGGATCTCACGGCTGCTGATCTGGACGCCGCAGTGCGCACCATCGCTGGTAGCGCTCGCAGCATGGGCCTGGTAGTGGAGGGTTAAGACATGGCAAAGCTCACGAAGCGTTTGAAGGCCGCTCAGGCCGCAGTGCAGCCGGGCAAGGTTTACGGCCTGGATGAAGCCCTCAAGATCGTCAAGGACAACGCCAAGGCGAAGTTCGCCGAGTCCGTGGACGTTGCCGTCCGCCTCGGCATCGACGCCAAGAAGTCCGACCAGGGCGTGCGCGGCTCCTCGCTGCTGCCGCACGGCACCGGCAAGACCATCAAGGTCGCCGTGTTCGTGCCGGCTGGTGAGAAGGCCGAGGCCGCCAAGGCCGCCGGTGCCGACGCCGTCGGTATGGACGACCTGGCCGAGCGCATGCAGGCTGGCGATCTCGACTTCGGTCGCGTGATTGCTACGCCGGACGCCATGCGCGTGGTCGGTAAGCTCGGTCAGCTGCTCGGTCCCCGTGGCCTGATGCCGAACCCGAAGGACGGCTCGGTCACCGCCGACGTCGCCACGGCCGTGAAGAACGCCAAGGCCGGCCAGGTGAAGTTCCGTAACGACAAGGCGGGCATCATCCACGCCACCATCGGCAAGGCCAGCTTCGACGCTGCCCAGCTGGCGGACAACCTGAACGCCTTGGTCAACGACCTGCTGAAGGCCAAGCCGTCGACCGCCAAGGGTCAGTACCTGCAGAAGATCGCGCTGTCGTCCACCATGGGCGTTGGCGTGCCGGTCGAAGTGTCGACCCTGACGGTGTCGACCAAGTAAGAGTTCAAGTCCCATGCCGGTCTCAACGCCGGCATGAGCAAGTTTTTGAAGGTAGCCATGGCTCACGCCGTGGCCGCCGTCAAAGACCGCAGGCGCGATCAGCGCGCGACGACGACGAGCAGGGAGCTCGTGTTGGCAAGGAACCGCCGTCGTTGCAAGCGGGTTCGCTTAATCGGATTCCCAGCGGATCTGGCCTGCGTAGATGGTGATGCCCCTTCTGGAATGTTTTCTGGAATGGCCACCACCCGGGATCTCGCGATCCCCGACGTCACGGACGGCGTCGCTCAGGACCGCAAGCGGCAGGAGCCGTAAGCGGAATTCATAAGAGGAGTGAAAAATGGCTCTGAATCTCTCTCAGAAGCAAGAAGTAGTCGCCGAACTGGCAGAAGTTGCCGCGAAGGCTCACTCCTTGGTCGCTGCCGAGTATGCAGGCACCACGGTCGAACAGATGACCGCGATGCGCAAGAAGGCTCGTGAATCCGGCGTTTTCTTGAAAGTTGTCAAGAACACGCTTGCTTCGCGCGCCGTCGTCGGTACCGAGTTCGAGGTCGTCAAAGACGCCCTGACCGGTCCGCTGCTGTACGCATTCTCGACTGAGGAGCCCGGCGCAGCCGGTCGCCTGATCAAGGAATTCGCCAAGGGCAACGACAAGCTGAAGGCACGCCTCGTGTCGGTGGAAGGCAAGCTGCATCCCGCCTCCCACGTCGAAGTGCTGGCCTCGCTGCCGACCCGCGAGCAGGCCCTGGCCATGTTGGCACGTGTGTTGGCCGAGCCGGCCACCATGTTCGCCCGCGTCGTCAAGGCTGTGGCCGATCAGCAGGGTGGTGGCGACGTCGCCGCCGAAGCCCCGGCCGAAGCCGAGCCCGCCTAAGTTCGTTGACTGTTCCATTCGAATCAATTTCCAGAGGTAAATGAAAATGTCCCTGACCAACGAACAGATCGTTGAAGCCGTCGCCGCCAAGTCGCTGATGGAAGTGATGGACCTGGTGAAGGCCATCGAAGAGAAGTTTGGCGTCACCGCCGCCGCCCCGGTCATGATGGCCGCCGGCCCGGCCGCCGCTGGCCCGGCTGTTGAAGAACAGACCGAGTTCGACGTGATCCTCAAGAGCGCCGGCGACAAGAAGGTCGACGTGATCAAGGCCGTCCGCGCCATCACGGGCCTGGGCCTGAAGGAAGCGAAGGACCTGACCGAAGCCGGTGGCGTCGTGAAGGAAGCCGCTTCGAAGGAAGACGCTGCGAAGTTCAAGAAGGACCTCGAAGCTGCCGGCGCCACGGTCGAACTGAAGTAATTGGCGCTCTTGCGCGCCGTCAGTTTGACCTAGCGTCAAGCAAGCCTGGGGGCGTAAGCCCCCGGGCTTTGCCCGTTGTAAGCAGGGAATGGGGAATAGGGAATTAGGGAGCAGCCCTTGAAGGTGGGTAGCTTTCGATTCTCTATTCCCGATTCTCTATTCCCGACTCCCGATTCATCGAATACACAACCGAGGCGGTACCCACCATGACCTACTCGTTTACCGAGAAGAAGCGCATCCGCAAGGATTTCGGCAAGCGTCCCCCTGTATTGGGCGTGCCGAACCTGCTGACCATCCAGACCGATTCCTATCGCGAATTCCTGCAGGAGCACGTCGCTCCCAAGCAGCGCGACGAAAAGGGTCTCCACGCCGCGCTGAAGTCAGTATTCCCGATTGTTAGCTATTCGGGTAACGCCGCGCTTGAGTATGTCGACTATCGCCTGGGCGAACCCGCCTTTGACGAACGCGAGTGCCGCAACCGCGGCATGACCTTCGGCGCGCCGCTGCGCGTCACCGTGCGCCTGGTCATCTATGACAAGGACAGCCCGGCATCCAAGAAGGCCGTCAAGTACGTGAAGGAACAGGAAGTCTACATGGGCGAAATTCCGCTCATGACCGACACCGGCACCTTCATCATCAACGGCACCGAGCGCGTCATCGTTTCGCAGCTGCATCGTTCGCCGGGCGTGTTCTTCGATCACGACCGCGGCAAGACGCACAGCTCGGGCAAGCTGCTGTTCTCGGCCCGCGTGATTCCTTACCGTGGCTCGTGGCTCGACTTCGAGTTCGACCCGAAGGATGCGCTGTTCACCCGTATCGACCGTCGCCGCAAGTTGCCGGTGACGGTGCTGCTGCGCGCGCTGGGTTACACCAACGAAGAGATGCTCGGCATCTTCTTCGAGCACAACGTGTTCCATCTGGGCAAGAAGGGCGGTACCACGCTGGAGCTCGTCGCCGAGCGTCTGCGCGGTGAAACGCTGACCTTCGACCTGGCCATTGGCGACAAGGTGCTGGTCGAGGCCGGCAAGCGCATCACGGCGCGTCACGTGCGCCAGCTGGCTGCGGAAAACATCACCGCGCTGGAAGTGCCGGACGACTACCCGGTCGGCCGCATTCTGGCCATCGACATGGTCGACCCCAAGACCGGCGAACTGCTGGCCCAGGCCAACGACGAAATCACCGCCGAGCAGGTGGAGAGTTTCCGCAAGGCCGGTATCGAAGTCGTGCCGACGCTCTACGTCAACGACCTCGATCGCGGTGCCTACATCTCGCACACGTTGCGCATCGACAACACCAAGACGCCGCTTGAGGCGCTGGTGGAAATCTATCGCATGATGCGTCCGGGCGAGCCGCCGACCAAGGATGCCGCGCAGAACCTGTTCTACAACCTGTTCTTCACCTTCGACCGCTACGACCTCTCGGGCGTGGGTCGCATGAAGTTCAACCGTCGTGTTGGCCGCCAGGAAATCGTCGGTCCGGGCGTGTTGTACGACAAGCGTTACTTCACCGACCGCAAGGAAGAGGAAGCCCAGAAGCTCGTTGCGGCACAGGGCGATCGCTCCGACATCCTCGACGTGCTCAAGGTGCTGATCGACATCAAGAACGGTCATGGCACCGTCGACGATATCGATCACCTGGGCAACCGTCGCGTGCGTTCGGTCGGCGAAATGGCCGAGAACACCTTCCGCATCGGCCTGGTGCGCGTCGAGCGCGCCGTGCGCGAGCGTCTGTCGCTGGCCGAGTCCGAGGGTCTGACCCCGCAGGAACTGATCAACGCCAAGCCGGTCGCGGCCGCGGTGAAGGAGTTCTTCGGTTCGTCGCAGCTCAGCCAGTTCATGGACCAGAACAACCCGCTGTCGGAAGTGACGCACAAGCGTCGCGTCTCGGCCCTGGGCCCAGGCGGCCTGACGCGCGAGCGCGCCGGCTTCGAAGTGCGCGACGTGCATCCGACCCATTACGGCCGCGTCTGCACCATCGAAACGCCGGAAGGCCCGAACATCGGCCTGATCAACTCGCTCGCCGTGTACGCGCGCACCAACCAGTATGGCTTCCTCGAGACGCCGTACCGCAAGGTCGTGGGCGGCAAGGTCACCGACCAGGTGGATTACCTGTCGGCCATCGAAGAAGGCGATCACGTGATCGCGCAGGCCAACTCGCCGTTGAAGGATGGCGCGTTCGTCGAAGACTTCGTGTCCTGCCGTTTCCGTGGCGAGTCCGAACTGCGTCCGTCCGCTGAAGTCGACTACATGGACGTTTCGCCCATGCAGACCGTGTCGGTCGCTGCCGCACTCGTGCCGTTCCTCGAGCACGACGATGCTAACCGCGCACTGATGGGCGCGAACATGCAGCGTCAGGCCGTGCCGACCCTGCGTTCGCAGACCCCGCTGGTGGGTACCGGCATCGAGCGCGCCGTGGCGCGTGACTCGGGCGTCATCGTCACCGCCAAGCGCGGCGGCGTGATCGACCAGGTCGATGCGGCCCGTATCGTGGTGCGCGTGAACGAGAAGGAAGTGGGCGACAACGACGCCGGCGTCGATATCTACACGCTGACCAAGTACACCCGCTCCAACCAGAACACCAACCTCAACCAGCGTCCGCTGGTGAACGTGGGTGACATCGTGGCAGTGGGCGACACGCTGGCCGACGGTTCGTCGACCGACCTGGGCGAGCTCGCGCTCGGCCAGAACATGCTGATCGCCTTCATGCCGTGGAACGGCTACAACTTCGAAGACTCGATCCTGCTCTCCGAGCGCGTCGTGCAGGAAGACCGCTACACCTCGATCCACATCGAGGAGCTGTCCTGCATCGCGCGTGACACCAAGCTGGGCGCCGAGGAAATCACCGCCGACATCCCGAACGTGGGTGAGCAGGCGCTGGCTCGCCTCGACGAATCGGGCATCGTGTACATCGGTGCGGAAGTGAAGGCCGGCGACATCATGGTCGGCAAGGTCACGCCCAAGGGCGAAAGCCAGCTGACCCCGGAAGAGAAGCTGCTGCGCGCGATCTTCGGCGAGAAGGCGTCCGACGTGAAGGACAGCTCGCTGCGCGTGCCGCCGGGCATGGACGGCACCGTCATCGACGTGCAGGTCTTCACCCGCGACGGCATCGAGAAGGACAAGCGCGCCAAGCAGATCGAGGAAATGGAAATCAAGCGTATCCGCAAGGACCTTGATGACCAGTTCCGCATCCTCGAAGGCGCGATCTACAACCGTATGCGCACCCAGCTTGTCGGCAAGACCGCGATGAGCGGTCCGGCCGGTCTCAAGCGCGGCGCTGAAATCACCGACGCGTTCCTGGACGGCCTGAAGAAGGACGACTGGTTCAAGATCAACGTGAAGGAAGAGGACGTCACCGAGTTCCTCGAGCGCGCGGCCGATCAGATCAAGCGTCACAAGGAAGAGTTCGACAAGCGCTTCAAGGAAAAGCAGAGCAAGATCACCCAGGGCGACGACCTCGCACCGGGCGTGCTCAAGATGGTCAAGGTGTTCCTGGCCGTGAAGCGTCGCATCCAGCCGGGCGACAAGATGGCTGGTCGCCACGGCAACAAGGGTGTGGTGTCCAACGTGGTGCCGGTGGAGGACATGCCGTTCTCCGAAGACGGTACCTCGGTCGACATCGTGCTCAACCCGCTGGGCGTGCCCTCGCGTATGAACATCGGCCAGATTCTGGAAGTACATCTGGGCTGGGCCGCCAAGGGCCTGGGCAAGAAGATCCAGAAGATGCTCGAAGCGCAGGCCAAGGTGGCGCAGATCCGCGAGTTCCTCGACCAGGTGTACAACCACCACGTCGCTGGCGCCGTGCAGCATGTCGACCTGAAGTCGTTGACCGACGAAGAAATCTTCGCGCTGGCCAACAACCTGCAGGAAGGCGTGCCGATGGCTACGCCGGTGTTCGACGGTGCCGAGGAAACCGAGATCAAGGCGATGCTCCGCCTCGCCGATCTGCCGGAATCGGGTCAGACCACCTTGTACGACGGTCGTACCGGCGAAGCGTTCGATCGCCCGGTCACCGTGGGCTACATGCACTACCTGAAGCTGAACCACCTGGTCGACGACAAGATGCACGCGCGTTCGACTGGTCCGTACTCGCTCGTCACGCAGCAACCGCTGGGTGGTAAGGCGCAGTTCGGCGGCCAGCGCTTCGGCGAAATGGAAGTCTGGGCACTGGAAGCCTACGGCGCGGCCTACACCCTGCAGGAAATGCTGACGGTGAAGTCCGATGACGTGCAGGGCCGTAACCAGATGTACAAGAACATTGTCGACGGCAACCACGAGATGGCAGCGGGCATGCCGGAATCCTTCAACGTGTTGGTGAAGGAAATCCGCTCGCTCGGTATCGATATTGATCTGGAAGAAGTGAAGTGAGTTGAGGCGGGGACGAGGAACGACCTTTCGTTCCTCGTTCTCCCGATTCCTGATTCTCCATTACCTATTCCCGATCTTCGGAGACATCCATGAAAGACTTGCTCAATCTGTTCAACCAGCAGCGCACCGCGCCTGACTTCGATGCGATCAAGATCGCTCTGGCTTCGCCGGAGCTGATCCGCTCGTGGTCGTACGGCGAGGTGAAGAAGCCGGAAACGATCAACTACCGCACCTTCAAGCCCGAGCGTGACGGCCTGTTCTGCGCCGCCATCTTCGGTCCCGTGAAGGACTACGAGTGCCTGTGCGGCAAGTACAAGCGCATGAAGCACCGCGGCGTCGTGTGCGAAAAGTGCGGCACGGAAGTGACGCTGGCCAAGGTGCGTCGCGAGCGCATGGGCCACATCGAACTGGCCTCGCCGACCGCGCACATCTGGTTCCTCAAGTCGCTGCCCTCGCGCATCGGCCTGATGCTGGACATGACCCTGCGCGACATCGAGCGCATCCTGTACTTCGAAGCCTTCGTGGTGATCGATCCAGGTTTGACCGCGCTTGAGCGCGGCCAGCTGCTCAGCGAAGACCAGTACCTGGAAGCCGTCGAAGAGCACGGCGACGAGTTCGACGCCCGCATGGGTGCCGAGGCCGTCTATGAGCTGCTCAAGTCGCTCGACCTGCCGGGCGAAGTGATTCGCCTCAAGGAAGAGATCGGCTCGACCAATTCCGAGACCAAGCTGAAGCGCCTCACCAAGCGCGTCAAGCTGATCGAAGCCTTCCTCGAATCCGGCAACAAGCCGGAGTGGATGGTGCTGACCGTGCTGCCCGTGCTGCCGCCGGACCTGCGTCCGCTGGTGCCGCTCGATGGCGGCCGTTTCGCCACGTCCGATCTGAACGATCTGTACCGTCGCGTCATCAACCGCAACAACCGCCTGCGTCGCCTGCTCGAACTCAATGCGCCCGACATCATCGTGCGCAACGAAAAGCGCATGCTGCAGGAATCGGTCGATGCGCTGCTCGACAACGGCCGTCGCGGTCGTGCCATCACCGGCACGAACAAGCGCGCGCTGAAGTCGCTGGCCGACATGATCAAGGGCAAGCAGGGCCGCTTCCGCCAGAACTTGCTTGGCAAGCGCGTGGACTACTCCGGTCGTTCGGTGATCGTGGTCGGTCCGACCCTGCGCCTGCACCAGTGCGGTCTGCCCAAGAAGATGGCGCTTGAGCTGTTCAAGCCCTTCATCTTCGCCAAGCTGCAGGCTCGCGGTGAGGCCACCACCATCAAGGCCGCCAAGAAGCTCGTCGAGCGCGAAGAAGGGCAGGTGTGGGACATCCTCGAAGAGGTGATCCGCGAGCATCCCGTGATGCTCAACCGCGCACCGACGCTGCATCGTCTGGGCATCCAGGCATTCGAGCCGAAGCTGATCGAAGGCAAGGCCATCCAGCTGCATCCGCTCGTGTGTACGGCGTTCAACGCCGACTTCGACGGTGACCAGATGGCTGTGCACGTGCCGCTGTCGATCGAGGCGCAGCTCGAAGCGCGCGCCCTGATGATGGCGACCAACAACATCCTGTCGCCCGCCAACGGCGAGCCGATCATCGTGCCGACCCAGGACGTGGTCCTTGGCCTGTACTACATGACCCGCGAGCTGGTGAACGCGAAGGGCAACGGCATGGTGTTCTCGGGCATCGGCGAAGTTCGCCGCGCCTACGACAACCGTGCGGTTGAACTGCATGCCAAGGTCAAGGTGCGCATCAAGCAGGTGCACATCGATGAAGAAGGCGGCCGCACCGAGCAGACCTCGATCGTGGATACGACCGTGGGTCGCGCGCTGCTGCTCGAAATCATGCCGGAAGGCCTGCCGTTCGCGCTGGCCAACACCGAACTGACCAAGAAGAACATCTCGCGCCTGATCAACCAGTGCTATCGCCGCCTGGGTCTGAAGGACACGGTGATCTTCGGCGACCAGCTGATGTACACCGGCTTCCGCTTCGCCACGCGTGCGGGCATCTCGATCGGCATCGATGACATGATCATCCCCGACGAGAAGAAGCCGATCCTGGAAGAAGCCGAGAAGGAAGTGGTCGAGATCCAGGAGCAGTACCAGTCTGGTCTCGTCACCGCCGGCGAGCGCTACAACAAGGTCGTCGACATCTGGTCGCGTACCAACGAACTGGTCGCCAAGGCCATGATCGACGGTATCGGTACCGAGAAGGTCACCGATGCCGAAGGCAAGACGGTCAACCAGAAGTCGATGAACTCGCTGTACATCATGGCTGACTCCGGCGCCCGTGGTTCGGTCGCGCAGATTCGTCAGCTGGCCGGTATGCGCGGCCTGATGGCTCGTCCGGACGGCTCGATCATCGAGACGCCCATCAAGGCGAACTTCCGCGAAGGCCTGAACGTGCTGCAGTACTTCAACTCCACCCACGGTGCCCGTAAGGGCCTGGCGGATACGGCGTTGAAGACGGCTAACTCCGGTTACCTGACCCGTCGTCTCGTCGACGTGGCGCAGGACGTGGTCATCACCTTCGATGACTGCGGCACCGACAATGGCGTGACCATGCAGCCGATCGTGGAAGGCGGCGACGTGGTCGAGCCGTTGCGCGACCGCGTGCTTGGTCGTGTGGCGCTGGAAGACGTCTACGGCCCGGGCGAAGACAACGAACCGCTGGTCACCCGCGACACCCTGCTGGATGAAGCCCTGGTCGAGAAGCTCGACAAGGCCGGCGTGCAGTCGGTCAAGGTGCGCTCGCCCATCACCTGCGCCGCCGATCATGGCGTGTGCGCCCTGTGCTACGGCCGCGACCTGGCCCGTGGTCACCTGGTGAACATGGGTGAGGCCGTGGGTGTGGTGGCTGCGCAGTCGATCGGTGAGCCGGGTACCCAGCTGACCATGCGTACCTTCCATATCGGTGGTGCGGCTTCCCGTGCTGCTGCCGTGGACAACGTGACGGTGAAGACCACCGGCACGCTGAAGTTCAACAACCTCAAGACCGTGCACCACAACCAGGGTCACCTGGTGGCAGTGTCGCGTTCGGGCGAAGTGAGCGTCATCGACGCCAACGGCCGCGAGCGCGAGCGCTACAAGGTGCCTTACGGCGCCACCATCGCAGTCAAGGACGGCGACCCGGTCAAGGCTGGCCAGGCCGTGGCCAACTGGGATCCGCATACCCATCCGATCGTGTCGGAAGTGGCAGGTACGGTGCGCTTCATCGACTTCATCGATGGCATCACCGTGCAGAGCCAGACCGACGAACTGACCGGCCTGGAGTCGGCGGTGGTGACCGATCCGAAGCGCCGTGGTACGGCCGCCAAGGATCTGCGCCCGATCGTGCGTCTGGAAGACGCCAAGGGTCGCGAGCTCAAGCTGCCGGGCACCGACGTGCCGGCGCAGTACATGCTCCCGGCCGGCGCCATCGTGTCGATCCAGAACGGTGCGCAGGTGGGCGTGGGTGACGTGGTGGCACGTATCCCGCAGGAAACCTCCAAGACCCGCGATATCACGGGTGGTCTGCCGCGCGTGGCCGACTTGTTCGAAGCACGCAAGCCCAAGGAGCCGGCAATCCTCGCCGAGCGCTCGGGCGTGATCAGCTTCGGCAAGGACACCAAGGGCAAGCAGCGCCTGATCATCAAGGACGTGGATGGCAACGAGCACGAGGAGCTGATTCCCAAGTGGCGCCAGGTCATCGTGTTCGAAGGCGAGCACGTGGAGAAGGGCGAAACCATCGTGGACGGCGAGCCCAGCCCGCATGACATCCTGCGCTTGCTGGGTGTCGAGCCGCTGGCCGCTTACCTGGTCAAGGAAATCCAGGACGTCTACCGTCTGCAGGGCGTGAAGATCAACGACAAGCACATCGAAGCGATCATTCGCCAGATGCTGCGCAAGGTTGAGATCACCGATCCGGGCGAGAGCCACTACCTGCGCGGTGAGCAAGTCGAGCGTGTTCGCATCAACGGCGAAAACGACCGTGCTGTCCACCGTGGTGAGCGTCCGGCTGAATTCCAGTCGGTGCTGCTGGGTATCACCAAGGCGTCGTTGGCCACGGAATCCTTCATCTCGGCGGCGTCCTTCCAGGAAACCACCCGAGTGTTGACGGAAGCTGCGGTCCGCGGCACGCGCGATACCTTGCGTGGCCTGAAGGAAAATGTTATTGTCGGCCGTCTTATTCCGGCTGGTACGGGTCTGGCGTATCACGCAGCGCGTCATCGCCAGGGCGGTCTTACCGCCTCGGAGCTCGAAACTCTTTCCGGCTCCGCTTCATCGGCTTCCTTCGCAGAAGCCACCACCGGTAGCGACATTGGTGTGGAGTAAGCCCTTACCGGGCTTTACTCGCTGACATACGAAAAGAGGCGCAAGGAGTGCGCCTCGTGTTCGGGCCATGGCCGGCAGGGCGTCAGCTTGTCTGTGACAGGCTGCCCATGTTAAATTCCCGCTTCTTGGCAGACCGAGCCGGTTCGGTCTGCCTTTATGTTTCTCAGGAACAGCTTCAATGACGACAGTCAACCAGTTGGTTCGCAAATCCCGCAGCCCGAAGACCTACAAGAGTGCTTCGCCGGCTTTGCAGAACAGCCCGCAGCGCCGCGGCGTCTGCACGCGTGTTTATACCACCACCCCTAAGAAGCCGAACTCGGCGCTGCGTAAGGTTGCCAAGGTGCGCCTGACCAACGGCTACGAAGTCATCAGCTACATCGGTGGCGAAGGCCACAACCTGCAGGAGCACTCCGTGGTCCTGATCCGCGGCGGTCGCGTCAAGGATCTGCCGGGTGTGCGTTACCACACGGTGCGCGGCAGTCTCGACTGCGCCGGTGTCACCAAGCGCCGCCAGTCGCGCTCCAAGTACGGCGCCAAGCGCCCGAAGAAGTAAAGGACTTCCAACATGTCGCGTAAAGGTTCACATCCCGCCCGTCTGATCCTGCCGGATCCCAAGCACGGCAGCCAGCTGATCGCTCGCTTCATCAACATGGTGATGAAGAGCGGCAAGAAGTCGGTCGCAGAAAGCATCGTCTACGGCGCGCTTGCCCACCTCGGCGAAAAGAACGCCGAGCCGGTGCAGCTGGTCGAAAAGGCGCTCAACAACATCGCTCCGGCGGTTGAGGTGAAGTCCCGTCGTGTCGGCGGCGCCACCTACCAGGTGCCGGTCGAAGTGCGTCCGGGCCGCCGTATGGCGCTCGCCATGCGCTGGGCCATCGACTCCGCCCGCAAGCGCGGCGAGACCTCGATGCCGCGCAAGCTGGCCGCCGAGTTGCTCGAAGCTTCGGAAAATCGCGGTGGCGCGATCAAGAAGCGCGAAGAGACGCATCGTATGGCAGAGGCCAACAAGGCCTTCTCGCATTACCGCTGGTAAGCAGTACAGCTAGAACTTTCAGAGGTTAAGACCGTGGCACGCACCACTCCTATCGAGCGCTACCGCAACTTCGGCATCATGGCTCACATCGATGCCGGCAAGACCACCACCACGGAGCGCATCCTGTTCTACACCGGCGTCAGTCACAAGATTGGCGAGGTGCACGACGGTGCAGCAACGATGGACTGGATGGAGCAGGAGCAGGAGCGCGGCATCACCATTACGTCGGCGGCAACGACGGCGTTCTGGAAGGGCATGGATCGTTCCTTGCCCGAGCACCGCTTCAACATCATCGACACCCCGGGACACGTGGACTTCACCATCGAAGTGGAGCGTTCGCTGCGCGTGCTCGACGGCGCGGTGTTCGTGCTGTGCGCGGTGGGTGGTGTGCAGCCGCAGTCTGAAACCGTCTGGCGTCAGGCCAACAAGTACAAGGTGCCGCGCCTCGCGTTCGTCAACAAGATGGACCGCACTGGCGCGAACTTCTACAAGGTGGTCGACCAGCTGAAGGCTCGCCTGGGTGCCAACCCGGTCCCGATGCAGGTGCCGATCGGCGCCGAGGACAACTTCGAGGGCGTGGTCGACCTGCTCAAGATGAAGTCCATCATCTGGGACATGGAATCCCAGGGCATGAAGTTCGAGTACGCCGACATCCCGGCCAACCTCGCGGACAAGGCTGCCGAAGCCCGTTCGTACATGGTCGAGTCGGCTGCCGAAGCGTCCGAAGAGCTGATGAACAAATACCTGGAAGGCGGCGACCTGACCGAGGAAGAGATCATCGGCGGTCTGCGTGCGCGCACGCTGTCCAGCGAGATCATTCCGGTCTTCTGCGGTACCGCCTTCAAGAACAAGGGCGTGCAGGCGATGCTCGACGCGGTGGTCAACCTGCTGCCGTCGCCGATCGATCGTCCGCCGGTCGCTGGTCTGGACGAAGACGAGAACGAAGCTACGCGCAAGGCCGACGACGCCGCGCCGTTCTCCGCGCTCGCGTTCAAGATCATGACCGACCCGTTCGTGGGTTCGCTCACGTTCTTCCGCGTCTACTCGGGCACGCTCAACGCGGGCGACCAGGTGTACAACCCGGTCAAGTCCAAGAAGGAGCGTATCGGCCGCATCCTGCAGATGCACGCCAACGAGCGTCAGGAGCTGAAGGAAGTCCGCGCTGGCGATATCGCCGCAGCGGTCGGCCTGAAGGACGTGACGACCGGTGACACGCTGTGCTCGCAGGATCACATCATCACTCTGGAGCGCATGACGTTCCCGGAGCCGGTGATTTCGATGGCGGTGGAGCCCAAGACCAAGTCGGACCAGGAAAAGATGGGTATCGCCCTCGGCCGTCTGGCTGCGGAAGATCCGTCGTTCCGCGTTCGTACGGACGAAGAGTCGGGTCAGACCATCATCTCGGGCATGGGCGAGCTTCACCTGGACATCCTGGTGGACCGCATGCGCCGCGAGTTCAACGTCGAGGCGAACGTCGGCAAGCCGCAGGTGGCCTACCGCGAGACGATTCGTTCGTCGGACGTCAAGTCGGATTACAAGCACGCCAAGCAGTCCGGTGGTAAGGGTCAGTACGGTCACGTGGTGATCGAGCTGTCGCCGATGACCGAAGAAGACCGCAAGAGCACGGACGTCAAGAACGACTTCCTGTTCATCAACGACATCACGGGCGGCGTGATCCCGAAGGAATTCATCCCGTCGGTCGAAAAGGGTCTGCGCGAAACCATCACCAGCGGTCCGCTGGCTGGCTTCCCGGTGGTGAACGTGAAGGTCAAGCTGGTCTTCGGTTCGTACCACGACGTCGACTCGTCGGAAATGGCGTTCAAGCTCGCCGCGTCGATGGCGTTCAAGCAGGGCTTCGCCAAGGCGTCGCCGGTGCTGCTCGAGCCGATCATGAAGGTCGAAGTCGTGACGCCGGAAGATTACGTCGGCGACGTGATGGGCGATCTGAGCCGCCGTCGTGGCCTGCTTCAGGGTCAGGACGATACGCCGTCGGGCAAGACCATCAACGCGATGGTCCCGCTGGGCGAGATGTTTGGTTATGCGACGACCATTCGTTCGCTGACCCAGGGTCGCGCCACCTTTACGATGGAGTTCGACCACTACGCTGAAGCGCCGAACAACATCGCTGAGCAGGTCATGAAGAAGGCCTGATAAGGCTTTCTTCCTCCAACTACCGTTCTTTTTTAGAGGTTTTAGTCATGGCAAAGGGTAAATTCGAACGCACCAAGCCGCACGTCAACGTCGGCACGATTGGTCACGTGGACCACGGCAAGACGACGCTGACGGCCGCACTGACCAAGGTCGGCGCAGAGCGCTTCGGTGGCGAATTCAAGGCGTATGACGCGATGCAGACCCGCGAACACATCCTGCTGTCGCGCCAGGTGGGCGTGCCGTACATCGTCGTGTTCCTGAACAAGGCCGACATGGTGGACGACGCCGAGCTGCTCGAGCTGGTCGAAATGGAAGTGCGTGAACTGCTCTCCAAGTACGACTTCCCGGGCGACGACACCCCGATCATCAAGGGTTCGGCCTTGAAGGCGCTGGAAGGCGACCAGTCGGAAATCGGCGTGCCGGCGATCATCGCCCTCGTCGACGCGCTGGACWSCTACATCCCGGAGCCGGTGCGTGCGATCGACAAGCCGTTCCTGATGCCGGTGGAAGACGTGTTCTCGATCTCCGGCCGCGGCACCGTGGTGACCGGTCGTATCGAGCGCGGCATCATCAAGGTCGGTGACGAAGTCGAAGTGGTGGGCATCCGYCCGACCCAGAAGACCACCGTCACGGGCGTGGAAATGTTCCGCAAGCTGCTGGACCAGGGCCAGGCAGGCGACAACGCCGGTCTGCTGCTGCGCGGCCTGAAGCGTGACGACGTCGAGCGTGGCCAGGTGCTGGCCAAGCCGGGCACGATCACCCCGCACACCGATTTCGA
>NZ_JBFTKN010000027.1:0-16326 GCF_056395965.1 Dyella sp. 05T440
GTGACCAAAGGGATCGATGTGGTCCCCGCATGACAGAGCCAGAGCGTTTGCCTGTCGATTCTTCACTTGGGAACCGACCAACTCATCATCGGACCGACGAGCCACTGGCGAAATGACGACTTTTTCAACACCATCGGTCGGAAGCGGACCATAGCGACTCCGGCAATCCATCACCGAGTCGACGTTGCTCGCTGCGAGCCTTCAATGGGCACTAGCTAATCATCCTCACATGGAATCGGTATTCTTTCGATTTTCGCCCGCTTTGTGAACGCACAATAGATCTTGATCCTGCCCTGACTCAGACCCTTTCGGGCGACCAGGCTTCGAAGCACCATATTTCCGCGTTCCCAAAACAGGGGTCAGAGTGGACTTTCCTCTTGTGACGACGCCGGCGCATAAAAAAAAGGGCACTCTGACCCCGGTTTCGAAGCAAGCGGCTTTCATCATGCCGGCGACGCTGTATCTACCTGCAGTCATGGATTCCCCCGAACCCTTCTTTGAACAAGTCACGCGTTCATCGTTTTCTGGTGCTTCAGCAGTCTATACGGCAAGTCGTCACCGAGTTGGCGGCGCATCCTGGCATGCGCGCTGCCCTCTGAATTATGCCGGTCTTGCGGCGCCGGCCATGCTCGCCTCGATTCGAACACAGACACCGCCAGGTCGGCTTGTGCAGAGCCTACTGCGCCGTCAGGCTGCTGTGCCTCGGGGTTGCGCCGGCCGGGGATGCGGGCGGCAACACTGAGAGCGTGAGGCGTGCGAAAGTGCCGTGGGCCGAGAGGGCGGTGATCTGGTGCGTGCCCGGTTGGGCGAGCGCCAGCCGCATAGGCGCCGGGCCCGAACTGTCGCCTTGCAGGCGGCCGTCGAGCAGCCATTGCACGCGCTCCAACGTACCCAACGCCCGCAACGTCACCGAAAGTGGTGCATCGCTGTTGGGCGCCGCGCGAAGGATGGCGCCGTCGCTGATGCCGGCGATGCGGATGGGGTTGGCCACCTCCAGCGAATCCGGATCGCAGCCTGGCGCGAGCGGTGGCAGCGCCGACGCGGCAGCATCCGCCGGCGCCAGCCAGGGCGTGGCGAGCGCTGGCCAACGCGCCAGTGTCACGGTGTGTTCGCCGGCGCCATGGCAGGTGGCGCTGAGGCGGCGTTGATGTGCGTCCACGCGCACGGCCAGCAAGCCACCCATCCAGGCGGAAACATCGCGCTCGGGAAAGGTGGGCGGTAGTGCGCCGTCGATCGTCCACCCCGTGCGACGATCGCGGCACAGCGCCGCGGGCGTGTTGTTCGCGGAGCCACCCAGCGGCCAGCAGATGTCTACGGCGTCCACGGATGCGGGACGCGCCGTGCGTGGGTTGGCGTGACTGGGCGCAAGCATGGTCGCCACGCTGAACATCAGCGGCAACGCGGTCACGGCACCGTATTGGCCGGGCGATGGCGTGCCATCGGGACGGCCGATCCACACGCCGAAGGTCCAGTCATCCGTGACGCCGATTGCCCACGCATCGCGGTAGCCATAACTGGTGCCGGTTTTCCAGGCGATGGCGTCCTGCGAGCGCAACGTGCCGTCGAGCGGTGCGCCAGCGACATCGGCAGGATTGGTCGAGAGAATATCGCGGATGATCCATGCGGCTCCTGGACTGAGCAGCCGTCGTGGCTGCGCGGATTGCGACGTCGTGTAACGCGGTGTTCCCGCCACGCCACCGTTCGCAAAGGCGGTGTAGGCACCTACAAGATCCTCCAGTCGGGTGGAAGCACCACCCAGGATGACGGCAAGATTGGGCGAACCGCCTGCAGGAAAGCGCAGGTCGATGCCGCCGTTGGCCAGCCGTGCCACGAAACGATTGGCGCCGACGCGGTCGAGTACATCGACAGCCGGCACGTTGAGCGACAGCTGCAGCGCCTGTGCCACGCTGACCGGTCCACGGAACGCCTCGTCGAAGTTGGCCGGTCGATAGCCCCCAAAATCCTGCGGCGCATCGACCAGCAGACTCTGTGAGGTGATCAGTCCGTCATCCAGCGCCAGCCCGTAGAGGAATGGCTTGAGCGTGGAACCCGGCGAACGTGATGCATGCACCATGTCTACGTGGCCAAGCCGACGCGGATCGCCAAATTCGGCTGTGCCCACATAGACCCGCGTTTCGAGCGTGGCGTTGTCCACCACCAGCACGGCGGCCGATGTGCGCGACGGCAGGCGCGACAGATATTCGCTGACGCGATCTTCGACGGCCCGCTGCAGGTTCGCATCGATGGTGGTGACGATACGGCGCTCGGCTGGCTGCTGGCGATGAAGCCGTTCGGCCAGCAACGCCGCATCAAGAGGCGAGCGCAGGGAGCGCGCAGTGACGGGTTCGAGCCTGGCATCGGCAACCTCGGCGGCATGCCACAGGCCCTGCTCCTGCATGCGCTTGAGCACCTTGTCCCGCGCGCGTCGCGCTACGTCCGGATGACGGTCGGGGCGATAGCTGCTGGGCGATTGCGGCAATACGGCGAGCAAGGCGGCTTCGGCGTGCGACATCTGTCGTGCCGGCTTGCCCAGGTAGGCCCAGGAGGCCGCCTCGACGCCTTCGATCGGCCCACCGAAGGGGGCGTGATTGAGATAGACGTCCAGAATCTGCGCTTTGCTCAGGTGAGCCTCCAGCTGAAACGCGCGCACGATCTGCACCAGCTTGCCGCTGACCGTGTGCGGCATCGGCATGACGATGCGCGCCACCTGCATGGTGAGCGTGGAGCCGCCGGACACGGCATGTCCATGGCGCAGCACGCCCCAGGCGGCACGCGCCAGCGCGAGTGGATTCACGCCGGGGTGACGATAGAAAGCCTGGTCTTCGTAAGTGAGCAGCGCCTTGAGATACAGCGGCGACACCTGCGTGGCGGTGGTGGGATAGCGCCATACGCCATCGCCATCGGCGAAGGCACGCAGGGGCGTGCCGTCTTTCGCCAGCACGACGGTGCTGCCCGTATCGGGTCCCGGTAGTCGCAGCGGAAACAGGCGATCCAGCAGCAAGGCCGCCAGCAGGAAGCCGACACATGCCACCACCAACGCCCGCAGCAGGCGACGCCATGGTCCGCGTACCGGGTGGTGACGGGTGGGAACGGGAGCGTGCATCGGTCAGTCCGCCGGCCGGGCCGCGCGATGCGCGCGGCCCGGATGCGCTCAGGGTTCTTCGACGGTGAGTTGCCCGACGGCAGATACGCCGTAGCCGCGAATCGCAGGGCGATACATGTCTTCCACCAGCGGAGGCGGCACGGTGTAGGTGCCCGGAGTCACGGCGCGCACCACATAGAACACGCGTGCCGTGGCGCCGCGCCGCAGCGACAGCGCCGCGGCATAGCGGTCGTCGCGGTATTCCTCGTGCACCACATTGGCTGCGCCTTCGTGTTCGGTCAGGCGGATGCCGTCGACCACGATGTCCTCCCACTGTTTCGCGCCGCCAAGGTTGAGGTTTTCCACTTCCAGGCCGCCGGGCTGCAGATCGGTGAGCAGTGCGTCAGGCATGTCGACGCGCGCTTCCATGCTGACTTCCGCGATGAGCGTGTCGCCCTCGCGCAGCTTGCCGCCTGCCCAGGGTTTGCCGTCGGTGGTGAAGTAACGTCGACGTACGTCGACCTGGCTGTCATCGGCGGCGGGCGCCTTCAGCGGAATGCCGGCCACGTCGAGCGTCGCGAACACGGTGCCCTTGTCGGCTGGTTGCACGGTGACACCGCTTTCCATGTCAGCGGGGGTCAGATCGCGCACCCAGATCGTCTGTCCATCAGGAACGGATTCCGTCTTGGCGCCTATGCGCACCGAGGCGGCGAGCGCTCCCCTGCCACCCGCATCGAATGCGTGTGCCACGCGCGCAATCGCTACCTGTTCCTGCGTGCTGAGGTAGGACCACGACCAGTGGTAGTACGGCACTTTCTCGTTGCCGGCCTTTACCTTGGTGGTCGCGTTGCGCGCCCAATCGATCAAGGCGGCGTCGTACTCGGGCTTGTTCAGGCCGTAGGCATGGGTCAAGGCCACCATCACGCCCAGGTCGCGCAGGTCCGAACCGTAGTCACCGACATACCACGGGCGCTCCTTGTTCCACGCAAATGCCTCCTGGATGGCTTTCTGCGCACGCTCGTTGTCGCCCATGAGCTTGAAGGCCACACCAAAGTGGACGAGCGGCAGCGGACCGACGAGTTTCTGCCGCTCGTTGTCGAAGATGGCGCGCAGCGTTCCCAGCGGCGCCCGGTTGACGCGGGCGAGCACGTAGCCGGAGTACGCCTCGTCGGCGATGCGCAGGTGATCGTGATGCTCGTAGGAGTAATAGGGATGACCGCCGGCAAGCAGATCGTCGTTCAATCGCTGCAGCGATTTCTGCAATACCTCCTGCGGCACGGCGAAACCCGCCTCGCGCGAATCGAGCATGAAGTCGACCACGTAGGGCGTCATGAATGTTTCGATGGGACTGGTGCCACCCCAGAAACTGAAATGCCCGTTGCTGGCCTGGAACGAGGCGATGCGCGCCAATGCGCTCTCCACGGCTGCCTTGCGCCCTGCCTCGCCAAGCCCCGATGTGCCCAGCGTGCGCGCCGTCTTTTCGTCCAGATAAAGCGCCGCGTAGCCTTTGCTGGTGGTCTGCTCGATGCAGCCATAGGGGTAACGCAACAGCTCGGACAACGCCGCGCTATAGGGCAAGGGCGGCAACAGGCTCAGGGTGAGGCGGTTGCGAACGGTGGACGACACGAGCCCGTTCATGGCGCTGCCATCCAGGCGCACCGGCTTGCCCTCTTCGATGGCCATCGGCACCGTGCTCACCACGTCAGGCCACGCGTTGCGTACGGCGAACTCGAAGTGGCGATCCACCTGGTAGTCGTTGAGTTCCGCGTGAATATCGATCTTCGCCACGGCCACGCCCTGGTCAGCGGTGACAGGCATGACCAGCGTGGTACCTGCGCCGTCCTTCAGTGGCACGCTGCGCGCGGCGTCGGCCACCTTGATCAGGCCATCCCCCTTCACGCTCACCTTGGCGACGCCGTCCTTGCCCGAAAGGTTCTTCAGGTCGATGCTGATCTGCGCCTTGTCGCCACCCGCCATCACGCGCGGCGTGCTCGGCTCAACCACCAACGGGGCCCGCACGGTGACGGCGCCATCGGCATTGCCAAAACCATCGTCGGCATAGGCCAGCGCGGAAAGCCGCAGGCTGCCGTTGAAGTCCGGCACCAGCAACTGCACGGTCGCCTTGCCCTGCGCATCGAACTGCACCGGCGCCGCGAACAGGTCAACGATCTGCACCTTTGGATTGAGACGCGCACCGTGCGGCAGACCCTTGCCGCTCATGTCGCCGCCGTAGCGCAAGCGTGCCTCCGCACCTTCCATCGCCTCGATGACGCGACTGTAGAGGTCATACGCATCCACACTCAGCGCGCGTTTGGCGAACATCCAGGCCCACGCATCAGGCACCGGGTAGTTGGTGATGTTGAGCACACCCTGGTCCACAGCCGACACAGTGACATAGGCCTTCTTGCCGGACAGACCCTCAGCCCGCACGGTCACATCGAGCGGGTGCCCGGGGCGCATCAGCGCTGGCGCGCTGAGCTTCAGGGGAATGCGCCGGTCATTGCGCTCCATGGCCACGTGCTCCACGCCCATGGCGCGGGCGGGCGTGGTCTTTTCCGACGCGTCGCCACCACGAAACACCAGCGCGACCACATAGACATCGTGGCGTTCCCACTCCTTGGTCACGGGAATGTCGAACGTCGCACCGTCGGTGGCCTTGATGTTGCGGATGTAGAGCAAGTGATCCGACTCCACCAGCAGCACGCCTTGTCCATCATGCGGCGGCGTCACGGTGACTTTCATGGTGTCGCCGGCGCGGTAACGCGCCTTGTCCAGCGCCACCTTTACCTTGTCCGGGCGCGCTTCCTTGCCGGTGTTCTGGTCGTCCCAACTGTAGCCGGCGAAGAACGGGAACACGGACGTGAGCTGCGTTTCGGGGTCGTACACTTCCAGGCGGTAGCCGCCCCAGAGCACGGGGAAATTCACCTTCACCCGCTGGCCGGGCGCGACGTCGACATCCTTCTCTTCGACCAGGGATAGCTGCACGTTGGCGTTGGACTTCCATTCGTCGCCGTGTTCGTACAACCAGTAGAAGTCTCGAATCTCCTGCTGCAGGCGCACTTTCAGATGCTTGCCCGCCACCAGCTTTCCGTCCATGTCGGCACGCATCACTTCGAACGAGGCTTGCCCTTCGCTGGGCGCGCCCTGCTTGGGATCGAACAGCGGTCGCACGCCCGTCAGCGCGGGCGCCGGCCAATACACGCGATCGAGCAGGCGCGTGACCGCACGGCCGCCGCTTTCGTACACGCTGCCCGAAAGCGTCGCGGTCAGTGGCGCCACCGGTTTCACCTCGCCGGGCAGAGCGATGTCCTGCTCCAGATGGCCTTGCGCGTCGAGCTTGGCGTCCAGCACGTCCGCGGCAGCGGCAGGCAGATCCACCAGAGGATTGCCGAAGAAGACGTCCGGCAGGGACGGCAGCGGATGCACTTCGGGTTTCATCAGGAGCTTGGCCGTGACGCGATTGCCGTCGGCCGGTGCGCCATAGAGGTAGCTGGAGGACACCACAAGCTTCAGCGGCTCCGACGGCGCCAGCCGCGCCTGCGGGCTGGAAAGATCCACTTTCAACCGCTCGGGAAGGAACTCCTCGACGTGGAAAGGAAAGGCCTGCACGGCCTCCTTGCTGGCCGGATCCAGACGGAACTCGAGCTGCCACAAGCCGGTAGGCGCATCCGCGGGAATGGCCTGGCTCAGCTCAAAGTAGTTGAGGTCTTTGGGCTCCAGCCGGGTGTCGACCAGGCTGCGTCCATCGGGCTGCTTGAGGCGGACGAACAGCGTCTGCGGCTTCATGGGCCGGCCGTCGTAGTCGCGCAACAACGCGGAAGCGCGCAAGGTCTCGCCGGGTCGGTACAGGTCGCGCCCGGACCATGCGAAGACTTCGAACGGCGCCTGCTTCCTGCCGGTGACATCGAAATTGGAAATGTCCAGCGCGGGGCGGTTGAACGGCAGCACCGAGACGTCCTTGCCCTTGCGGGCGATCAGCACGTCGGTGGATTCGACCTTGTAGGCGATCAGGGCGTTGCCATCGTCGTCCGTCGTGGCCTTGAGCCTGGCGTTGCCATCGGCGTCATCCACTTCCACCGCGACGCCGCTCACCGGCGAACCGTCGTGCAACGACGCCACGTGCAGCAACACGTTGTCGCGGTAAACGCGAAGGTGCAGGCCCAGATCGCTGACGAAGAACACGGCCGTGTCGTAGGTGCCCGTGTAGGTACCGCCCTGCTTGAGCATCGCCATATAGACGCCCGGCTGCGACAGCTCAGCGACCTTTTGCACGGGGATATAGGTGATCGTACGGGCATTGGGGTCGCCACCCAAGGTGTAGTGGTTGGCGTAAACCGAATCACCCAAGTCCGTGATGGGGCGACGCTTGCGCTTGCCGTTATTGCAGCTGTCCCAGGGACTGATCTGATGCTGCAGTTCGTACTCGCCACGATGCTTGTTGGCGGGGAAGGCACAGAACACATCGGAGATGGCATCGTCGCGAACACGGAAGAACTCGATATCCGCATCGTGCACATTCACCGACACCAGCGGCAGTCCGCGCGAGCCTCGCGCCGGCAACACGCTGCCCACTGAGGCGAAGCCCACCGCGGCCGGTACGCTGCCGGAATACACGTCGCGCTTCAGGTCGGCGCCCAGTGACCGGCCATCTGCCGCCATCAGGCCCGCTCGCACCTGCACGGCATAGTGCTGGTTGGCCTGGACAAACGGAAAGACCAGGGTTTTGCCATCGCTCCCCAGGCTCCAGCTGCCACTGATCGTTTCGCCGTTGGGTCCGCTGAGGGAAAGCAGGCTATCGAACGACTGAGCGGATGCCAGCGGCGTGCTGAACGTCAGTACGAGTTCGGTGCGCGAGTCCTGCGCGCGCGAGCCTTCGCTGAGCAGGGTAAAGACACTGCCTTTGGCCGTCTGTGCGACCGAAGCGGCCGGGACTGGATGGCCCTGCAACGCAGGCTTGTCGCCTTCGTGGCGGCCACAGCCGGCTAGTGAGGTTAGTGCCAGGCACAACATCCATCCGGCCACGCCCAAGGCACGGCCAGAGTTTGATATCCGATCCATAGATTTCCCCCTAGATACGGAGGCAGTCTCGCACGCATTTATGGCCGAATCGAGGCCAAGCGCTGGCGGCTTGCTTGAATCCAAGCGGACCTTTCGCGCCAGTGCGTCGACCGCCGGCCACATGGCTTCACCGGTCGGGCATGGAGGCCCGGGACGCTGGCGGCGCAATCCTCATGGGGTCGCTGACCGCGCAATGCCTGTACTCACTCATGCCCGCTTTACGGCACCGTGATTGATGAGGTGCCAGCCCAGGTGGATCGAGATGGGGCGCTCCCAGCGCTGGCCTACTCCGCCGCTCCAAGCAAAATTGCCCGGACGACTTTGTATTCCTCCAGCCTCACATAATCCCGCTCTGTCGGCGCCGCTATCCGCGAAAGATCCATGTTCTCGGCGTTATCGGCCAGCTTGACGGCGAGCGCAATACGATCTTTCTTTGCTCTGCGCGCTGCATCCGACCGGGATTCGCCTTTACGCTTCGTCAGCGCATCGACAGCGGAGAGGACTTCTTGTGAAAACCCCTCGGCCCCGAGAAGCTCCAGTGTCACGTCGGAGTCCTCGACAACGCCACCCGCTTCGACGATAGAGTCAGGGGGACTCGAAGTCAGACTTTATGCTGTCTGCAGGAGCAACCCTCTTAAGGTGCGGGGGCCAAATTAACGCTGTGGCCGCCACGGACATTCCGAGTACCAGTGGAACCGCGAATCGAAAGTGCGTGGCAAAACACGCCAAGACTGCGAACACGATATGCAATGCAAACGCCAGTCGACTCTTCTTACCCAGCTGTACCAGCACACATCCAATAAGGATCGATGTGACGGAAAAGAACATGAACAAGAAGGAGACGGCGCTTATCATGCCCATGCTGGCCCAATGAGCGAGCTGAGGCGCATTGGTAAGCCAAGCCACGGCAACCACTACAATCCCTGCGAAGATTGATGCTTCGCGCGTACGAAAGATCATGCTACCTCCCTCTTTTGCACAATTCGCCATGGGTGGGCAACGCCGTAACTGACCAGCAAACCCGCCGACCGCGACCGCCGGAACCAGTAGGTCATTGATCTTTGCCCGCCGCGTGAAACCCGCTTCGCCAAATTTGAGGTCTTCTCAGGGCTCGCCATGGGGCCGAGAGCCAATGGCTCGTGGCCAATGTAAAGGCGCGCGGCCCCATCACATATCAGTGTGACGCCGTCACTTCTTCCTGACTTCTTTGGCAATGAAGAAAATCCAGACCACAGGGTGTGAGACCAAAAGGGCACTGAGCACCCACTTCCCCAGGATGCGGGAAGCTGGCTCAGGCGTCATGGAGTATGGAAAGTAGTCGTATGACTGTGCCCATACCGTATCGAGGCTCACAACCGCCAACAGAATCGCCAATATGAGCAACGCAACAAGTACGAAGAGCTTTTTGGCGCTTGGACCACTGACTTGAGTGTCCTCTTCGCTTGAAGAGCCGTCCAATACACCCCGGGGCTCGTCAGCCAGGAGTTCTTCGCCAATCACGTACTCACCCTGCTCGGTGGCCGCCATCACTTCAAGCGCCAACTGCTGCTGTCCTTCGCGCACGAACAGGCGTACACCGCCCATCGCATTGAGCAATAGCGGGTTAGCCAGAGCGTGATTCTCGCCGATCAAATGCGCCTCAACGCCATCGGCATGCAGACGTCCCAGCAAGACTTGCGCCTCGATGGGTGAAAGGTCACGGGCCAGTTGTATATAGCCCGTGCCCAACTCGTCTTCTTTTGCCATAGCGATCCCTGCTCCCCCGTGCCGATGGGTACGAACGATGAATGGCCTGGGCAATACCGTCAACTTTCGAGTGAAGCTGAACCTGGAAAGCCGACAACCGGGCCAATGGCTTACTTCCAATCGGCTGAAGTCGCCGTCGAAAGCGGACCTTGTTCTCGGTGCTCCACATCCCGAAGAACGGCGTCCCGGCAGACTTCAGGGAGGAGTCTGCCGGGACTGGGGAGCAAACGGGACGATCGAGTGAGTCACTCACTCCCTGACCGTGACCTCCACACGCCGGTTCGGCGCCAAGCACGCGATCAGCTGGGTCTGCGGGCCATTGGGGCATTCCTTCACAGGGTCCGCTTCACCTAGTCCCTCCGAGGTCATGCGGCTGGCGGGGATACCCCTGGCTGCCAGGTAGTCTCGGACGGCGTCAGCGCGGTGCTGCGACAGGGATCGGTTATGGGTGGCAGTGCCCAGCCTGTCGGTATAGCCGGCTATATGTATTCTCGCGTCGCTGCCACGCAGACGGTCGGCTAGATAGTCCAGTTCGCTGCGGCCCGAAGAAAGAATATCGGCGACACTCCCCTTATCGAAGGCGAACATGGCGTCCGCCGACAGCACACGCTTCTCCACCGACGGCGCAGGCGATGTGGTGATAGCCGGGGATGGCTGCCCAAGCAAGGCCTCGCACGATTCGGGTTTCCAGTAGAAGGTTTGCGCCATGTGGTCATCATCGAAGAGCACCTTGTACTGGCATACCGTTACTTCGTCGCTATCGGTCTTGCGGAAGTTGAACACGTAGTTCCACTCGCGTACGCCCCACACACCTTCGCTGAAGTGCGGATAGCCGATCAGGTCGGAGACCTGTTGTTTGTTGAGACCGGCGCGCATCTGCCGCAGATTGGCGAGATTCGGGAAGGTACCGCCCTTGTGCATGGGTGTGACCTTGTCGGGTGTCGGCCACACCAGTTCGCCGGCCGAATGACCGTCCTTGGCTACGTCGTGGCTGACGTTGCCGCAGGCGGCCAGTGCAAGTGCGGCGGTGATCGCCAGGCTGATCTGTTTCCATGATTTACGCATATCGATGACTCCTCGATGCTTTCGGGAGGCGCCCCGGCGCATGGCACCGGGCGGCACCTGTTACCAGACCACGCCCGCGCCCACGCCCGCGCCGGCGTCGCCGCGCGAGTTGGTGGTGGCGTTGAGCTTGAAGACGTAGCGGCCACTCTCGGTGATGGTGGACATGCCAACCGCAATACCGGTTTCACCATGGAACGCGCCAAGCGAGACAGCCGCCGAGTTCTGATTCGGCTGATAGGCCTGTGGCAGGCTCGCCAGTGCCATCGCCGAGGCGATGCCCGCGTTGGCGCGATTACCGATTTGATTGAGCTGGCGGTCGACGGTTTGGAAGCGCTGATCCACGTAGTCTTTCGACCAGTTCTCGGCCTGGTTGATGGCCTCGCCGAGCTGGCCCACGTTCACCGCATCGGTGGCGTTCACGCCGTTGGCGACATTGGTGACGGTGCGTTCATTGCCCGCCGAACCCACGGACACGGAGTTGCTGGTGGAGGCCACCGAACCCGCACCGATGGCGACGCTGTTGTCACCCGCGGCACTGGAACCACTGCCGACGGCCGTGCTGTTGTTGCCCGACGCAGTGGCGCCGGCACCGGCCGCAGTTGAGTTGTTGCCCGTCGCCGACGCCACCGTCGTGTTGTTAGTGCTCGTCTGGTAGGTGTTGTTCACCGTGTTGGTACCGCCGCCGTTACCGCCACCACCCGCCGGCGGCAGATTGTTGACGACGTTGGCGAGGTTGTTGAACTGCGTGTACAGCGAGTTCAACGACTGGTTGGTGGCATACAGCTGCGAGCCGTTGATCGCATCCGTGCTGGTACCACTGATACGACCTGCAGCCACGTTGGTGAGCGTGCGCTCCGCACCCGCGCTGCCTACGCTCACTGTTGACCCCGGCGTGGTTCCGGCGAAGTTGTAGGTGACACCGCCGAGGGTGCTGCTGGCGGTGCCCACGGCCGCATCGGTCTGCGATCCAGAACCCAAAGCCACGCTGCCGGCAAAGGCCGCCTGCGAGCCCGCGCCCAAGGCCAGCGCCTGGATGCCACTGGATGTGGCGTTGGTTCCAAGCGCGACGCCATCAGCAAGATTCACGGTGGCGTTCTGGCCGATGGCCGTGCCACCCGGCGCAGTCTGCTGCACGATCGCGCCATTGCCCATGCCGATG
This sequence comes from Dyella sp. 05T440, assembly GCF_056395965.1. Classification (NCBI taxonomy): domain Bacteria; kingdom Pseudomonadati; phylum Pseudomonadota; class Gammaproteobacteria; order Lysobacterales; family Rhodanobacteraceae; genus Dyella; species Dyella sp. 05T440. The sequence continues at coordinate 12,111 of NZ_JBFTKN010000027.1, forward strand.
CCGTTGTCACCGTTCACCGTCGTCTGCGGACCGATGGCGACCGACTCCGCACCTACGGCCAACGAATCGGACGCGCTGGAGTTGGCGTGGAAGTACTTGATCGGCGTGACCGAGAACGAACTCATCGCACCCTTGAGCTGGCGCAAGGTCACCGCATCCTGATCGAGCGTGCCATCCGCTACATTGGTGATCTGACGGAAATCGGTGGCGTTGCCAACCGAGACCGCGCCGAGCAGGTTGCGGTCGGTCGTGTTGTAGGGAATGGTGTTGGTACCCACAGTGATGGAGCCGGAGGTCGGCGCGATCGGGCGATCAGACACTGCACCGGAGCCCAGCGCCACGCCACCGAGCACCGAAACAGCCGTGTTCTGACCCAGCGACGTGCTGTTGTCGGCCGCCGCCGTAGCGCCCACACCCGCAGCCAGTGCGTTGATACCGGTGGCGCCGTTGTTGGCGAAGTTGCCGCCCTGCACGCCGTTGTCGTTGACGCTGTAGTAGTGCGTGCTGCTGGCAGCGACCACATTGCTCAGGTTGTCCACGGCCTGGTTGGTGGCGAACAACTGCGAACCGTTGATCGCATCCGTGCTCGACCCATTCACCTGTCCCGCCGCCACGTTGGTGATCGTGCGCTCATTGCCCACCGTGCCCACGCTGACCGTGCTCAGCGGCGTCGCGCCGGCATAGGTGTAGGTGGTGCCGGCGATTGTGCCGCTGCCCGTCTGCACCACCGCGCCCGTGGCTGCGCCGGAACCCAGCGCCACGTCACCCGGGTTGGTCCCGGCCGTGGCGCCATTGCCGATCGACACCGCGTTGGCGGTACTGGCGGTAGACACCGGCCCGATCGCGACGCTGTTCGCGCCAATGGCCTGCGAATCGACCAGGATGGAGTTGGCGTGGAAATACTTGATACCGCCACCACCATCCACCGCGCCACCGATCTGATCGAATACCTGCTGCAGCGAGGTGTACGTTGTGCCGCCGTAGCTGACGTTGGTCGTCACGGCGCCGGTAGTGGGATTGTAGGTAGTGCCCCCACCGATGCTCGTGGCAATGGTGTTGCCCAGATTCGTCACCGTGCTGCCCACTGCCGTTACGGCCTGGTTGGTGGCGAACAACTGCGAGCCATTGATGGCATCCGTGCTGGAACCGCTGATGCGGCCCGCGGCGACGTTGGTGATGGTGCGCTCGGTGTTCAATGCACCCACGCTCACCGTGCTGGTCGGCGTGGTGCCGGCAAAGTTGTACGTGGTGCCGTTGATGGTGGTGTTCGCGGTTTGCACGGCAGCAGCCGTGACGGAGCCCGAGCCCAGCGCAACATCATTGGCGTTGTTGGCGGTAGCTGCATTGCCGAAGGCCACCGCGCCGGCGGCCAGGGCGCTACTGCCGTTGCCCACCGCCACCGAGCCCACGCCCTGCGCATTATTGGTGTTACCGATCGCCACCGCGCCGTCGCCGTTGGCGATGTCATTGGCACCGGTTGCGACCGCGCCGTTGCCGTTGGCGGAGTTCGGATCGCCGATGGCGACCGCGCCGTTGCCGTTGACGACCTGCCCCTCGCCGATCGCCACGGCGCCCGTGCCGCCATTGACCTGCGAGCTGTGGCCCATCGCCACCGAGCCGGTGCCTGCGCCCGCGGCCACGGTGTTGCCGTTACCCACGGCAACGGTGGAACTGGCCAGCGCCTGCGACAGCGCACCGACGGCGGTGGCGCCGCTCGCGCCTGCATTGGCCTGCGTGCCGACCGCCACGGCATTGAGGGCATTGGCTGTGACGCTGCTACCCAGCACGACCGAGTTGACGCCTGACGCCGTGGAGTTACTGCCCAAAGCGATCGCACCGGTGCCCGCGGCACTCGTATTCACACCGAACGCAGACGAGTTGCCCATCGTGGCATGCGTGTCGAAGCCCACGGCGGCAGCATTGCTGTTGATGGCGCTCGACTCTGCGCCGATCGAAATCGCATTGGTGCCAGACGCCGTGGCGCCTGCGGTGGTGTCGCCTCCGATTGCGATGGAAGCGACGCCGGAGGATTTAGTCGTCATGCCGAGGGCGATTGCACCGGTCTGGCTCGCATTGGCCTGCAGGCCCATGCCGATGGAATAGGTGCCCGAGGAGTTCACGTCCGTGCCGATGGCGATGGCCGACTCTGCCGATGCACCGGTCCCGGTGGTGCGGGCACCTAGATAGATCGCGTTAAGGGCTGTTGCGTAGGCTTGCCAGCCCACTGCCGTCGCATGGGCAAAAAGGCTTTGCGTCGACAGACCCACCGCCGTCGCTCCCTCGCCGGTGGCATTGGTAAAGCCGCCCAGGGCGGTGGCTTGCCCGTTGTTCACTTGAGCAGACGTGCCTAGCGCAACGGCGTTCAACGCACCGACCGCTTTGGACACGCTACCGATGACGACGCTATTGGCGGAGTTCACATCGGCCGAGGCATGCGTGCCGATGGCCACGCTACTGGTCGAGGCAGACGATGCGCCATCGCCTTGGGCAATCGCCGAGGCACCCGTGGCGTTGGCGATGATACCGATGGCCATCGCGTTGCTGGCCGTGGATACCGCCTGGGTTCCAAAGGCAATGGAAGAGTTGCCGGAAGCCGTGACGTCGGTGCCAACGGCGATGGCGCTATTGGCCAGCGCCCCTGTCCCGGCCGCGGTACGCGCTCCGATATAAATGGAATTGATGAAGGCAGCATTGGCCTGAAAACCGAGAGCCACGCCATTCTGCCCCGTGCTTTGCGCGGCGTATCCGACCGCGACCGCACCCAGTACCGAAGCATTGGAGATTGAACCGAGCGCAGTCGCGCCGAGCCCACTGGCCGTGGCGCCCAAGCCCATGCAGGAGGCGGTGCCGTTATAGGCGTTGAAGGGCGAAGGGTTGCAGTCCACCGACTGCGCATGGGCCGGCAAGACCCAGCCCATGGCGCCTGCTGCCGCCAGCAAGACCAGCACGCCCGAACGCCGGGGCATCTTGCCTTGCCCGCCACCGCGCTGGCACGAGGCCAACTCCGAAACCACCACGAGCTGGTTCAGCGCGCGGCTCCACACCTTGCGATAGATCTTTTTCATGCCTGGCTCCCTTGTGGCTCATTGGCATCAGGGACGCGGTCAGGACAAAGTGCTGGGCGCAGAAACCTATCGCGCATGCATCAAGCCTGTGCGAAGGAAACAAACCCTCCTTCGCTCACGCCATGGCATGAACGTTTTCTTGAAACGTCAGGAATCGAGTCGATGCGCTCGGCTACTAAGAACCCTGCACAGCCCCTGTTTGATGACGAAGACTCAAACGAAACGGCATGACTGGGGAATCGGCCTGATTCGCTTCGTTCCGTTGATGCGACACCCGTGTACTCGCGCAGCACTTCACGCGCAGCCCCCTGAAAATAACCGGACTGTATTCAAACTGATTCGCGGCTGCCGCATCCGAAGAATGGCACCACAGGAGCAAACTTGTGAGTGGCGATCGACAAAAAAAACACGAACCTCGTCACAATTTGTATCGATCTATCTTACGATTGCGCGCCTCGTGAAAAGTGCATGAAGACTTTCCGCAAGCGGCAACGGCATGACACGTTCCGTGCAACGGAGATATCTACTTCCAGGCTTTTTGGATGACAGAAAATTCTTGCGGCCTGTTGCATGTCTGCGGCGGTGAGCCCTATGACGGCGAGCATCGCGGCGGGCCTTTCTTCCGCTCGAAACACCTCCGCCATCGGGGAGAGCAGCCTCAGCCGTTCGAACCTGCTGCACTACATCTGCCGTAAGTTCATGCACACGAGCCGGGTGCCATGACGCACAGAGAACCCTGCCGGGGTCTCGAAAACGATGGAGGCTGCGTGCCCTCGGTCCGGCACGTCAATGCTCAGGGCGAAGGAATCCGTTCGTCATCCTCTCCGGCGCTGCGCAGGCGGTTTCTGCAGCCACAGAGGGGGCGCATGAAGTGCATGCCGAAGCTGTCGATGTTCGCCTCGCACCACTCCTAAACTCCGGGAACTCGGTATGGCGGCAGATGCAGATCCACAACAGTTCGCCGCGAGAACTTGTTCGTGCCAACACGCGTCTGCTTTGGGTCGATGGTGTTGAAAAAGTCGTCATTTCGCCAGTGGCTCGTCGGTCCGATGATGAGTTGGTCGGTTCCCAAGTGAAGAATCGACAGGCAAACGCTCTGGCTCTGTCATGCGGGGACCACATCGATCCCTTTGGTCACCTTCGGCATCAAC
>NZ_JBFTKN010000028.1:0-3510 GCF_056395965.1 Dyella sp. 05T440
CACACCATGGGAGTGAGTTGCTCCAGAAGCCGTTAGTCTAACCGCAAGGGGGACGACGACCACGGAGTGGTTCATGACTGGGGTGAAGTCGTAACAAGGTAGCCGTATCGGAAGGTGCGGCTGGATCACCTCCTTTCGAGAACGACATCTTTCTTCCCCGCAAGACGTCCACACAAGACACCTGCATTTTTACGCGACATCCGTGTCGCGGAAAGCGATCATCGCGCGCTTCGTAGCTTTGCTGCTACGGATCGTGTTTCGCTTTTCGTGAACGACGGAAATGATTTCCCGGGTCTGTAGCTCAGGTGGTTAGAGCGCACCCCTGATAAGGGTGAGGCCGGTGGTTCGAGTCCTCCCAGACCCACCATCACCGGATTTTGCCGAGTCATCGGCAAGAGCCCGACCATCCCTGGTCGGACTTCTCACAAAGTCTGGGGCCATAGCTCAGCTGGGAGAGCACCTGCTTTGCAAGCAGGGGGTCGTCAGTTCGATCCTGACTGGCTCCACCATTGTCGACGTAAAAATGGCAGCGCACACATAAGATTTTAGAAAACGAGGCGGCATTGAGGCCGTTCTTGTGTTCATTGAAAACGTAAACGAGTGACAAGCGTCTTGGTTCGAAACCGAATCGAGATGTGTCGTTGAGGCAATTAAGCGAACGCGTTGTTTGGACAGTACGATGATTATCACCTCGTAAGTAGTACTGCATGATGAATACATAGTCATGCAGAGCGAACCCGGGGAACTGAAATATCTAAGTACCCGGAGGAAAAGAAATCAACCGAGATTCCGTCAGTAGCGACGAGCGAACGCGGACTAGCCCAAAAGTTTCTAGTGTTTTAGCCGAACGGTTTGGAAAGGCCGGCCATAGCGGGTGATAGCCCCGTAGGCGAAAGGGCATTAGAGATGAAATTGAGTAAGGCGGGGCACGAGAAACCCTGTCTGAATATGGGGGGACCATCCTCCAAGGCTAAATACTCCTGACTGACCGATAGCGAACTAGTACCGTGAGGGAAAGGCGAAAAGAACCCCGGAGAGGGGAGTGAAATAGACCCTGAAACCGTATACGTACAAGCAGTGGAAGCCCGCAAGGGTGACTGCGTACCTTTTGTATAATGGGTCAGCGACTTACTGTCAGTGGCAAGCTTAACCGTATAGGGGAGGCGAAGGGAAACCGAGTCTGAATAGGGCGCATAGTCTCTGGCAGTAGACCCGAAACCGAGTGATCTATCCTTGGCCAGGTTGAAGGTGCGGTAACACGCACTGGAGGACCGAACCCACATCTGTTGCAATAGATGGGGATGAGCTGAGGATAGGAGTGAAAGGCTAAACAAACTCGGAGATAGCTGGTTCTCCTCGAAAGCTATTTAGGTAGCGCCTCGTATGAATCTTCCTGGGGGTAGAGCACTGTTATGGCTAGCGGGCCATCGCGGCTTAGTAAACCATGGCAAACTCCGAATACCAGGACAGAATGTACGGGAGACACACGGCGGGTGCTAACGTCCGTCGTGAAAAGGGAAACAACCCAGACCCGCAGCTAAGGTCCCCAAGTTATCGCTAAGTGGAAAACGATGTGGAAAGGCATAGACAGCCAGGAGGTTGGCTTAGAAGCAGCCACCCTTTAAAGAAAGCGTAATAGCTCACTGGTCGAGTCGGTCTGCGCGGAAGATTTAACGGGGCTAAGCGATACACCGAAGCTCGGGGTGCATTACGCAAGTAATGCGCGGTAGAGGAGCGTTCCGTAAGCCTGTGAAGGTGGATTGAGAAGTCTGCTGGAGGTATCGGAAGTGCGAATGCTGACATGAGTAACGATAATGGGGGTGAAAAGCCCCCACGCCGAAAGCCCAAGGTTTCCTCGCGCAACGTTCATCGGCGCAGGGTGAGTCGGCCCCTAAGGCGAGGCAGAAATGCGTAGTCGATGGGAAGCAGGTTAATATTCCTGCACTTGTCTGTAGTGCGATGTGGGGACGGAGAAAGTTAGGTCTACCGGGCGTTGGTTGTCCCGGGGAAAGGCGGTAGGCATGAAGCGTAGGCAAATCCGCGCTTCTTTATGCCGAGCACCGAGACGAGTCCTATTGGACGAAGTGACTGATACTACGCTTCCAGGAAAAGCCACTAAGCTTCAGCTACAGAGAAACCGTACCGTAAACCGACACTGGTAGGCAGGGTGAGAATCCCAAGGCGCTTGAGAGAACTCGGGTGAAGGAACTAGGCAAAATGGCACCGTAACTTCGGGAGAAGGTGCGCCCTCCGACGTGGTCACATGCGTGACTGAGCGTTAGAGGGTCGCAGTAACCTGGCCGCTGCGACTGTTTATCAAAAACACAGCACTCTGCAAACACGAAAGTGGACGTATAGGGTGTGACGCCTGCCCGGTGCTGGAAGGTTAATTGATGGGGTCAGCCGCAAGGCGAAGCTCTTGATCGAAGCCCCAGTAAACGGCGGCCGTAACTATAACGGTCCTAAGGTAGCGAAATTCCTTGTCGGGTAAGTTCCGACCTGCACGAATGGCGTAACGACAGCGGCGCTGTCTCCACCCGAGACTCAGTGAAATTGAAATCGCTGTGAAGATGCAGCGTTCCCGCGGCAAGACGGAAAGACCCCGTGAACCTTTACTATAGCTTTACACTGAACGTTGAGTTCTTCTGTGTAGGATAGGTGGGAGGCTATGAAACCGAGACGCTAGTTTCGGTGGAGCCATCCTTGAAATACCACCCTGAAGTGCTTGACGTTCTAACCTAGGTCCGTAATCCGGATCAGGGACCGTGTATGGTGGGTAGTTTGACTGGGGCGGTCTCCTCCCAAAGAGTAACGGAGGAGCACGAAGGTACGCTCAGCGCGGTCGGACATCGCGCACTGTGTGCAAAGGCATAAGCGTGCTTGACTGCGAGATCGACGGATCAAGCAGGTACGAAAGTAGGTCTTAGTGATCCGGTGGTTCTGTATGGAAGGGCCATCGCTCAACGGATAAAAGGTACTCCGGGGATAACAGGCTGATACCGCCCAAGAGTTCATATCGACGGCGGTGTTTGGCACCTCGATGTCGGCTCATCACATCCTGGGGCTGTAGCCGGTCCCAAGGGTATGGCTGTTCGCCATTTAAAGTGGTACGCGAGCTGGGTTCAGAACGTCGTGAGACAGTTCGGTCCCTATCTGTCGTGGGCGTTGGAGATTTGAGAGGGGCTGCTCCTAGTACGAGAGGACCGGAGTGGACGTTCCGCTGGTGTTCGGGTTGTCATGCCCATGGCATTGCCCGGTAGCTACGAACGGAAGCGATAACCGCTGAAAGCATCTAAGCGGGAAGCGCGCCTCAAGATGAGATCTCCCGAGACTTCGAGTCTCCTTAAGGCACCATCAAGACTAGGTGGTTGATAGGCGCGGTGTGGAAGTGCAGCAATGCATTGAGCTTACGCGTACTAATGAGCCGTGAGGCTTGACCATATAACCCCAAGACGCTTTGTTTAACGCGCTTCCTGCGCGAGTAAAAGCGGCCATCCATGGCCGCACTCC
>NZ_JBFTKN010000029.1:0-2512 GCF_056395965.1 Dyella sp. 05T440
TGTTGCTGCGCGTTGAAAATTGACCAGCAAAACGGGGTTCTGCTCACTGAAAATTGACCAGGGTGTTCTTCACTAGCCTGCGGGTTCCGACCCAGCAGGAAGACGAGGTGCATACCATGGCGATGTACGCGAAGGTGCGGCGAATGCGGTTTCGGGATGGCCTGTCGATCAGCGAGATCGCACGGCGGACTAGCCTGACGAGAAACACCGTCAAGAAGTGGCTGGCCGAGCCGGCTCGCAATGAGATGAAGTACGAGCGGCCTGCCGGGCCGCGCAAGCTCGACACTCATGTCGAGTGGTTGCGGCAAGCGTTGGAGACGGATGCGCGCCGGCCGCGCAGTGACCGGCGTACCGCGCTTCGATTGCATACCCAGTTGCAGGAGCAGGGTTTCACCGGCAGCTACAGCCGGGTGACCGAATTCCTGCGTCGGTGGAAGGCAGAAGCCGGCGCGGTCACCGCCCGATCGGCGTATGTGCCGCTGTGTTTCGATTGGGGCGAAGCCTTCCAGTTTGACTGGAGCGAGGAAGGCCTGCTGATTGGCGGTATCTGGCGCAAGATCCAGCTGGCGCACATGAAGCTATGCGCCAGCCGGGCTTTCTGGCTGGTGGCGTATCCGAGCCAAGGTCACGAGATGCTGTTCGATGCCCATGCTCGCTGCCTGACGGGGCTTGGCGGCGTGGCCCGTCGCGGTATCTACGACAACATGAAAACGGCAGTGGATCGCGTGCCGGGCCGGGGCAAGGCGCGCATCGTCAATGCCCGGTTTGCAGCGATGACGGCGCACTACCTCTTCGATCCTGATTTCTGCAATGTTGCCTCGGGCTGGGAGAAGGGCCGCGTCGAGAAGAATGTACAGGACACGCGACGGCGCATCTGGCAGGTCGCCACCGATCAGCGATTTGCCAGCTTCAGCGAATTGAATGTGTGGTTGGCAGCGCAGTGCATGGAGGCTCGCAAAGCACCGCATCCCGAGTTTTCCGGCATGAGTATTCAGGAAGCCTGGGAGTACGAGCAGGCGCAGCTGATGCCAGTGCCGACGCCCTTTGACGGCTACGTCGAATCGCCAGCGCGCGTGTCGAGCACCAGCTTGGTCTCGATCGCGCGCAATCGATACTCGGTGCCTTGCGCGCTAGCCGGGCATCGCGTCAGCGTGCGGCTGTATCCAGAGCGCGTTGTGATCGTTGCCGATCAGCAGATCGTGGCCCAGCATGTGCGCGCCAGTGATCGCGATCATGTGGTTTACGACTGGCAGCACTATGTCCCGCTGATCGAGCGCAAGCCGGGCGCGCTGCGGAACGGTGCGCCCTTCGCCGACTTGCCGGCGCCGCTGCTGCGACTCAGCCGCGCGCTGCTGCGTCGCGATGGCGGCGATCGGGTGATGGCGAAGGTGCTATCGGCCGTGCCGGTTTTCGGTCTGGAAGCGGTACTAATCGCCGTCGATCTGGTGCTTGAATCCGGGCGACCGAGTGCCGAGCATGTGCTCAATGTCCTCGCACGATTGCACGAGGGGCCACGTCCCGAATCGGTCGATACTGCCCTGACGGTCACGACCGCGCCGATTGCCGACACGCGTCGCTACGACTCGCTGCGCGAGGAGATCGGCCATGACTGATCTGATCGCAAACCTCAAAGCGCTGCGCCTGTACGGCATGGCCAGCTGCTACGCCGACTGGGTCGAACAAGGCAGCACGGGCGGCCTGACCACGTACGAATCGCTGCTGACTCATCTGGTGCAGGCCGAATCGACCGACCGGGCCCTGCGTTCGATCCGCTACCAGATGCATAGTGCACGCTTCCCGATCCATCGCGACCTGGCCGGATTCGATTTCGATCAATCAAAGGTCGATCGTCGGCAGATCACCACCTTTGCCACCACCGCCTTCACCGAGAAGGCCGAAAACATCGTGCTGATTGGCGGTACCGGTACGGGTAAGACGCATCTGGCCACGGCGCTAGGCATCGAGGCCATCGCCCGGCATGGCAAGCGCGTGCGCTTCTACTCGACGGTGGAGCTGGTCAACACGCTGGAACAAGAGAAGGCGGCCGGCAAAGCCGGCCGGCTGGCCCATCAGCTGATGCATCTCGACCTCGTCATTCTTGACGAGCTGGGCTATCTGCCGTTTTCACAAGCCGGTGGCGCGCTGCTGTTTCATTTGCTCTCGAAGCTCTACGAGCACACCAGCGTGATCATCACGACCAACCTGGTCTTCGCCGAGTGGAGCAACGTTTTTATCGACCCGAAGCTAACCACCGCGCTGCTCGACCGGCTCACGCATCACTGCCACATCGTCGAGACGGGCAACGAGTCCTATCGCTTCCGGCACAGCAGCAGCACTGCCAAAGCCAGAATCAAATCCCGTGAACAGGCCAAGACTCAAGACCAGGAGGCCATCGACGAATTGAGCTGACAATCGATACGATTAGGCAACGCCGGGGGCTGCCGCCCTCGGCTTCCACCCCTGGTCAATTTTCAATGAGCAGAGATGGTCAGTTTTCAACGAGCGCCAACAT
>NZ_JBFTKN010000030.1:0-2170 GCF_056395965.1 Dyella sp. 05T440
GTGACCAAAGGGATCGATGTGGTCCCCGCATGACAGAGCCAGAGCGTTTGCCTGTCGATTCTTCACTTGGGAACCGACCAACTCATCATCGGACCGACGAGCCACTGGCGAAATGACGACTTTTTCAACACCATCGGTCGGAAGCGGACGTTTCGTGGTCATCTAAACAGAAGCAAATTCCGTGCTCAAACCCTCGGTTCGCCGCTGCGTGCAGCCGTACCACCGCGAATCATCGAAGCGGCAACTTCCGTTGAGGTTGTCGGGTAGGAACCGGCAGTCTTCAAACTCACATTCCACGAACCGGCATCCAGCGAACGAGCAGCCATGAAAGTCACAACCGTGAAATTTGATTCCGACAAAAGTGGCGATATTGAACAGTGCCCAGTAGATGTCGCACTGCCTAAACGTAGAATCGAGGAAGGCAGACGTGACATGCAATCCTTCGCCATGGATGCCCCTGAATTCACAGAAAATGAAAACCTGCTCCTCCCAGGTAATCCCTTCTGATAGACCTTTCTCAAAGACTTCGCTGGTGACCTGCATCTAGCTTCCCTGCTCATGAAAGTTGGTTTACCGCTTGTCGATTGGCAACGCGATGTCCGCTTCACGCCCTGAGCCGTTCCGTCAACTAACCCGACGAACAAGGACCAGCTCTTCGTCGTCGTCTGGGTAGTGCACCAAGCCGCCGAAATCGGTATCGATCATTGCGCCGGTACCCAGGTACTCCCATTCCTCGCCACCGGGCAAATAACTCTTGCCATCGATGGCCGCGATCACCACTCCGTGATACCGACCATCAATCTCGACTACGTCCCCCGCGAGAACCTGCTGACCATCTGCGTACTTCACCATTGGCCTCCGTGCACGTGCCTTCGTCAGTGTGACGATTTCCGCCTCACACCCTGAGCCGTTCCGCCAACTATCCGACGAAGCCAGGCCAGCGAGCAAGGGCGAGCCGCGGCGCTGTAGGGCCATAAGGTCCGTTATGGGTCGATAGCAGACCTCTTCTTGCTACTCGAAAACGCGAACAACCTCGTAGCGAGGTTGGCCTGGTATCGGGCTGTTTGGAGCCACCCGAATCCTATTCTCGCTGATCAATTCGCTTATCGCCGGCATGAGAGACGTGGTCATTTCTGGATTGGCGCCCATCAGTCGCCGGTCCAATTGGTACCAAGTCCACCGACCGTCATTCTCGGATATGGCCTCGAAGACCAATTCTTTGAAGACCTCAAATTCCATTCAACACCCCTGATCCCCTTATTTCGATCCCAATCTATAAGGTCCGCTTCGGGTCGGAAGCGGACGGTTCTTCAATCCGTATTTGCGTCGATCAACTGGTCGACAAGTTCAGTGCCACCCACGATATCTTCACTACCGGCGAAGCGGGACACCTCCATGTGGCCGTCCTCGAACACATCGACCTCAATCCTTTCGCCGACGAGGGTCAGTGAAACCAGTACGGAGTCGGAACGGTTTCGGCTCAGAGTAAAAGAAATCCCAGCGACTTCCAGTCGGCGTAACAGATCATGCAAAGCGTGCGACATACGACTACCTCCATGTTCGGCCATGCCTGCTATGGGTCGGATGCGGACCTTAAGTATCAGCGAATGAACGCGCCTGCTCGTAAACCACGCCTGCGATCTCCTCGGTGCTTGGCCACTCGGTGCATGGCACAGTCGCCTCATCGATGAAGTGCTGCGCAGCTCGCAAGATTGAGGCGGTTATATCAGCCACCAACAATTCATGATGGGCGGCGGCATCCAGTTCGGCCTTTGCTACCGCGAGCCTATGCAGTAATGCGAGTGCATCTTCGAAATAGCTGTCAGGCTTCGCACCTTCTGATGCCACCAGAAACATTCCATACGCTGCAGCGGTCTGTCGGTCACCTCTGTCCACGGGCCTATTCCTAATGAACTGGCTGACTTCGCCCAACGAATTGAGCGATGCAGCCGTGCCGAATTCGGCCTTATCAAACGCCATTTGTCCTCCCGTCTCCGCTTCCCCACGGACCAGCCGATTATGTCCGCTTCGGGTCGATTGTGTTGAAAAAGTCAGTTGAATCGGCCGTCTGAAGCTGATTCACTGCCTACCCATCGGACAAGTGGACGTTGCCACGATGATGGGTCGTCAGCAAGCTGCGCAAGCACCGCTGTTCTACGCCTTCAACCTC
>NZ_JBFTKN010000032.1:0-1547 GCF_056395965.1 Dyella sp. 05T440
CGATTGTGTTGAAAAAGTCAGTTGAATCGGCCGTCTGAAGCTGATTCACTGCCTACCCATCGGACAAGTGGACGTTGCCACGATGATGGGTCGTCAGCAAGCTGCGCAAGCACCGCTGTTCTACGCCTTCAACCTCGATGACCACGTGCCGGCCAATCACTTGCTGCGCGGCATCGACCGTTTTCTTGATCTGAGTGAGCTGCATACGCACCTCGCTCCGCACTACAGCAGCATGGGCCGGCCGTCGATCGATCCGGCGCTAATCATCCGCATGTTGATCGTCGGCTACTGCTTTGGCATTCGCTCCGAGCGTCGGCTGTGCGAAGAGGTGCATTTGAACCTGGCCTATCGCTGGTTCTGCCGCTTGGGTCTGGAAGATGCCATACCTGACCATTCGACGTTCTCCAAGAACCGCCATGGCCGCTTCCGCGACAATGACACGCTGCGCTTCGTGTTTGAGAAGGTGCTGCAGCGCTGCCTTGCCGAAGGCTTGGTCGGCGGTGAGGGCTTCGCCACCGACGCCAGCGTGATCAAGGCCGATGCCAGTCGGCAGCGCGGCATGCCAGGGACGGAAGCCTGTTGGCCGGAAGAGACGCCATTAACGCGTCCCGTGCGCGAGTACCTGGCTGCCTTGGACGCCGCTGAAGACGAGCGCACGCCGCCCAAACAGGTGTCACCGACCGACCCGGCCTCGCAGTGGACCGCCGCGCCCGGCGGCCCCGCGTTCTACGCGTATTCCACCAACTACCTGATCGATGTCGATGCCGGCATCATCGTCGACGTAGAGGCATCGCCTTCGCTGCGATCAGCCGAAGTACAGGCGACCCGCACCATGGTCGAGCGTGTCGATCAACGCTTCGACCTCAAGCCCAAGCACCTCATTGGCGACACGGCCTACGGCACTGCAGCCATGTTGGGATGGATGGTCGACGACAAGCAGATCGAGCCGCACGTACCGGTGTGGGACAAAAGCGAGCGCACCGACGGCACGCTGAGCCGATCGGACTTCACCTGGCATGCCGACGCCGATGAGTACCGCTGTCCCATGGGCAAGGCCCTCCGGTCATCAGGCAAAGCTACCGCCGATGGCACGGTGATCTATCGCAGTAGCGTTCATGACTGTGCGCAGTGCGAACTGAAGGCGCGTTGCTGTCCGAACACCCCGCAGCGAAAGATCACGCGCCAGCGCCACGAGGCTGCACGCGATGTTGCCCGCCAGATCGCCACCACGCCACGCTACGAACGATCACGTCGACACCGAAAGAAGGTCGAGATGTTGTTCGCTCACCTGAAATGCATTTTGCGACTGGATCGCCTGCGTCTACGTGGCCTGAGTGGTGCAAACGATGAGTTTTTATTGGCCGCCACCGCGCAAAATCTGCGGCGAATGGCGAAATGGTTGATGCCGAAGGTGACCAAAGGGATCGATGTGGTCCCCGCATGACAGAGCCAGAGCGTTTGCCTGTCGATTCTTCACTTGGGAACCGACCAACTCATCATCGGACCGACGAGCCACTGGCGAAATGACGACTTTTTCAACACCATCG
>NZ_JBFTKN010000033.1:0-1379 GCF_056395965.1 Dyella sp. 05T440
CGTCGATCAACAACATCACCAACCAGATCAACAGCGGCACCGTGGGCCTGGTGCAGCAGGCTGCGGCTGGCGCCGATCTGACCGTGGGCAAGGGCACCGACGGCGTTGCAGTGGACTTTGCCGACAAGAACGGCTCCACCCGCACGCTGAAGAACGTGACGGCTGGCGTGGCTGACACCGATGCGGTGAATGTCTCGCAGCTCAACACGACCAATGCCAACGTGACCCGCGTGGAAGGCAAGGCCGACCAGCAGGGCACCACCACGGCTTCGGCCTTCGGCGGCGGTGCGAGCTACAACAGCACCACCGGTGCCATCGTGGCACCGAGCTACACCCTGCACAATGCCGACGGCACGACGACCACGGCGAGCGACGTGGGCACGGCGCTCACCAACGTCGATGGCCGCGTGGTGCAGAACACCACCAACATCGCCGGCAATACGACAGCCATCACCAACCTGCAGAACAACATCAACAACGGCACGACTGGCCTGGTCCAGCAGGCTGCGGCCGGTGCCGATCTGACCGTGGGCAAGGGCACCGACGGCGTTGCAGTGGATTTTGCCGACAAGAACGGCGCGACCCGCACGCTCAAGAACGTGACGGCGGGCGTGGCTGACACCGATGCGGTGAACATGTCGCAGCTCAACACGACCAACGCCAATGTTGCGCTGAACACCACCAACATCGCCGGCAATACGACGGCCATCACCAACCTGCAGAACAACATCAACAACGGCACAACTGGCCTGGTCCAGCAGGCTGCGGCCGGTGCCGACCTGACCGTGGGCAAGGGCACCGACGGCGTTGCAGTGGACTTTGCCGACAAGAACGGCGCCACCCGCACGCTCAAGAATGTGACGGCGGGCGTGGCTGACACCGATGCGGTGAACATGTCGCAGCTCAACACGACCAACGCCAACGTGACCCGCGTGGAAGGCAAGGCCGATCAGCAGGGCACCACCACGGCTTCGGCCTTCGGCGGCGGTGCGAGCTACAACAGCACGACCGGTGCCATCGTGGCGCCGAGCTACACCTTGCACAATGCCGACGGCACGACCACCACGGCGAACGACGTGGGCACGGCGCTCACTAACGTCGATGGCCGCGTGGTGCAGAACACCAGCGACATCGCCGGCAACACCACGGCCATCGCGGGTAACACGACGTCGATCAACAACATCACCAACCAGATCAACAGCGGCACCGTGGGCCTGGTGCAGCAGGCTGCGGCCGGTGCCGACCTGACCGTGGGCAAGGCCACCGATGGTGTGGCGGTCGACTTTGCCGACAAGAACGGCAACACCCGCACGCTCAAGAACGTGACGGCTGGCGTGGCAGCGACTGACGCAGTGAACATGTCGCAGCTCAACGCGACC
>NZ_JBFTKN010000034.1:0-793 GCF_056395965.1 Dyella sp. 05T440
CATCGAGGTTGAAGGCGTAGAACAGCGGTGCTTGCGCAGCTTGCTGACGACCCATCATCRTGGCAACGTCCACTTGTCCGATGGGTAGGCAGTGAATCAGCTTCAGACGGCCGATTCAACTGACTTTTTCAACACAATCGACCCAAAGCAGACATTGCGAGCTCCAATGATCCACCTGTGAGGTGAAGGGATGGCCGCGTTTCGTTTCGACTTTCATGCTCCCCTTCACAGGGGGCTAATAGTCTTTGGTGTTGTTCTTGTCTTCTTCTGGGTCGCGATCAACGCCGGCCCGGGAAACTGGTTAACGCTCTATCGGCTCGCCACAAACGGGATTGAAACCGAAGGGAAGGTCATCACAATTCGGCCTGAAAACCACAATGCTTGTGAATTTGCTTACACCGTGGGTGGCCGTAGCTACAGTCACTGGGAAGGGTGCCACTTGGCTGAGGGGGAAATATCAGCGCTGGTCTACTTACCCTCAGACCCGTCTGTGGCAATCGTCCGTTCCGCGCGGGAAGACTTGGATGCAACAATCTTCGTACCGTTTGGTATGGCAGTCGCTGCCGGCGTTATCGCTGCAGTTCAGCAACGGTGGGCGCTGAAAAGAGCTAAAGATCCGTCTGGGTGAAGTGTCTGCTTCCGACCGATTGTGTTGAAAAAGTCAGTTGAATCGGCCGTCTGAAGCTGATTCACTGCCTACCCATCGGACAAGTGGACGTTGCCACGATGATGGGTCGTCAGCAAGCTGCGCAAGCACCGCTGTTCTACGCCTTCAACCTCGATGACCACGTGC
>NZ_JBFTKN010000035.1:0-694 GCF_056395965.1 Dyella sp. 05T440
ACTTACGAGGTGATAATCATCGTACTGTCCAAACAACGCGTTCGCTTAATTGCCTCAACGACACATCTCGATTCGGTTTCGAACCAAGACGCTTGTCACTCGTTTACGTTTTCAATGAACACAAGAACGGCCTCAATGCCGCCTCGTTTCTAAAATCTTATGTGTGCGCTGCTTTCATTTCACGACGTATCACCAAAATGGTGGAGCCAGTCAGGATCGAACTGACGACCCCCTGCTTGCAAAGCAGGTGCTCTCCCAGCTGAGCTATGGCCCCAAGTGATTTAGTGGTGGGTCTGGGAGGACTCGAACCACCGGCCTCACCCTTATCAGGGGTGCGCTCTAACCACCTGAGCTACAGACCCGGGAACCTAATATCCGGGCAGCGCAGAAAGCGAAACACGTCCCGCAGCAACGGGGCTACGAAGCGTGATTTATCTGAAGAGTGTCGCCATGGATGGCGACTTCTTGATTTTCGCTCTCCGCGACACGGATGTCGCGTGAAAAGAAATGCAGGTGTCTTGTGTGGACGTCTTGCGGGGAAGAAGGATGTCGTTCTCGAAAGGAGGTGATCCAGCCGCACCTTCCGATACGGCTACCTTGTTACGACTTCACCCCAGTCATGAACCACTCCGTGGTCGTCGTCCCCCTTGCGGTTAGACTAACGGCTTCTGGAGCAACTCACTCCCATGGTGTG
>NZ_JBFTKN010000036.1:0-517 GCF_056395965.1 Dyella sp. 05T440
CCTCGAGCCGGTTCACCAGATCGACGGTGTTGAAGTAGCGCCCGCGCGCCCCGGCCAGCACCACATTGGCGGTGATGGCGATGGCCAGGTGGGTCTTGCCGGTGCCCGTTCCGCCGATCAGGACGATGTTGCGGTGATCGGCCAGGAATGAGCCGCCATGCAGGGCGCGCACGAGGCTCTCGTTGATGGGCGAGCCCTCGAAGTTGAAGCGCGCCAGRTCCTTCATCGCCGGCAGCTTGGCGGCGGTGATCCGATATCGGATGGAGGCGGCCTGACGATGGGCAGCCTCGGCCTTCACCAGATCGGCCAGGATCTCCATGGCGGTGCGCTTGCGCTGCAGGCCCGTGGTGACGGCGTCGTCGAAGGCGCCGGCCATGCCCTTGAGGCCCAGCTCGCCCAGGGCCTGGATCATCTCATGCCGCTGCACGGGAGCCTCGCAGCAGGTCGTAGCGCGCGCAGTCGGCGATGGGCGGATGGCTCAGGGCCTGGGCCTGGGAAGTGGTGATCGCCTCGGGCC
>NZ_JBFTKN010000037.1:0-496 GCF_056395965.1 Dyella sp. 05T440
GAGACCAGCCCGCACTATCCGCGCCGCAAGAGTCCCAGTCAGCTGGATCCGTATGCGGCCGAGCTGGTCCGTTGGCTTCGCGCCAACCAGCAACAGCCCCGCAAGCAGCGCCGCACGTTACGACAGATGCACGCCGCCCTGTTGATGAAGGGCTACCCTGGCTCCTATGGCCGGGTCGCCGCGTTTGCCCGCGAGTGGCGTCGGGTCGAGCAAGAGCGGTCCCGCACGGCCGGTCGGGGCACCTTCGTGCCCCTGGTGTTCGCCCCGGGCGAGGCATTTCAGTTCGACTGGAGCGAGGATATCGCCCGTATCGGTGGGGAGCGCGTAAAGCTGCAGATCGCGCAGTTCAAGCTTTGCCATAGCCGCGCCTTCCTGCTGCGCGCCTATCCGCTGCAGACCCACGAGATGCTCTTCGACGCGCACCAACACGCCTTTGCGGTGTTTGGTGGCGTGCCCCACCGCGGCATCTACGACAACATGAAGACGGCCGTGGACA
>NZ_JBFTKN010000038.1:0-475 GCF_056395965.1 Dyella sp. 05T440
CCTCAGCCTCACCCTCAGCGTGCTGGCGCTGCTGTGCTTCATCGCCGGCGTGCGGGGCGGCTTTCGCCTGCACGCCCTGCGCAAGGCCGGCTAGCCGCCCGCCTTCTCGGCCTCGACCGCCTTCTTGATCAGGGCCACGTGGGCCACCTGGTCGCGCAGGGCCTGGAAGGCGGGACTGGACGGAGCGTCCGGCTGCTTTTCGGCCCAGTCGACCAGGGCCAGCAGCGCCTCGCTGATGCGGCCGATCTGGCGGCCGTAGCTGCCCACCTCGTCGAGCACGCGGCTTTCCACCTCGGGGCTGCGCGACTGGCCCAGATTGACGGTGAACAGGGAAAAGTCGCCGAAGCTCCACGACCACGGATTGATGGTCTGGGTCAGCTGGCGCGGGGCCAGGGAAAGCTGGAACGGCTGGGTCATGCGGGCCTCCCGGTCAGGAGCGGCCAGCATGTCGCCTTTGCAACGCCCGCGTGTGACA
>NZ_JBFTKN010000039.1:0-450 GCF_056395965.1 Dyella sp. 05T440
GGTCCCGGGTGATCGGTTCCAGCCGGACGTAGCGGCCTTCGAGGGGCTTGATGGTCAGGTTCATGACCGGTGTTTTCCGCCAGGAGCGGCCGCGTGACAAGCCGTCTGGCGGCCAGCCGCGTTCAAGACGACGCGAACGTTCAAACCGTCCGCAACGCCCGCTTGCCGCGCCCGTCAACTCGGTGCTACACATGCTTCAAACAAGTGTTTGAACCAGGGATCGGGAACGCCATGGACTTCGACATCTCTCCCCGCCAGCGGGAATTCCTCGACCGGGTGAACGGCTTCATCGACGCACACGTGCGTCCGGCGGTCCCCGTCTACGAAGCCGAGATGGACGTCCCCGCCGACCAGCGCTGGAAAGTCGTCCAGGTGCTGGAGGAGCTGAAGCAGAAGGCCAAGGCCGAGGGGCTGTGGAACTTCTTCATGCCGCCGCACAGCGGCCAGACC
>NZ_JBFTKN010000040.1:0-436 GCF_056395965.1 Dyella sp. 05T440
GCGATGAAGTCTGCTTCCAGCAGATGCGTGCTGCCCTCCGGCCCGGTAAAGCGCACGCTGGGGCACGTGGATTCCAGCGCATGCAAAGACACGCCGCTGACGTCGAAGCGGATGTCGCCACCTGCGGCCAAGCGCACGTCAACCAGATCCTTGATGACCTCGTGTTGCGCGTAGACCATCACGGCCCGGCCCTGGGTGAGTTCAACGAAATCAATGCGCCGGTCAACGCCGTTAAAGCGCAACACCGTGCCTTCGTGGCGAAAACCTTCGCGCCGCAGCCTGCCGCCCAGACCGGTTTCGGTCATCAGGTCGACGGTGCCTTGCTCCAGCACGCCGGCGCGAATGGTTGCGCAGATGTCTTCCCGGCTGCGCGTTTCCAGCACCACCGATTCGATACCCTGCAAATGCAATAGATGCGACAGCATCAAGCCAGCCG
>NZ_JBFTKN010000041.1:0-429 GCF_056395965.1 Dyella sp. 05T440
GTGTGACGGCCAGTTGCCGCGCACCAGGGCCAGATAATCTTTCTGCATCCCCTTTTCACGCAGTTGCTCATGGAGGGAACGCAGCGCAGAACGCTTTTTAGCGACCAGCAGAATGCCGGAGGTGTCACGATCCAGGCGATGCACCAGCTCCAGAAAGCGCGCTTCCGGTCGCAGGGCACGTAACCCTTCAATCACCCCGAAGCTGAGCCCGCTACCGCCATGCACGGCTGTGCCGGAAGGCTTGTTCATCACCAGCAGCGACTCATCCTCAAACAGGATGGCATCGGCCAGTGACGCCACTTTCGCCAGTTTGGGGGAAACGGCATCTTCATCGCGTTCCGCTACCCGAACCGGCGGAATGCGCACCTCATCGCCCTCCTCCAGCTTATATTCTGGCTTGACGCGCTTTTTATTCACCCGCACCTCGCC
>NZ_JBFTKN010000042.1:0-427 GCF_056395965.1 Dyella sp. 05T440
GGGCAGGCGTCGATCCGGTACGGGTTCAAGGGGCCGCAGAGCGCACCCGTCACGGCATGCGCGGCGGGCGTCCAAGCCATTGGTGATGCGGCGCGCCTCATCCGGTCCGGCGATGCGGACATTGCACTGTGTGGTGGCGCGGAAGCTGCGATGCATCGGGTCAGCCTGGGCGGCTTTGCGGCGGCCAAGGCACTGAGCACGTCGTTCAACGACACGCCACAGGCAGCGTCCCGGCCGTTTGATGAGCAGCGGGACGGCTTCGTCATGTCCGAAGGGGCAGGGCTGCTGGTGATCGAGCGGCTGGATCATGCGCTGGCGCGTGGCGCCACCCCGCTGGCCGAGCTGGTCGGCTACGGCACCACCTCCGATGCGTATCATCTGACTGCGGGCCCCGACGACGGCAGTGGTGCGCGCAGGGCGATGGAGA
>NZ_JBFTKN010000043.1:0-412 GCF_056395965.1 Dyella sp. 05T440
GTTCGGCCGTTCGGCCATTTGTGGGAGCGCACCCTGTGCGCGACAAGCCGACGAAGCGATACACCCAGGCGTGGCTGTCGCGCACAGGGTGCGCTCCCACAGGGGTGGCCCTACGGTGTTGGGTTGCGAATGAAAGGACGCAGCCGCTCCCTTGTAGGAGCGCACTTGTGCGCGACAAACCGACGGAGCGGAACACCACAGCGCTGCGGTCGCGCACAAGTGCGCTCCTACAAAGGGGGCGCAGGCCGACGAATGGTGGGTCAACGTTGCCGTTCGGCCATTTGTGGGAGCGCACCCTGTGCGCGACAAGCCGACGAAGCGATACACCCAGGCGTGGCAGTCGCGCACAGGGTGCGCTCCCACAGGGGTGGCCCTACGGTGTTGGGTTGCGAATGAAAGGACGCAGCCGCTC
>NZ_JBFTKN010000044.1:0-409 GCF_056395965.1 Dyella sp. 05T440
CCGCAATAGTGATGACGGGCACCATATAGATATAAGCGCTCGTTTTTACCGCTCCAAGCACACCGACCGACCAGTTCCATGTCACAAAGCAAAGCGCAGATGCGCCCGCGCCTAAGAATAGGATGTTCAACCAATTGACGGGGGAGGAAAAAGGGCTTGCGTCGAAGCGGAAATCAAACAGGAACAGAGCGGGAACCATGAATAGCAAACCGTACAGAAAGATCCGCTGTGTGCATTGGATTGTATGGTAACCGAATGTGCTGATTTTTTTCATCAAAATCGCATATGCCGCCCAGACGAATGCGGAGGCAGCAGCGAGAATGTCGCCGAGCGGATTCAATTTAAGCATCATTTGTCCATTAAAGAAAATGAGCGCAAGTACAGTGAAAGCGGCGGCGAACCCAATGAA
>NZ_JBFTKN010000045.1:0-405 GCF_056395965.1 Dyella sp. 05T440
GTCCTTGATGTCGCGCTTGACGCTCTCGGGCGTGATGCCGTGTTCGAGGTTGTAGGCGTTCTGCTTGTCGCGGCGGCGCTGGGTCTCGGCCATGGCCCGCTCCATGCTGCCGGTGATCCGGTCGGCATAGAGGATGACCTTGCCGTCGACGTTGCGGGCGGCGCGGCCGATGGTCTGGACGAGCGAGGTCTCCGAGCGCAGGAAGCCTTCCTTGTCGGCGTCGAGGATGGCCACCAGGCCGCATTCGGGAATGTCGAGGCCCTCGCGCAGCAGGTTGATGCCCACGAGCACGTCGAAATGGCCCAGGCGCAGGTCGCGGATGATCTCGATGCGCTCCAGGGTGTCGACGTCGCTGTGCATGTAGCGGACGCGGATCCCCTGTTCGTTGAGGTATTCGGTCAGGTC
>NZ_JBFTKN010000046.1:0-403 GCF_056395965.1 Dyella sp. 05T440
GATGGGAAGGCGTTTGAGGGATAAAGCCCCTGGCGGTGACCTACTCTTGCATGAGAATTCACACTACCATCGGCGCAGCTGCGTTTCACTTCCGAGTTCGGGATGGGATCGGGTGGGGCCACAGCGCTATAGCCGCCAGGGAAGGGGTGCGGACAGCGCACGAATGCGCCAGTCCGGCAAAGGGGTAAACGAGTGACAAGCGTCGAGGTGAAATTTTGTTTCGAGATGCATTCGTCGAAGCGTGCTTTTCCTGAGGAGTGCGGCCATGGATGGCCGCTTTTACTCGCGCAGGAAGCGCGTTAAACAAAGCGTCTTGGGGTTATATGGTCAAGCCTCACGGCTCATTAGTACGCGTAAGCTCAATGCATTGCTGCACTTCCACACCGCGCCTATCAACCACCTA
>NZ_JBFTKN010000047.1:0-403 GCF_056395965.1 Dyella sp. 05T440
GCCTCCAGCTTGGCCAGCGGCCGCCAGCTGCAGAAGCGGCCCTGGTGATAGAAGAACGGCTCGGCGGCGTAGCGGGCGGCCAGGATGAACGGCGCACGCAGGGCGAAGGCGCGGTCGCGCCAGTAGCGCAGGCCGGCGTCCAGCCACTGGAAGGTGGTCTCGGCCAGCGGCAGGCCGTCGGAGCCGAGCATGGGTTCGGGGCTGGAGATGTCGGCGCTGGCGGCCACGTAGGGCAGGCCGATCTCGGCGCCGAGGTCGCGCACGGCCAGCGCCAGGTCCATGACCCGCGCCAGGCGCTCGTGATCCTCCCCCGTCGTCGCCGTCATGCGGGCGCTCTTTCCCTATCGGTTCCGATAGCTTGCGCACCGGGCCCAGGCTTTCGCAAGTTTCCCCGACGTTGGCA
>NZ_JBFTKN010000048.1:0-400 GCF_056395965.1 Dyella sp. 05T440
GATGGGAAGGCGTTTGAGGGATAAAGCCCCTGGCGGTGACCTACTCTTGCATGAGAATTCACACTACCATCGGCGCAGCTGCGTTTCACTTCCGAGTTCGGGATGGGATCGGGTGGGGCCACAGCGCTATAGCCGCCAGGGAAGGGGTGGGAACAGCGCAGGATATGCGCCAGTTCCGCAAAGGGGTAAACGAGTGACAAGCGTCTGGTGAAATCGAACTAGATGCGTTCGTCGAAGCGTGCTTTTCCTGCGGAGTGCGGCCATGGATGGCCGCTTTTACTCGCGCAGGAAGCGCGTTAAACAAAGCGTCTTGGGGTTATATGGTCAAGCCTCACGGCTCATTAGTACGCGTAAGCTCAATGCATTGCTGCACTTCCACACCGCGCCTATCAACCACCTA
>NZ_JBFTKN010000049.1:0-377 GCF_056395965.1 Dyella sp. 05T440
TGTGGGAGCGCACCCTGTGCGCGATAAACCTACGGAGCGGTACATCCCGGCGCTGCGGTCGCGCACAAGTGCGCTCCTACAAGGGATCGCGCAGGCCGGTACCGATCGGCTCTTTGTGGGAGCGCACCCTGTGCGCGACAAACCTACGGAGCGGTACATCCCGGCGCTGCGGTCGCGCACAAGTGCGCTCCTACAAGGGATCGCGCAGGCCGGTACCGATCGGCTCTTTGTGGGAGCGCACCCTGTGCGCGATAAACCTACGGAGCGGTACATCCCGGCGCTGCGGTCGCGCACAAGTGCGCTCCTACAAGGGATCGCGCAGGCCGGTACCGATCGGCTCTTTGTGGGAGCGCACCCTGTGCGCGACAAACCTACGG
>NZ_JBFTKN010000050.1:0-370 GCF_056395965.1 Dyella sp. 05T440
AGACCAGGGCGTGCTGATGGCGCTGGTGCAGGCGCCGGTGGGCGCAACCCAGGAGCGCACGCTGGAATCGATCGCCGCGCTCGAAAAGCACTTCATGGAAAACGAGAAGGGTGCCGTCGAGTCGGTGTTCTCGGTGCAGGGCTTCAGCTTCGCCGGCATGGGCCAGAACGCGGGCATGGCCTTCGTCAAGCTGAAGGACTGGAAGGATCGTGACGCCGACAACGGTGTGATGCCGATCACCGGACGCGCGATGGCCGCGCTGGGGCAGATCAAGGATGCCTTCATCTTTGCCTTCCCGCCGCCGGCCATTCCGGAACTGGGCACGGCCTCCGGCTACACCTTCTTCCTGAAGGACAACAGCGCCCGGCGC
>NZ_JBFTKN010000051.1:0-357 GCF_056395965.1 Dyella sp. 05T440
CCGAGGGCGAACGAGGGCGAAGAGCCACACCAAGAGCCGAACAACGCCAGGCGCTACTGGGCTTTTGTAGGAGCGCACTTGTGCGCGACCAACCGACGGAGCGGCACGTCCAGGCGCTGCGGTCGCGCAAAAGTGCGCTCCTACAAGGGAGGGCGAAGGTCCGTGGATGGCGGATCAATCTTGCCGGTCGGATCTTCTGTGGGAGCGCACCCTGTGCGCGACAAACCTACAGAGCGGTACACTCCTGCGTGGCTGTCGCGCACTGGGTGCGCTCCCACAGACAGGCGGGCGCGACAGGGGGCGACAGGGGGCGGCGGCTAATGTCGATGCGAGGCAGAAATCGGGAACCCGCTATTC